>JBOFBK010000518.1:0-83444 GCA_051645525.1 Dermatophilaceae bacterium | reverse complement strand
GGTCAGAGGGGAAGGCCGGGCGGCAGGACGCCGATGATGAGGAGCGCGCCGATGAGCACGGCTCCCGCGGCCACCACGGGGGTGAGGGCCCGCAGCGGTGGCGCCAGCCGCTCCAGCGCCATCACCACCCCGGCGAGCACCATGAGCGGAAGCGCCGCGGCACCCACGGTCAGGGTGAGCGCCATGAGCGCCCAGCAGCAGCCGACGCAGACCGCGCCGTAGCGCAGGCCGGTGTGCGCGGCCTCGGTGACGGCCGGGCGCGTTCCGCTCCACGTCGTGAGCAGCAGGGCGGCCGGGCTGCGGCACGCCGTGAGGCAGGCCCGGCGCAGCGGTGAGAGCTGGTAGGCACCCACGGCGACCGCCGCGAGCCCGCTCGGTACGGCGGGATGCCCGGCGACCCAGGCCGAGCGGTCGAGGAGCCCCGCGATGACGCCTCCGCCGGCGAGCAGGCCGATGCCGGCCACGGTCCAGACGCCGACGAAGGCGACCGTCGTGGCGCCGACGACACGCAGGGGACGCCCCACCCGGGCGCCGACGCGCCGCATCGTGCGCAGCAGCGGCAGCGCGGGCGGCAGCATCATCGCGACCACCATGAGCACCCAGCCGAGCACCCAGGGAACGACCGCGGATGACGACCCGCCCGCCGCCAGCGCCACCTCCCGACCCCCGCCGTGGTGGCTGACCTTCCCGACATCTCCGAGGTCGCCGGCAGCCCCGGCATCCGGGCCGGCCGGGGTCGTGGGAACGAGGGCACCGTCGTCGGCACGGTCGAGGGCGTGGCGGTCGCGACCGCCGTGGGCGCCGGCGAGCACGCCGTCGTGCTCGGCGACGCGCACGACCCAGGCCAGGGCCGCGACGACGAGCACCGCCACGACGAGGGCCTGCTCCCCCGTCGGGCGGCGGCCGAGCAGCCGCCGCGCCGCAGGAGGCGGGCGTCCCGTCATCCGGGCGATGTCAGCCGACATGCTCGGCCTCGGCGACGTCCTCGTCGATGCCCCCGACGGCGCGGTAGCGGAACCGGCCGCGCATCGCCGAGCGGCCGGTGACGTCGACCGGGTGGCCGGGCAGGGCCTGGATGTCGACGACGAGCGCCTCGGTGCGGTGCGCGGTCGCCGGGGCGCTCGCCATCCCGAGCTCACGGGACAGCGCGGTGTGGCGCAGGGTGAGCGGCTCGCTCGACTCGTCGAAGCGTTCCGGGCGTCCGTGGGCGCCGAGCAGCTGGGCGCCGCCCGACGCATGCACGGAGACCAGGAAGCCGTCGCCGTCGGCGGTGACGGTGACGTCGGCGTGGCCGGCCGCGAGCACGTCGCCGGTGACGTCGCGCAGCGCGCCGAGCGGTCCGCCACCGTCGCCGGAGAACGCCGTGACGAGGAGGTCGGCCACCTCGCGCGGCGCGCGCCGGTCGACGAAGAGCACCGACTCGCTCTCGCCGCCGCGGCGGCGGTCACCGTGCACGGTGACGCTCACCACCGTCCGTCGCGAGACGTCGTGGCCCTCGATCGTCGAGCCGCGCGCGAAGGTCCAGGCGAAGAACCCGGAGCAGTGGTCCTCGTCGGGGGTGTCGTCGACCCAGCACGGGCAGATCACCTCGCAGGTGCAGGACTCGACGAACGTGCCGGACAGGTCGTACCGCAGGTCCATGGGGTGTCCTTTCCAAGGGTCAGTCGCGCACGACGACGGTGGCGGTGTCGGAGCCGGTGGCGCTGGCGGCGGTGAGGGTGTCACCGACCGTGGGCACCAGGTGGTCCTCGGCCGCGGTGAGCGTGCGGCGCACGTCCCAGGCGCCGGTGAGGTCGACCGCCGAACGGCCGAGCTCGATTCCGGCGTAGGTGACGGCGACCTCGGCCGGGAGCGCGCCGGTGAGCGTGCCGTCGACCCGGAACTGCCTCCGACCGGTGCGGTACTGGGCGCGTTCGACCTCAACGACGTCCGGCGGCGGCGCGGGGCCGACCGTCACGGTCACCCCGTCGGATGCCGGTCCGCCGGCACCGGTGACGGTGAGGTCGAAGGAGAGCGGCCCCGGCGCGGGGGCGGTGAAGGTCGCGGCCGGGGTCGTCGCGCCGGTGAGAGTGACCGGGGTGCCGGCGGTCTGCGACCAGGACCAGCTGGCGACCTCGCCCCGGGAGGAGGACCCGTCGAGGGTCACCTCCGCGCCGGGCACGGTAGCGGCATCCGGCCCGGCGTCGGCGAGGATCGGCAACGGCGCGGCATCCGGCCCGGTGAGCCGCACGGCGTGCTCGGACCGGCCGCCGGCCGCCGACTCGACGACGACGGTCGCGGGAACGGCGGCCGCCGGGAACGCCGTGGGCATGGCACCGACGGGTCCGAAGCCGACCGCGGTGAGGGCAGGTCCGGCGGCGTCGGAGGACTCGGCCGCGACGGTCAGTGTGCCGGCGCCGAGGTCGAGCGTCGCATCGGTGATGGTGACCCGGTCGGTGACCGGGGCGGTCACCCGGGTCACGGGGACGTCGCTGACGTTCACGACCTCGACGGTGGCCGGCACGCTCGCCACGCCCGCGCGCACCACGTGATGGGGGCCCGAGGTCGTGAACGGGACGCGGGGCGCCGCGAGCTCGACCTGCTGACCGGATGCCGAGCGGGCGTGCACGTCGAGGTGGATGCCGCCCGCGGCCTCGCGCTCGTAGGTCGCCGACGTCACCTCGACGCCGAGCCGGGTGGCGAGCCGGCCCTGGACAGTGAAGAGGTCGGTCTGGATGCGGTCGGGGTTGGTCGGGTCACCGGGATCGACCGGGCCGCCGCCGTCGGCCACCGACGGGCCGTCGATGCGGAAGAAATTCGTGCCGAACGGGCTGCCGGTGACGGTGTGCTCGGTGACGCCGTCGCCGAGGTAGCCCGGCGGTGGCGAACCGGCCCAGCGCAGGAACGGCGCCACCTCGCCGACGGCGACGACGGTGTCGAGGCGCTCGTCGGCGACACCGCGGTCGTCGGTCCAGAAGACCCGCCCCCGGTCGTCGGCCTCGAGCGGGTCGGTGACGCCGTACGGATGGGTGATGACGTAGGTCGCGCCGGGCACCACGTCGTCGATGCGCACCCGGATTCGCGCGAACACGACCCGGGCCGACGGGTCGGGCGTGCCCGGCCCGCCGAACGCGGCCTCGAGGGCCAGCACGAGGCGGGCCCGGCCCACCACCCCGGCTCCGCCGACCGCCATCGCGGCCTCGGCGGCGAAGTAGAACGACTCATCGGGGAAGTTGTGCGGGAACGACACCGGTGCACCGGGATTCGGCAGCTCGCCGACCACCGGGGTCATCGGGTCGGGACCGATGCCGAGCGCCAGCCGGGTGCCGGCGGCGTCCTGGTACCACATCGGGTAGCCGTGCTCCGGGTCGCGCGGGCCGACAGCGACGAGCCGGTCGGTGTTGTGAATGGCCATGGTTCCTCCATGTCGCAGGGGACACCGTGAAGGAGGAGCCGAGGCGGCCGGTGATACAGGCCGTCCGCGGACCGCCCTGAGGATCGCGCCCGGCACCCCGATGCCTGCCTGGTCGAGTGGATCGCGCCACCGGGCACCGACGAGGTTCGCGCGAACGCCGCCGGTAGGCACGGCGGGGATGCCGATCCGACCGGGCAGCGAAGCAGCGCATCGGGTCGCACGTCGGGCGTCAGCCGCATCCCCGGGCAACTCTGCAAGACTCGCCGTCATGAGCTCCGACCGCGCCGGGCAGCCGGCCCAGCCATCCGACCTCGTCGACGTGGCCTCGCTCGTCACCGCGTACTACACCAGCGAGCCCGACCCCGAGGACGTCGACCAGCAGGTGGCGTTCGGCACGTCGGGGCACCGCGGGTCGAGCCTGCGCACCTCGTTCAACGAGGCGCACATCCTCGCGACGACCCAGGCGATCGTCGACCACCGCCGCGAGCGCGGCTACGACGGGCCGCTGTTCCTCGGTCGCGACACCCACGGGCTCTCCGAGCCCGCCTGGGCGTCGGCCCTGGAGGTGCTGGCCGCGAACGACGTCATGGTGCTGGTCGACGCGGCCGGCCGCTACACCCCCACGCCGGCGGTCTCGCACGCCATCCTCACCGCCAACCGGGGCAAGGTCGCCGCCGTCGACGCGATGCCCGCCGGCGCCGGGCTCGCCGACGGCATCGTCGTCACCCCGTCGCACAACCCGCCGAGCGACGGCGGCTTCAAGTACAACCCTCCGCACGGTGGGCCCGCCGACTCCGGCGCCACCACCGAGATCGCGGCGGCGGCCAACGCCTACCTCCGCGCCGGGCTGGAGGGCGTGCGCAGGGTGCCGTTCGCCCGAGCGCGCGCGGCGGCATCCGCCTACGACTACCTCGGCACCTACGTCGACGACCTTCCCTCCGTCGTCGATGTGGATGCCGTTCGCGAGGCCGGGGTGCGGATCGGCGCCGACCCGCTCGGCGGGGCGGCGGTCGACTACTGGGGCGCGATCGCCGAGCGGCACCGGCTCGACGTCACGGTCGTCAACCCGCTCGTCGACGCCACCTGGCGGTTCATGACGCTGGACTGGGACGGCAGGATCCGGATGGACTGCTCCTCACCCTCGGCGATGGCCTCGCTCATCGACCGGCGCGCCGAGTACGACATCGCGACCGGCAACGACGCCGACGCCGACCGCCACGGCATCGTCACGCCCGACGCAGGGCTGATGAACCCGAACCACTACCTCGCGGTTGCCATCGAGTACCTCTACGGAGGCGCGCGACCGGGCTGGCGCGAGGACGGGTTCGTCGGCAAGACGCTCGTGTCGAGCTCGATGATCGACCGGGTCGCGGCCGACCTCGGGCGGCGGCTCGTGGAGGTGCCGGTGGGTTTCAAGTGGTTCGTGCCGGGCCTGCTCGACGGTTCGGGGCCGTTCGGCGGGGAGGAGTCGGCCGGCGCGTCGTTCCTGCGCCGGGACGGATCGGTGTGGACCACCGACAAGGACGGCATCATCCTCGCGCTGCTCGCCTCCGAGATCCTTGCCCGCACCGGCACGTCGCCCTCCCAGCGCTACGACGAGCTCACCGCGCGGCACGGGGACCCGGCGTACGCGCGGGTCGACGCGCCGGCGACCCGCGCGCAGAAGGCCGCGCTGGCGGCGCTCTCACCGGCCGACGTCACGGCGGAGACGCTCGCCGGTGAGCCGATCACCGCCACCCTCACCGAGGCGCCGGGGAACGGCCCGGCGATCGGCGGGCTGAAGGTCGTCACCGAGTCGGCGTGGTTCGCGGCGCGGCCGAGCGGCACCGAGGACGTCTACAAGATCTACGCCGAGTCCTTCCGCGGGCCGGAGCACCTGGCGCAGGTGCAGGCGGAGGCGCGCGACGTCGTCTCCGCCGCCCTCGGCGCCTGAGCGTCATCTCGACCTCGCGCGATACCGGTGCCATGACACCGGTTTCGCGCGGCGAGCCACCATGACGGTGACACACCGGTTAGGTGGGGTCGGTGGCCTGCCGGACACCGCTGGTCCTACCGTCCCCGAACTGCATCGGCCACCAGCTCCACCTCCGGCTCCGGCTCCGGCTCCGGCTCCGGCTCCGGCTCCGGCGTCAGTCGAACCGCAGCATCGGACCCCGGCCCGGCTCCAGCCCCAGCGCCTCGAGCCGGGCGGCCACGACATCCTCGGGCAGCTCGAGCGACTCGGCGAGCTCCTCGACGGTGAGCCCCAGCTCGACCCCGTCACCCAGCTCGTCATCGTCCTCGGCGGTCGACCCGGCCGGCCCAGATGCCGCCGAACCCGCCGGCCCGGAGCCCGCGGAGTGTGAACCGGTCGACGACTCCGACCCAGGCACCGACGCCGCCGGTACCGGCGCCTCCTCGGGCGGGTCAGGTCGGGTCGCCTCCTCCCCTAGTGCTGCCGCGCGCACCGAGTCGGATGCCCGCGCCGCGCCTCCCAGCCCTCGCGCCACCGGCTCGGCGACCGGGAGCGGCGGTGGCGCCGCCTCGTCGAGTCGCGCCAGCGCGGCGAGCACCATCTCGCGGTCGGCCGTGGGCCAGAACGGCGGCAGCGACCTCTGGAGGAACCCGGCGTAGCGCGCCGTCATCATCCGCGAGTCGAGGAACGCGACCACGCCACGGTCGTCGGCCCGCCGCACCAGCCGGCCGGCGCCCTGGGCGAGCCGCAGCGCGGCGTGCGTGGCCGATACCGCCATGAACCCGTTGCCGCCCATCCGCCCGATCGCCTGCGAGCGTGCCGAGGCCAGTGGGTCGTCGGGGCGCGGGAACGGGATCCGGTCGATGACGACCAGCTGGCAGGACGACCCCGGGACGTCGACGCCCTGCCACAGCGAGAGCGTGCCGAACAGGCACACCCGTGGATCGCGCGCGAACTGCCGCACCAGCGTGGCGATCTGGTCCTCGCCCTGGCACAGGAACGCGATCTCGCCGGCCGACTCCGCGAACCGCTCGCGCATCGCCTCGGTGGCCTCACGCGCCGCCCGCATCGACGAGAACAAGCCCAGAGCGCGCCCACCGGCGGCCCGGACCAGCGCCTCCAGCTCGTCGAGCAGCTGCGGCGACAGCCCGTCGCGACCGGGCGGCGGGAGGTGCTGCGCCACGTACGCCACGGCCTGTCTCGGATAGTCGAACGGGCTGCCAACGTCGAGCCCACGCCACGCCGGCGCGCCCTCCCCTCGTAGCCCGATGGTGCCCGCGACGGCGTCGAACGTGCCGCCGAGCTCCAGACTGGCAGAGGTGAGCACGACGGTGCGCTCGGCAAAGACCTTCTCGCGCACCAGCGTCGCCACGCTCATCGGCGCCACGCGCAGCACCGGCCCCCGGCGCGGGTCGGCAGCCACCCACACGACGTCGAGCTCGCGCTCGTCGAGCACTCGCGACGCCACCTCGAAGACCTCGTCGATCGCGGCCCGCGCCACCTGGCGAGCGGCGTCGGGATCCTCGCCCTGGGCGGGCTTCAGCTCGGACTGCACCGACCGCGCCGTGTCGCGCACCCGGCCGAGGGCGAGCGACACCGCGTCGGGGAGCGACGTCATCCGGCCCTCGGGCACACCGGCCAGCGCGGACTCGAGCAGGTCGGCGGCCTCGTCGAGCGTGGATGACGCATCGGCCAGCCTGGCCGAGCGCCGCACGGCGGCCCGCACCAGTCCGGGGGTGAGGTCGTCGGTGATGGTGGCGGTCACCCGGTCGACGAGCTCGTGCGCCTCGTCGACGACGAGGAGGTCGTGCGGGGGGAGCAGCTGCCGGCCCTCGATCGCATCGATCGCCATGAACGAGTGGTTGGTCACGACGATGTCGACGTCGCGCGCCGCCTCCCGGGAGCGCTCCACGAAGCAGTCGGCGGCCAGCGGGCAGCGCGTCGCGCCGAGGCACTCCTCGGCGCTCACCGACACCTGCCGCCAGGCGCGCTCCGACACCCCCGGCACGAGCTCGTCCCGGTCGCCGCTCTCGGTGCCCTGCGCCCACTCGCGCAGCCGCACCACCTCGGCGCCGAGTCGTGACGCCGACCGGTCGACCTCGCCGACCGTGAGGAGCGAGTCGGAGTCGGGGTCGTCGGGAAACCCTCCGGCGAGCTTGTGGGCGCACAGGTAGTTGCGACGACCCTTGACCAGGGCGTACGACGGCCGCCGGCCGAGCAGCGGCGCCACGGCATCGGCGAGCCGCGGCATGTCTCGGTCGACGACCTGCGCCTGCAGGGCCAGTGTCGCGGTCGCGACCACGGCCGGCGACCCCGTGTCGAACGCGTGGAGCACGGCGGGCACGAGGTACGCGAGCGACTTCCCGGTGCCGGTGCCGGCCTGGGCGAGCAGGTGCTCGCCCGTCTCGACGGCGGAAGCGACCGCTCGCGCCATCTCGACCTGCCCGCCTCGCTCGCTCCCCCCGACTCCCTCGACCGCGGCCGCGAGGAGGTCGTCGACGGTGGGCACCAGAGCAGCGTAGGCCGTGACCGGATGACGCGATGCCCACGCTCCACAGGCCCCAGCCGGACCGGCGCCGACCCTAGACTCGGCGAATGGACCCCGTGCGACTGCTCCGCATCCTCGCCACCGTCCTCATGGGGGTGGCCATCGGCCAGGCGGGGTTCGGCTCCGGTCTCATCGCCACGCTCGTCGACCCGCCGGAGAGCGAGGGGCTGGAGACGGCGCACTCCGTGGTCGCCTACCTCGTGCTCGCCACCACGGTGGTCTGCGTCGTGGCCTCCGAGCGCTACCGGCGTGCAGGCGGCCCGACGTGGCCGCTGTGGTTCGCCGCGTCCCTGCTCGGTGCCGCGGTACTCCAGCTCACCCTCGGCTCGCTCGGAGTCGTCGGGGCGCACGTGTTCGTCGGTGTGCTCCTGCTCTGCGCCGTGACGACGTACTGCTCGTACTTGTGGCGGCACCAACCGGCGGCGCCGGTCAGCGCCGGCCGTCGGTGACGAGCGGGCCGCCGTCGACCCGCCGCACCATGGTCACGTCGTCACGGTCGTCGCCCGGCCCGACCCGGATGGCGCGCGGGATCCGCCCGACCTCGCGGTACCCGAGCCTGGCGTAGAACGCCGACAGGCCTGTGCCGCTGCGGTATCCGAGCTGCAGCAGCTCGATGCCGTCGTCGCGGGCGATGCGGTGCATGCCAGCCATGAGCAGGGTGCCCAGATGGCGGCCCCGGCGCTCGGGGTCGGTCATGACCCGGTAGAGCCACCGGCCGTGGTCGAGGATCGGGTTTCCGACACGAACCCACCAGGCACAGCCGACGACGGCGCCTCGCGGCGCCACGAGCAACCCGGCGACGGCGTCGCCCCCGGCCATCTGGCGCTCGTGCGCCACCAAGGCGTCCTCGACCAGCTCACGCGGAGCGCCGGGGAGGAAGCCGACGGCGCCGCCCTCGTCGTTGACCCGGCACCACAGGTCGAGCACCTGCGCGCGCTCGTCATCCGTGAACGTCGTGCGTCTCACGAGCCGCGGCGCCTCGAACAACCGCGACGGGGGCTCGCCCTCGGGGTCGTCCGGATGCCGTGTGGTCCCGATGTCGACCAGCCCGGCCGCCTCGGAGGTGCGGATGGACGGCGCGTGACCGGGCCGGATGACGGCGCGCACCCGCCTGCCGGGCAGCCACTCGGTGGCGTGGGCGACCGCGGCCCGCGCCGCCTCCCGTCCGAGCCCGCGGCCGTGCACGGAGGCGCCGAAGCGGTACCCGAGGTTGAGCACGTCGTCGTCGACGACCCGGACGCCCGCCATCCCGACGGGTTGTCCGGTGCTGCGGCACACCGCGGTCCAGTAGCCGAACCCGTGCTGAGCCCAGTGTCGCCGCACCTCGGCCAAGAAGCTGCGAGCAGCCGCGGCGGTCAGCCGGGAGTGCGGTGCGTGGAGGTAGAGCGACGGATCGGTGTGCCAGCCGACCCATGCGTCCTCGTCGTCCGGGGTCGGTGACCGGAGCTCGAGACGGTCGGTGAGCACGACGGGCGAGGGCATGGCCTCACGGTAGAGGCGACAGCAGACAGCGAGGCGGCCCGGGCCGCTCGGTACCACCCCATCGCCGCTCGACGCGAAATGTCGGTCGACACGAAATGTCAGGCACACACCCTTGTGCCGTCAACCGTTCTGGGCCACTCTTGCTCACCGCACACGGCGTCCGGGCCAGTGTCACTGTCGACTGCGAGGAGCCAGTTCACCATGGCCAGATGCCGGCGCTGCCTGGTGTTCGCTGTGCTCCTCGCTCTCCTCCTCGGCCTGCTCGTCCTGCCGATCTCGAAGGGACGGATCGACGACGGGCTCGCCGCCGACGCCCGGACCACCCTCTCGCGTGCGGGCGTCGGCGGTGTGGAGGCAGCCAGTGACTGGGGGCGCGTCACGCTGCGCGGGCCTGCCGAGTCCTCGGCTCCGGCCCTCGCTGCCGCCGAGGACATGGAGCACCGCTCGGCCGCCCAGGACGTGCGCTACGTGACGGTCGACACGAACGACGCGCCACCGCCGGAGGTGGGTGCCGACCGCGACGTCGACGTCGACATCGCGGTCGCCGCTGCCGGTAGTTCGCCGCGGGTCCGCCTCACCGGGACGGTCCCGAGCGAGGTCGACCGCAGGAGCCTGGTCGACGCCGCCGGTGCGGCGTACGGCGAGGGCCAGGTGGACGACCAGCTCACGGTGACCGGCGCCGCGGATGTGGAGACTCCCGTCGTGTCGCGGCTCGCTGGGCTCATGACCGCGCTCGAGCCCGACGTCTCGACCGCCACGCTCGGTCTCGACCAGTCCGGTCTCGGCGTGACCGGGACCAGTGCCACCGCGGAGGCGGCCGAGCGGGCGAACGCCGCGGTCGAGGCCGCGGCACGCAACGACCCACCGTTCGACGTCAAGGGCACGGTCGAAGGTCCGGCCGCGCCTGCACCACCCGACTCGGCGTCGGTCCAGCGCGACATCGACGCCGTGGTGCGAGCCCAGGGCATCGTCTTCGCCACCAGCTCGACCCAGCTGACGCCGGCGGCCGTCCGCACGGTCGACCGGGTCGCCGCCATCCTCAGATCCGCGCCGACCACACGGATCGTCATCACCGGCTTCACCGACAGCCGGGGCAGCCAGGCCAGCAACCTGGCCTTGAGCACCCGCCGCGCCGAGGCGGTCCGCGCGGCTCTCGTGCAGCGCGGGGTGGCGGTGGCTCGGCTCGGCGTCGCCGGTCGAGGGTCGGCCTCACCGGTCGCCAGCAACGCGACCGAAGCGGGGCGCACGCTCAACCGCCGGATCACGTTCACCATCCAGAAGGGCTGATCAGAGATGGGCTACTTCCTCAGCAAGACGTGGCCGTGGTGGCTGCTGGCCGCCGTCCTGGCCGGCGTCATCGCCTGGCTGCTCTGCCGCCTGACCGGCCGGGGTGCAGTGGTCGCGGCTGCAGCGGCATCCGAGGATCAACAGCGGCAGCTGGTGGAAGCTCGCGGACGCGTGGAGCGCCACGGAGCGAAGGTGGTCGAGCTGGAGGAGCAGCTTCGCACCCGTGACGCTGACCTCGAGAGCGCCACCTCCGAACGTGACTCCCTCCAGGCCCGGATCAGCGCACTCGAGGCCGAGCTGCGTGCACAGCCGGAGTCGGCACCGGCCTCTGCCATCGGCGCGCCCCTGTTCTCAACGGTGCCCGCCGATGCCGAGCCAGAGACGACACCGGACGCCGAGCCGGAGTCCACCCCCGACGCCGAGCCGGAGACGACACCGGACGCCGAGCCGGAGACGACACCGGACGCCGAGCCGGAGTCCACCCCCGACGCCGAGACCAACGCCGCACCGAATGCCGCACCGGATGTCGCGGCAGGATCGGCGGCGCTCGGGGTCTCGCTCACGGCGGACGACCTGACCGCGGTCGAGGGCATCGGACCGAAGATCCGCGACCTCATCCACGCCACCGGGGTCCGGACCTGGCGCGCACTGTCACGCACCGAGGTCGCCGCGCTGCAGCAGATGCTCGACGCCGCCGGACCGCGGTTCCGCGTGCACAACCCGGGAACCTGGCCGCGTCAGGCCGGCCTCCTCGCCGACGGTCGGTGGGAGGAGTTCAAGCAGCTCAAGGCCTCGTTGCGGGGCGGACGCAGCAGAACCTGACCCAACGGACGCGACCGGCGGAACCCGAGCGCCGGACGTCCGCCCGCCGCTACACGGTGTAGTCGCCGAGGTCGCCGGCGAGCACCGCGCCGACCTTGGCCGAGATGCGGGTGCCGTCGGCGAGGTGCTCGCTCTCGAGTACCTCGCCGGTCTCGTGGATGCGGCTCACCAGATCGCCGCGTGAGTACGGCACGAGCACGTCGACGTCGACATCGGGCTGGGGCAGCTCGTCGGCGACGAGTGCCCGCAGCTGCTCGAGGCCCTCGCCGGTGCGGGCCGACACCACGATGCAGTGCCGCTCGTGGCGGCGTAGCCGGTCGACCACCTCCGGGTCGGCGGCATCCGCCTTGTTGACGACCACCACCTCCTTGACGTCGGTGGCGTCGACATCGGCGAGCACTGCGCGCACCGCCGAGATCTGGCCCTCGGGGTCGGGGTGCGAGCCGTCGACGACGTGCAGCAGCAGGTCGGCGTCGGCGACCTCCTCCAGCGTGGAGCGGAACGCCTCGACCAGCTGGTGCGGCAGCTGGCGCACGAACCCGACGGTGTCGGTGAGGGTGTACAGCCGCCCGTCGGGCGTCTCGGCGCGCCGTACCGTCGGGTCGAGGGTGGCGAAGAGCTGGTTCTCCACGAGCACGCCGGCACCGGTGAGCCGGTTGAGCAGGCTGGACTTGCCGGCGTTGGTGTACCCGGCGATCGCGACGCTCGGCACGCGGTTCGACCGGCGTGACCCACGCTTGGTGTCCCGCACCGTCTTCATCTCACGGATCTCACGCCGTAGCCGGGCGATGCGGGTGTTGATCCGGCGCCGGTCGAGCTCGATCTTGGTCTCACCCGGGCCGCGCGAGCCCATCCCTTGACCGCCGGCGGCCTGGCCACCGGCCTGCCGGCTCATCGACTCACCCCAGCCGCGCAGCCGCGGCAGCAGGTACTGCAGCTGGGCGAGCTCGACCTGCGCCTTGCCCTCCCGGCTCTTCGCGTGCTGGGCGAAGATGTCGAGGATCAGGGCGGTGCGGTCGATGACCTTGACCTTGACGACGTCCTCGAGCGCGCGGCGCTGGCTGGGCGCGAGCTCGGTGTCGCAGACCACGGTGTCGGCGCCCTCCTCGATGACGACGTCGCGCAGCTCGACCGCCTTGCCCTTGCCGAGGTAGGTGGCCGGATCGGGGTGCGGACGGCGCTGGATGACGCCCGCCAGCACCTCCGAGCCGGCCGTCTCGGCGAGCGCGGCCAGCTCGCGCAGGCTGTTCTCGGCGTCACCGGCGGTGCCCTCGGACCAGACGGCGGCGAGGACGACACGCTCGAGCCGCAGCTGCCGGTACTCGACCTCGGTGACGTCCTCGAGCTCGGTCGAGAGGCCGGCGACCCGGCGCAGCGCAGAGCGCTCCTCGCGGTCGAGCTGATCGCCGTCGTAGGCGAGGTCGTCGTCGAGGACGAAGCCGGCGTCGTCGACGGTCGCGGTGTCGATGGGCCCGCCGGTGTCGGTGTCGATGGGGGCGAGCGACTCGGCCCGCCCGGACAGGTGTCGTGCAGTCATGTTCTCCCTAGGGTCTCACCGCGCAACGCGGCGCCGCGATCCGATTCTTCCGCCTCACTCGCGCAGGCCGACCGCGTCGAAGGCCCAGAACCGGTCCGGGTAGACGACACGTCCTGTCATCCACGGCTCGTGGGCGGCGAACAGCACCACCTGGAAAGCGGCGCTCGGGATGCGCTCTCTGGGCCGCAGGAGACCGTGCCGCTCGGCGGCCACGAAGCCGAGACGGCCGTAGTAGGCGGGGTCTCCCTCCAGGATGACGCCCCACTCGCCGCGTGCCCGCGCGTCGCCGAGCGCGTGCCGCACCAGCGCGCCGCCGACGCCGCACCCCTGGGAGGCAGGCGCGACCGACAGCGGGCTGAGCACCGGCACGGTGATGAGCCGCTCGGGTGCGTCGACCCAACCGCGGGTCAGCATGGTGTGCCCGACCACCTCGCCACCGGTCTCGGCGACCCAGGAGCGGCCCGTGTACGCGTCATCCGCCTGGAGCGCCGCGACGAGGTCGGCGACGTGGGCGCCGTCGACTCCGAAGGCGCGCCGGGTCACGTCGCGCACCACCTCGAGCTCGCCTGCGCCACCCTGCTCTCGGATGACGACGGCCCACGCAGCGCGTGGGACCCGCGAGGGGCGCCCACGCAGGACGTGGGACCCGCGCCCCCCGGATGCCCCTCGATGGCCTGCCACGTCACGACCCTGCCCGCGGCCGGGTCGGCGCCGCAACCGGATAGCGTGTGCGCGCGATGGGTGAGCAGGAGCATTACTTCACGGCCGAGCCGGCCGGTGACGGCGAGCGCCGACCGCTGCGGGTACGGCTCGCCGGGCGCGGCATGGAGGTCGAGGTGGCCGGCGGGGTGTTCTCGCCGGGCGGTCTCGACAAAGGGACCGCGGTGCTGCTCGACCGCGTGCCGGATCCGCCGTCATCCGGCCATCTGCTCGACCTCGGATGCGGCTGGGGTCCGCTCGCGCTGACCATGGCGCTCCGCTCCCCCGGGGCCACCGTGTGGGGCCTCGACGTCAACGAGCGGGCGCTCGACCTGTTGCGCCGCAACGCCGTTCGGCTCGGCTGTGCCGACGTCCGCGCCGTGACGGCCAGCGACATCCCGCAGGAGGTGCGCTTCGACGCCCTCTGGAGCAACCCGCCCATCCGGGTCGGGAAGTCGGTGCTGCACGACCTGCTCTCCACGTGGCTGCCGCGCCTCGCCCCGGGCGGCACGGCCCACCTCGTCGTGCAGAAGAACCTCGGCTCGGACAGCCTCCAACGCTGGGTCGAGGCCGAGCTGCGGATGACGTGCACGCGCGTGGCGTCGAGCCGCGGCTTCCGGGTGCTGGAGGTCAGTCCCGCGCGTCCCTGACGAACGGCAGCCCGGCGGCGAGGATCTGCCGGTCCCAGGTGAGGAAGTCGACGCCCTCGACGAGCGCCTGGGTCAGCAGGAGCCGGTCGAACGGGTCGCCGTGCGGCAGGCCCTCGACCTCGCCGATCCGCAGTCCGTGCTCGACCAGCACCGGGAGGTGCCGGAAGCCGGCCTCGTCCAGCCACGGCCCGAGCGGCTTCTCCGGCGTGAACTGGCCGGTCATTGCCTTGATGGTCAGCTCCCACGTGGTCACCGCGGAGACGAGCGCCAGCTCGCTGTCGACACGGCCCCGGGTTTTCGGGCCCATCCGCGGATGGTCGGTAAGTGCGGCCAGAACGACATGGGAGTCGAGGAGCATCAGATCGGCCCCTCGGTCATGAGGCGGATGAGCTCCTCGTCCGGCTCGTCGAAGGTGTCCGGGTCCCAGTGGATCTTGCCTTTCGCCACTCCGAGCACGATGCCGCGTGGGCGGTGGACGACAAGTTCCGCGACCGGCCGGCCGTTGCGGGCGATGGTGATCGTTTCACCCGCCTCGACGCGCTCGAGAAGCTTGGAGAGATGCGTCTTGGCTTCGTGGACGTTGACGGTCGAGGCCGTGCGAGGATCACGCGGTGGGTGGGTGGGCTGGGCGCTCATCCCGGCATCGTAACGGACCAGGCTTAGTCAAGTCCGGTAGCGCCGGCCGGCACTCACCGGTCCGGGCGGACCACCATGGCCGATCCACCGCCGCGACGAGTCGGTTCGGCCGCCGCGGTGTAGCGGTTCGGCCCGAGCACCTCGATCGCGGCGGCGGCCCCAATCTCGGGCGTGGGCAACAGCGTGTGACCCAACGCGGTGAGCCCGGCACCGACCGCACCGTCGGCGACGCCGGGCTCGGCCCCCTCGCTCGCCCCGTTGCGGCTGGAGAGCCGAGGCGCAGCCACGGCATCCCCGATCGGAAGGCCTCGCTCGTAGCGGCCGAGCACGATCTGCGCGACGGTGGTGATGATGGTCGCTCCGCCCGGGCTGCCGACGACCAGCTCGAGCCGGCCGTCATCCACGACGAGCGTTGGGCTCATCGACGACCGCGGCCGCTTGCCCGGCCCGGGCAGGTTGGGGTCGGGCACGCCGGGAGTCGAGGGCGCGAAGCTGAAGTCGGTGAGCTCGTTGTTGAGGATGAAGCCCCAGCCCGGGACGGTGATGCCCGACCCTCCGGTGGCCTCGATCGTCGAGGTGTAGGCGACGGCGTTGCCCCATCGGTCGACCACGGAGAGATGGGTCGTGGAGACCTCCTCGTTCGGCGGGGCCTGGCCGGCTCCGCCGTCGGCGCAGTCAGCGTAGCTGCCGTCCGGAGCGCCGAACGGGACCGGCCGCGGCTGGGTGGCGGCGGGGTCGAACGTGCACGCCCGCTCGTCGGCGAACTCCTGCGAGACCAGCTCGGCGGTCGGCACGCCTGGCACGTCGCCGACCCGGCGGTTGCGGTCGGCGAAGGCGGTTGCGGTGGCCTCGGAGAAGCGGTGGAGGTACTGCACCTGGTCCACTCCGGCCGTCGGCGTGCCGGTGCGCTCGTCGTATGCCTCGACCAGGTTGAGCGTCTCGGCGACCGCGATGCCGCCGCTGCTCGGCACCGGCATCCCGTAGATGTCCTTGCCCCGGTACTCCGAGCGCACGGGCTCCTTGTCCAGTGCCCGGTAGGCCCGCAGGTCGCGCATCGTCAGCTCGCCGGCCGGGACCTCGACACCCGGTGCCGTGCTCGGGTCGGTCGACTCGGCGACGACCGCCCGCGCGATCCGGCCCCGGTACATGCTCTCCACACCGTCCGTGCGCAGCACGCGATAGGCCCGGGCCAGGTCGGGGTTGCGGAACACCGAGCCGACCGCGGGAGGAGCACCGCCGGGCAGGTAGACCCGCTCGGTCTCCGGGAAGAGCCGGAAACGGTCGGCGTTCTGCGCGGTCTGGTCGCTGAAGGTCTGGTCGACGACGAAACCCTCGCGGGCGATGCGCTCGGCCGGCGCCAACAAGGTCGACAGCCGCATCGTGCCCCACCGGTCGGCCGCGCGCTGCCAGGTGGCCGGAGTGCCCGGCACCCCGACCGAGCGTCCGGAGCTGACGACCGACCCGAACGGCAGCGGCACGCCGCTCGGGTCGAGGAACGACCGCTCGTCGTAGGTCGCCGGGGCGGTCTCGCGGCCGTCGACGGTGGACACCCGGCCCGAGCGGCCGTCACGGTAGACGAAGAACCCGCCGCCGCCGATGCCGGTCGAGTACGGCTCGGTGACCCCGAGGGCGGCGGCCGTGGCGATCGCGGCGTCGGTGGCGTTGCCACCGGCCTTCAGCACGTCGATGCCGACCTGGCTGGCCACCGGATCGACCGAGGCCACCGCGCCGCCCGAACCGGTCATCACCGGCACCTTGGGCAGATCGTGCCCCACCGGAGCCGAACGGCCCTGAGCCGGAGCGGGAGCGGCCCCGACCAGACCCGCGGTCAGGCCCGCGGTCACGACGACGGCCGCGGCACGACCCAGAGCCGACGCGGCCGCTGGTCGACGACGGGAGAAGGCAGTAGCCGGTCGACGACGGGAGAAGGCGGTAGCCGGTCGACGACGGGAGACCGGGCCGGTGCGGACAGCGTGCTCGGTACGGGACACCATCACCGCACCGTACGACGTCATCGGTGTCGACGTCGATCTCGGGCGTCGGGTGATGCGTCGAGCGGTCGGCCCGGCGACATCACCGGCGCTGCGACGCCGCGACGTCGCCCGGTCTCAGGCCGGGAGGAGCGAGAGGGCGACCGTGCCGTCGGCGACGATGACGGCCGGACCGGCAAGCTCGGCGCCGTTCCCGGGCAGCAGACGCACCGTGAGCCTCCCACCGGGAACATCGACCAGCCACGCCGGGCCGTCGTCGAGGGTGCCGGCCCAGAAGCTCGTGGCGACGGCTGCGGCGATGGCGCCGCTGCCGCACGACCTGGTCTCGCCGACGCCGCGCTCGTGGACGCGCATCGTAACGTGACCGGGCCCCATCGGGCGCACCAGTTCCACGTTGGTGCCGTGCGGCGGCTCCGGTCTCACCGCCGGAGCACGGGAGAGGTCGACGCTGTCGAGCGGGACCGTCTCGGGGATCGCCACGACCGTGTGCGGGTTCCCGACGTCGACGGTCAGCGCCGAGTACGGGTCGGGGATGTCGTCCTCGTCGTCGAGGTGGACCAGGGAGTCGAAGCCGTCGCGGCGCGCGACCTCCTCGTGGGCCAGACGCCACGGGCCGAGGTCGACCGCCCAGCCGTCACCGTCGCGGCGTACCCGCTTGGCGCCGGCCCGAGTGGCGACGTAGAACTCCTCGCCGGTCTCCAAGCCCTCCCGGCGGAGGAACTCGGCGAGCACGCGGGTGCCGTTGCCGCACATCTCCGACACACTGCCGTCGGCGTTGCGGTAATCCATGAACCACCGCGCGATCCCGGCCTGGGCGCGCACGGCCTCCTCGGCGGCGGCTGTCGGGACCACCCGGATGACGCCGTCCCCACCGATGCCGGCGCGCCGGTCGGCGAGCGCTGCGGCGCGCTCGGCGGACAGGCCGAGTGTGGCGTCGAGGTCGGGCACGAGGACGAAGTCGTTCTCGGTGCCGTGCCCCTTGGTGAACGCGAGCCGGTCAGCCATGGGCACGATCGTCCCATCCCGAGCGGCGGATGGCGGACGCGGCCTCCTCGACGAGGGTCAGGACCTGCTCGTCCAGCCCGGGTGCGAAGGCGTCGAGCCACCGCACGCGCGGGTCAGCACCGAACCAGGACTCCTGGCGCCGCACCAGCCGACGGGTCCGTGCGGCGGTCTCGGCCACGGCATCCTCGGTCGTCATCCGCCCGTCGAGCACGGCGAGCGCCTGGGCGTACCCGACCGCTCGACCGGCGGTACGGCCCTCGCGCAGCCCGCGCTGGACCAGGCGTTCGGTCTCGTCGAGCAGACCGGCTTCGAACATGGCCGCGGCACGACGCTCGATGCGCTGGTCGAGTGCTCGGCTGTCGGCCCTCAGCCCGACCAGCACCGTGGGCCGCACGAACTCGCGCACTGGCATCGTGGCCGAGAACGGGCGCCCGGTCAGCTCGAGCACCTCGAGCGCTCGGACGATGCGGCGCGTGTTGCCGGGGTGGACGGCCGCGGCCGCCCGGGGGTCGACGGTCCGCAGTTGCGCGAGCAGCGCGGCGGTGCCCTCGGCCTCGGCCCGTTCGTCGAGCCGGCGGCGCACCGCAGGGTCGGTGGGCGGGATGTCGAGGTGGTCGAGCAGGGCACGCACATACAGCCCGCTGCCCCCGACGACGATCGGGACACCGCCGCTGGCGAGCACGGCGTCGACGTCGGCCCGGGCGTGCCGCTGGTAGCCGGCGACGCTCGCCTCGTCGGTGACGTCGAGCACGTCGAGCTGATGGTGCGGGACCCCTTGGCGTTGCTCGGCGGTCAGCTTGGCCGTCCCGATATCCATGCCCCGGTAGAGCTGGCTGGCGTCGGCGGACACGACCTCCCCGCCCAGCCGGCGAGCCAGCCGGACCCCGAGGTCACTCTTGCCGGTGGCGGTCGGACCCACCACGGCGACGACGAGGGAAGAAGCCGGCGCCGCCGGACGAGAGGCGTCGGTGTCGAGACGGCGTACCTCGTCGGTGTCGAGACGGTGTTCCCCGCCGTCAGTCGACACGCTCCGCCTCGGGCGTGCTCTCGTCGTGGCCGAAGGGGTCGCGGTCGACACCCGGCTGCCAGGTCAGGCCCGGAACACCCCAGCCATTCGCCTTGACGACCCTGCGGGCCTTTTTCCCCCGTTTGGCATCGAGGCGGTCGACGTAGAGGAACCCGTTGAGGTGGTCGTACTCGTGCTGGAGCATGCGGGCGAACCAGCCGGTGGCCTCGTAACGCAGGTCCGCGCCGTCGAGGCCCTGGCCGGTGAGCACCGCCGACTCGCCGCGCCGCAGCGGGAAGGACTCGCCCGGCACGGACAGACACCCCTCGACCTCCTCGTGGGGGTCGGGGTCACCGGGCGGCGCCTTGCTCGACGCGATGTACGGGTTGACGACCACCCCACGCGGGGGGATGCCGTCGCTGTTCTCGAGCTGCCAGGTGAAGATGCGCAGCCCGACGCCGATCTGCGGAGCGGCGAGACCGACGCCGCGCGCGGCATCCATGGTCTCGAACATGTCGGCGACGAGCTCGCGGATGCCGTCGTCGATGACCGCCACGGGCGCGGCGCGACGGTGCAGCACGGGTTCCCCGGCGATGACGATGGGCCGCACGGTCATGACGCCGATTGTTCCAGAAGTGGGACGGCCGGCTCGGCCGTGGGCGGCGGCCGACTCCCCGGTGGGCCGCGGCCGACCTACGATCGGCAAGTGCTGCCCATCATCCTGATCGTCGCCCCCGGACACGCCGACGCCCTGACCGACGAGTTCGGCCGGTACCGGCGCGACTACGACATCCGCACGACCCGCTCGGCCGCCGAGGCGGAGGCCTGCGCCAGGGAGGTGGTGGCCTCCGGTGGCATGGTCGCGCTCATCGTCAGCGAGTCCCGGCTCCCCGACGGCTCCACCTACGAGGCGCTGGCCCGCTGGCGAGCTGTCGTGCCGACCGCGAGGCGGGTGATCGCCGCGCACTGGTCGGTGTTCCTCGAGGATGCCGGGCCGCTGCGACCCGGGCTGGCGAAAGGCAAGTACGACGCCTACCTGCTCATGCCGCGCGGGGTGCGCGACGAGGAGTTCCACACGGCGATCACCGAGCTGCTCTCGGACTGGGGCTCCACCGTCGCCGCGCCCGAGGTGGAGACCGTGCGGATCGTCACGCCGCAGCCGACCGCCCTCACCAACCAGATCCGGGACCTGCTCGACCGGATGGGGATCCCGAACCGGGCCTACCCGCCGGACAGCCTGGCGGGGCGCGAGCTGCTGGCCGCCGTTGGTGGGGCTCCGGCCTTCCCGCTGGTCCAGACGGCCGACGGGAACGTGTTCACGCCCAGCCGCGTACGTGATGTGACGCTTCGCGTGTTCGGACGGCCCAGCCAGGTCGATCTCGACACCGTGGCCGATGTCGCGGTCGTCGGCGCCGGGCCGGCCGGCCTGGCGGCCGCGGTCTACGCGTCATCCGAGGGCCTGTCCACCGTGGTGCTCGAGGCCGAGGCGGTCGGCGGCCAGGCCGGCACCTCGTCGATGATCCGCAACTACCTCGGCTTCCCCCGCGGCATCTCCGGGATGCGGCTCGCGCAGCGGGCTCGCAACCAGGCGATCCGCTTCGGCACCCGGTTCTTCACCGGCTGGGAGGTCGACGAGCTGGTGCCGGGGGTCGATGGGGCCCCGCACCTGCTGCGCACCGACGGTGGCGAGGTGCGGGCACGCACGATCGTCGTAGCGGCAGGGGTCACCTACCGCCGGCTGCGCAAGCCGGGGATCGAGGAGCTCGTCGGTCTCGGTGTGTTCTACGGCAGCGCGATGACCGCGGCCCGGGAGACCGAGGACGCCGAGGTCGTTGTCGTCGGTGGCGGCAACTCGGCCGGTCAGGCCGCGATCCATCTCGCCCGCTTCGCCCGCTCCGTCACGATCCTCATCCGGCGCGAGAGCCTCGAGGCGACGATGTCGAGCTACCTCATCCAGGAGATCGCGGTCAACGACCGGATCCGGGTACAGCCGTGCAGCGAGGTCACCGACGGCGGGGCGGATGACGACGGTCGGCTCGCCTGGGTCACGGTGCGCGACACGACCAGCGGTGCCGCCGAGCGGCGGCCGTGTCGCGGGCTCTTCCTGCTGCTCGGCGCGGAACCCCGCTGCGACTGGCTGCCGGCCGAGGTGGAGCGCGACGAGCGCGGCTTCGTGCTCACCGGTCGCGACGTGCCACGACCGGCGTGGGCGGAGGGTCGGCCGCCGGCCAATCTCGCCACCACTGTCCCCGGCGTGTTCGCGGTGGGCGACATCCGCGCCGGGTCGATGAAACGGGTGGCCTCGGCGAGCGGAGAAGGCGCCTCGGTCGTGCCGCTCGTGCACACCTGGCTCGAATCCCTCCCCGAAAGGCTGGACCCGATACCCGAAAGCACTGGCGCCCACACCTGATCCGGTGTGAACTGTGCGCAGCTCCCTCGCGGGAGCGTGCCCTGTCCGACGAGAGTGAGGAGGTGGCGTGAGTATCTTCGACAGCGCCAAGGAGAAGATTCAGCAGCTGGCCGAGGACAACCCCGACAAGGTCGAGCAGTTGAGCGACCAGGCCATCGAGCGGGGCGGCGACGCCATCGACAGTGCCACCGGCGGCAGGTTCGCCGAGCACGTCGACACCGCTCAGGCCAAGGGTGACGAGGCCGTCGGCCAGGGCTGACGATCCCGCTGACGAATCGGTGCCCCCGACCATTCGGTCGGGGGCACCGGTGCGTGAGGAGCTCCAGAGGAGCCTCTGGGACGTGGCCGCCGGCGGTCGCCGGGGCGGTATACCGGGTGGCGTGCGGTCACCGCCGAGAACATCGCGGACCCGCCACCGAGACGCTTCTTGATGGTGCTCCGCCCCACGCCGGTCGGATGATCGCCTCAGGGCCGCGCCGACCTGACCTGTCGCGGCGGCAGCCGAGCTGGCCTGGCACAGTTGCACCTATCGGCCGCACCTACGTGGTGCAGGCTGTGGCTCGCTGCGCCGCCTGCTCGGGGATGCCGATCGAGGGCATACCGAGGGCGACGGCCGATGTGTGAGGAACCGGAGCGTCCTGGAGCGCCGCCCACGCATCGCCGCCCGCGGTACGCCGCACGAGGTACGGCCCGCCGTTCACCCCGGAGTCGGCGACGAGATGGTGCGGAGCGCCGTAGGTGACCCCGACGGTGACGACATCGCCCGGGCGCGGTCGCTCGGCATCCTGGGGGACCGCGAAGTGCACGAGACGGTTGTCGCGCGCGCGACCGCTCGACCGGTGGGTCTCGCGGTCCTTCCGACCTTCCCCAGGCGCGACGAGCACCTCGACGTCGCGGCCTTCTCGCCGGCGGTTCTCGGCCCAGGACACCGCGTCCTGGAGAGCGATCAGCCGGTCGAAGCGCTCCTGGACGACGGCCTTCGGGACCTGGTCGGCCATCGAGGCGGCAGGTGTACCCGGCCGCTTCGAGTACTGGAACGTGAACGCGCTGGAGAACCGCGAGGCCTCGACGACTCGCAGCGTCTCAGCGAAATCCTGCTCGGTCTCGCCCGGGAACCCGACGATGAGATCGGTGGTGATCGCGGCGTCGGGGATGACGGCACGCACCTTCTCGAGGATGCCGAGGAAGCGCTCACTGCGATAGCTGCGTCGCATCGCCTTGAGCACGCGGTCCGAGCCGGACTGCAGCGGCATGTGCAGGCTGGGCATGACGTTCGGTGTCTCGGCCATCGCCGCGATGACGTCGTCGGTGAACGCGGCCGGGTGGGGGCTGGTGAAGCGCACTCGCTCGAGGCCGTCGATGTCGCCGCAGGCCCGAAGCAGCTTGCCGAACGCGAACCGGTCACCGAACTCGACACCGTAGGTGTTGACGTTCTGCCCGAGGAGGGTGACCTCGACGACCCCCTGGGCGACGAGCGCCTCGATCTCGGCGAGTACGTCGCCGGGACGCCGGTCCTGCTCGGTGCCGCGCAGGCTGGGGACGATGCAGAACGTGCAGGTGTTGTTGCAACCGACCGAGATGGACACCCATGCGCTGAACGCCGAGTCGCGTCGGGCGGGCAGGGTGGAGGGAAACACCTGGAGCGACTCGGCGATCTCGACCTCGGCGCGGCGGTTGTGGCGGGCCCGGTTAAGGAGCGCCGGCAGGCTACCAACGTTGTGGGTGCCGAACACGACGTCGACCCAGGGCGCCCGCTCGACGATCGCGGCGCGGTCTTTCTGGGCCAGACAGCCGCCGACAGCGATCTGCAGGTCGGGGTTGCGCTGCTTGGCCGGGCGGAGCTGGCCGAGATTGCCATACAGCTTGTTGTCGGCGTTCTCCCGCACGGCACAGGTGTTGAACACCACGACATCGGCGACCTCGGCCCGCTCACCTGCCGGGAGCGAGGCATAGTCGATGTAGCCGACGCTCTCGAGCAAGCCGGCGAGCCGCTCGGAGTCGTGCACGTTCATCTGGCACCCGTGGGTGCGCACGTCGTAGGTCTTCGGTGCGTTCATGGCACCGACCAGCGTAAGGCGGGTCAGCGCGAGGTGGTGCGCTGGTACTGCCGGATCGAGAGCGGGATGAAGATCGCGAGGATGATCGCGATCCAGATCAGCGTGTAGACCTCGGGGTTCTGCAGCGGCCACGCGTCGGGCGGCGGGAACGCGGGGTTGGTGTTGCCGAACAGGTCTCGTGCGGCCTGGGTGACGCTGGAGACCGGGTTCCAGTTCGCGAATGTCTCGAGCGGACCGGGCAAGGTACTGGAGCTGACGAAGGTGTTGGCGATGAACGTCAGCGGGAAGATGACGATGAAGCTCGCATTGTTGACGACCTCCGGGGTACGGACGATGAGGCCGACGTAGGCCATCACCCACGACAGCGCGTAGGCGAAGAGGAGCAGGAGCAGCGCACCGGCAAGGGCCTCGAGGAACGAGCTGCGGATGCGCCAGCCGACGACGAGGCCGGTGAGCCCCATCACGACGAGGCTGATGACGTTGTTGACGACGTCGGACGCGGTGCGCCCGAAGAGCATCGCCGAGGGCGACATCGGCAACGTACGGAACCGGTCGACGAAGCCCTTCTGGAGGTCCTCGGCCAGGCTGAATCCGCTGAACGTGCTGCCGAAGACGACCGTCTGGGCGAAGATCCCCGCGACGAGGAACTCTTTGTAGTCGACGCCGATGTCCTGGGTGCCGATCGCCCCGGCGAAGACGTAGGCGAAAAGCAGCACGAACATGATCGGTGACAGGGTGGTGAAGACGAGCAGGTCGGGAACCCGCTTGATCTTGATCAGGTTGCGACGGGTGACGGTGGCGGCGTCGCCGACCGCCTGCGCGATGGCACTCATCGGGCGTCCTTTCCGGCGTTCGCGAGCTCCCGCTCGATGTCGCCGTTCTCGTCGGTCTCCTCGGCGGCGCGGCCGGTGAGGGTGAGGAACACGTCGTCGAGGGTCGGCCGGCGCAGCGCGACGTCGGAGACGGTGACGCCTGCGTCGTCGAGCCGACGGACGGCATCCACGAGCACCGTGGCACCGCCGGTGACCGGCACGGTGACCCGACGTGAGCGGTTCTCGACCACCGCCTCGCCGATGCCGACTCCGGCCAGCACGTCGCGGGCGCGGCCGACCTCGGCCTCGTCGGCGACGACGACCTCCACGCGCTCGCCACCCACCTGGGCCTTGAGCGTGTCGGAGGTGCCCTCGGCGATGACCGTGCCGTGGTCGATGACGGCGATCCGGTCGGCCAGCTGGTCGGCCTCCTCGAGGTACTGGGTCGTCAGCAGCAGAGTGGTGCCGCCGCGGACGAGGTCGGTGATCACCTGCCACATGCCGAGCCGCGAGCGCGGGTCGAGGCCCGTGGTGGGTTCGTCGAGGAAGAGAATCGGCGGCTGGGCGATGAGGGCGCCGGCGAGATCGAGGCGGCGGCGCATACCGCCGGAGTAGCCCTTGACCGGACGGTCGGCGGCGTCGGAGAGACCGAACTGCTCGAGCAGCTCGTGCGCCCGGCGGCGCGACCGCTCCGCTCCCAGGTGGTAGAGGCGCCCGACCATGTCGAGGTTCTCGAACCCGGTGAGGTACTCGTCGACGGCGGCGTACTGTCCGCTGACCCCGATGGTGCGCTTGACCGCCTTGGGGTCGGCGAGCACGTCGGTTCCCATGACAGTGGCCGACCCGGCGTCAGGGACGAGCAGCGTGGTGAGCACTTTGATCGTCGTCGTCTTGCCGGCACCGTTGGGGCCGAGAAGACCGACCACGGTGCCCTCGGCTACGGTCAGGTCGAGCCCATCGAGTGCGCGAACCTCGCCGGACCGGGACGTGTAGGTCTTGACCAAGCCCTCGGCACGTACTGCGTCGGTCATGTGTGCTCCTCACGATGTGCACCAGGGGCCGCTGCGGCCCGGTGCTGGACGACTGCTCCGACTCTAGGTGCGGGTACCGACAACGACCCATCGGATTTCCCCGCGGATCCTGCGGACGAGCCGGATTGGCGGGCCGACGGCTGACGTGCCGGCATCGCTCACGATGGAGCAGTACCGATACCGGGATGGAGCAGTACCGATGTCGCTCAGTCTCACTGATGCTCAATCACGCTGGTGCTCGGGCGCCTCTCGCACGGCCTCGTGGACGACACGCCTGGCGACGTCGGCGTCGTACCCCTTGCGGGCGAGCATGCCGGCCAACCGGCGGGTCTGGACGACTGGGTCGAGGCCGGTCATGGTGCGCAGCTTCTTGGTCACCAGCTGGCGGGCCCGCTCCTCCTCCTGACGCGAGTCGACATCGTCGAGGGCTGCCTTCGCCGTGTCATCGTCGATGCCCTTGCGGCGCAGCTCCTGGGCCAGGGCGCGGCGAGCAAGGCCCCGGCCGGTCTGCCGTGAGCGGACGAGCATGCCGGCGTAGGCGGTGTCGTCGACGAGACCGACCTCCGTCATGCGGTCTAGCACGGTGGTCGCGATGTCGTCGGGACAGTGGCGTCTGCGCAGCGCCTGCTCGAGCTGAGACCGGCTGCGGGGTGCCGCTGTGAGCTGTCGGAGGACGATCTGCCGAGCCCAGTCGTGCGGGTCTGGCTCGCCGCCCCGGGTGCGCGGGTCGGCTTCGGGGTCGAGCGGTGGTAGGCCCGCGACACCCGGATCGGAGACGGATACCTCGCCCACGGACATGTCGAGCGTTATTTTGTCGGAGGCGCGGATATCGGACGCAGACGCGGGTACGCCGGACGCACTTGTGCCGGTCGTGGCCGGGCTGGTCGTGGTTGTGCCGGTCGTGGCCGGGCGCGATCCCGCCGCCCGTTCGGGCGGCGGGATCGCAGAGTTCGCGAACGTCATCCGGGGTCGGCCGGGATCGCCGGTCAGAAGTCGACCGGGACGTCGGCGACGACAGCGGGAGCGTCGACCCGCGGCCCGACCCCGAGCTTCTCCTTGATCTTCTTCTCGATCTCGTCAGCGAGGTCGGGGTTGTCCTTGAGAAAGGTGCGGGCGTTCTCCTTGCCCTGCCCGAGCTGGTCGCCCTCGTACGTGTACCAAGCGCCGGCCTTACGGACGAAGCCGTGATCGACGCCCATGTCGATCAGGCCGCCTTCGCGGGAGATGCCCTGCCCGTAGAGGATGTCGAACTCGGCTTGCTTGAACGGCGGCGAGACCTTGTTCTTGACGACCTTGCACCGGGTGCGGTTGCCGACCGGGTCGGTGCCGTCCTTGAGGGTCTCGATGCGGCGCACATCGAGGCGCACGGACGCGTAGAACTTCAGCGCCTTACCACCCGTCGTCGTCTCCGGGCTGCCGAACATGACTCCGATCTTCTCGCGGAGCTGGTTGATGAAGATCGCCGTCGTGCCGGTGCTGTTGAGGGCACCGGTGATCTTGCGCAGCGCCTGCGACATGAGTCGGGCCTGGAGACCGACGTGGCTGTCGCCCATCTCGCCCTCGATCTCGGCGCGCGGCACGAGGGCTGCCACGGAGTCGATGACGATGATGTCGAGCGCGCCGGAGCGGATGAGCATGTCGGCGATCTCGAGCGCCTGCTCCCCGGTGTCGGGCTGGGACACGAGGAGCGCGTCGATGTCGACACCGAGCTTTTTCGCGTACTCGGGGTCGAGCGCGTGCTCGGCGTCGATGAACGCCGCGATGCCGCCGGCCTTCTGCGCGTTGGCCACGGCGTGCAGCGCCACGGTCGTGTTGTGCGACAGGATGCCGTTGGCGATGAAGCTGTGCGTCTCGGGCACCATCAGGTCGAAGGTGGGCTGCAGGCCACCGTCCTCGACGGCCACCACCTCTTCGTAGGTGTACTGCGCCGTGGACAGGTCACGAAGCATGCCGACGAGGTGCACCGCGCCGGCCGGCAGAAGGCCGACTCGCCGCTCGGCCCAGTCGACGATCCGACGAAGTCGCTCTCGCGAGCAGGACAGCACCATGTCCTGGCGGAACATGTCGCCTGCGATGCGGTCGAACTCCCGGTCGCCCCCGACCGCGTCACGAAGGTCACGGATGAGGTTGGCGACGAAGGGCACGTTCTCGAACTGCGGCTCCCGCGCCGACCGACGAAAGGCCGCCTCGACCTGGGCGGCGCGACGCGCGCTGCGGAAGCCCACGACCTCGAGGAAGCGGTGTACCACGGAGGGGTTGATGATGACGCTGTAGTAGTCGCGCTCGTAGACCTTGTTGTACGACGTCTGCAGGGTTGCCGGGATGCCCAGCCCGTACAGCAGGAGCTGTACCTGCTCACCGAGGACCCGCGACGCGGTGCCCAGGCCGACCGTCGAGGAAGGGTCGATCCACCCGTCGCCCTCGAACAGCGCGGACAGGAAGGCGCACTGCGCCTTCGCACCAGCGGTGCGGATCACGTGCGGAACCGACTTCTCCGGCGCGTTGACGAACGCGAGACCGTACTCCTCGGACAAGCGACGTCGGAGCACGGTGTCGTGGACGACGTGCTCCTTGCCGTCATAGTTCTTGACGGTCGCACCGAACAACGTGGTCGCCAGCGCCGACCACTCCGCGGACACCTCAGGGTCCCAGTTGGTGAATCGGACGGCGTGCTTGTTGGACTCGCCGAGTGTCCCTTCGGCCACGAGGTACCCGAGGAAGATGGCCTCGTCCTCGCTCAGTCCGTCGCCACACGCTGCCTCGACTGCCCCGAACAGTGCGGAGACGAGCACGTCACCCTTGGCGATCCGCCCGGCCTGCCGCCACACAATGTGGCCGCGTTCGTTGATGACGCGGAACGGGTGGTTGTGGGTGGCGCTGACCGACCGGCCGGACTTGGTGGTGAGCCGGACGACAGGCTTGCGGTTGTTGTGGGTGAGCGCGGCAACCTGCTCGAGCTCACCTCGTTCGTTGACCACGCGCAGCCCGAGCTGACGCACGTCCGTGACCCGCGAGGTGCACGACGCCAGCTGCCCGGCCCTGGCGAACAGCTCCCCGACGGTCTCGAGTCCGTGCGCCGTCCAGACGTAGGTGTCCGCCGTCAGACACTTCCCCGAGCTCTCCGGTCCGTATATCTCCACGACCCGACCGCGCGGGAGACCGCCGATGCCGAGGGCGACGTCGAGGGCGATCGACCCGGTGGGGATGACCTCGATGGGGGGCCGCACGTCGTCGCCGAGGCGCATGACCGCACCCTTGCCGTGCTGCTTCTCGATCTGCGCCATCACCGAGGTGATGGCCTTGGACCGCTCGTCGTCCGTGCCCGCGGCGGGCGGATTGGGGATGGTGGCGCGGTTGGATCCAGCCATGTCACACCTGTGCTCTCGTCTCGTTCGGGCGCGCCCACCGGCGACCAGCTCTCGCCGTCGGTCTCGTCGCGAGGTCTGGTCAGACGCTAGGTGGTGGCGCCGACAGCCGCCGAGGGCCGCCGAGGAACCTGTGGACAACGCCGCCGACACCGCCACCTGTGGACGACCCTAGACGAACGCCTGTTCGATGGCCAACACCGACACGCGCGGTGCGCGCGACGTGGCGGGGAGGCTACGGCCGGGGCAGCGCCACCGGCTCCTCGGCCGGCCAGCGCCGCATCACCCACGGCCGCCGCAGCAGCACGAGCGCCAGCACCACGAGCAGGCCGGTGGTGAGCACCCCCGACTCCCCCACCCAGGTCTCGTGCCCGTCCCCGGTCGACGCTGGGTCGAATGCCGTCTGGATCAGCGCGTTCCACCAGCCGTGGAAGACCACCGCCGGCCAGACGCTCCCCGTCGACAGCCGCAGCCACCCGATGACCACCCCGGCCGCGGTGATCTGCAGCACGAGCAGCGGCGCCGCGAGCGCCACGGACGACCCGGCCGCGTACCCGACGAGGAAGGTCAGCGGCAGGTGCCACAGCCCCCAGAGCAGCCCGCTGAGGAGCACCGGCCGCGGCATCCCGGCGTCGACCATCCGGGTGAGCATGTGCCCACGCCAGCCCAGCTCCTCCCCCACGGCGACGAGCGCGAGCGAGAGCCCGGTGACCGTCCCGGCGATGAGCAGCGTCACGAGGAACGCCGCGATCGTCCCCTCGCCCTCGCTGCCGTCCGGGTCGAACCCGACGAGGCCGCTCGCCCACGCCACCCCGTACGAGACCAGGCCGATGCCGGGCGGCAGGAGCACCCCAACCCCGATCGCCCGCCACCCCGCCCGGCCACCGAACCGCCACGACACGTCGCGCCACCCTTCGCGGCGCACCAGCCGGGTCACCACCGCGGCGAGCGCCGGGGAGACGAGCGCCACCGCACCGAACGCCTGCTGGCCGCTCACGCCGTACAGCGCCATGCACGGCAGCGACAGCCCGAGCAGGATGGCACCGAAGACCATGAGCGAGCGACTGGCCTCCCGATGCACGTCGTCGGTCGTCGGAAAGGCAGGGTCACGCACCGTCGTCATGGCGGCAGTCCACTCCGCGCCGCGCGGCGGACCAAGAGCCGATTCGCGAACGACCGACAGGCCGGCCCTGTCGGCGCAGGCCGGATGCCGCCCGCGACCTCCGATGCCGTCGGTCTCGTCCGGCGGATGACGCTCCCACCGCTCAGGGGTCGAGCGACCCCTCCGCTGCGAGCGCCCGCAGCGCCTCGACGACCTCGAGCACCCCGGGCCGGCGCTCCACGCGACGCCAGAGCAGCCAGCACGTCGACACCGGCTCGGGGTCGGTGAGGCGGCGGTGCAGCACGCCGTGGGTGTGCTCGTCGTCGGCGAGGCTGGTGAAGGTGACCCCCACTCCGACACCCGCGACGACGAGCGGCAGCAGCCGGTCGGTCGACGGTGCCTCGGCGACGATCCGGGGCGCCGACCCCGACCCGTCGGACAGTTGGGCCAGGAGGTGGTCGTGCAGGGCGGGATGCACCGACCGCGGCACGAGCATGACGAGCGGGCGACCGCGCAGCGCAGCCCGGGGTACCCGGTCGAAAGAGGCGAGCGGGTCGTCATCCGGGAGCGCGAGGGCCACCGGCACGGAGAAGAGGGGCACACCGTGCAGCGGCTCGGGGACGTCGGGGTGCCAGGCGAGCGCGAGGTCGGTGCGCTCGTCGAGCAGCGCGGTGACCAGTTCGACGGTGTACCCGGGCACCGGCAGTAGCCGCGCGGCGGGCGCGCGCCGCGCCAGCCCGGGCAGAACGCGCAGGGTGAGGTCACGACCGGAGTTCGGCGGGTAGCCGAACCGCAGTGCCGGTGAGGCCCCGGCCGCGCGGCGGCCGACGTCGCGCGCGTGCTCGACCTGAGCCAGCACCCGGCGGGCCTCGGGCACGAACGCCTCGCCGACCTCGGTGAGCCGCACCGACCGGCTGGTGCGCTCGAACACCCGGGCCCCGAGCTCGCGCTCGAGCCGGGCCACCTGCTCGCTCACCGTCTGCTGGGCCACCCGCAGCCGCTCGGCCGCGCGCCCGAAGTGCAGCTCGTCGGCCACGGCCACGACGTACTCGAGCTGGCGCAGCTCCACCGCCTGATCGTCGCACGCCCCCACTCCGCGGGATCAGGAGCACCTCGCCGGGTCAGGAGGTTGTCGCGCCCTGACTCGACGGGATGCTCCTGACTCCGCGGCTGGTGCGGCTCAGGTCAGCAGGAGGGTGGCGATCCGGCGGGAGGCGCCGACGACACCGACCGCTCCGAGCACCACCAGGTACCCGACGTGCCACAGCAGCTCCCACGACACCTCGCCCAGCATCAGCCCGCGCTCGAGCGCGACCCCGTGGTAGAGCGGCGTCATGCGTACGAGCCACTCCACGGCATCCGGGTAGGTCGAGAGCGGGAAGAACGTGGCCGAGAACAGGAACATCGGCTGGATGGCGAGGTTCACGAGGTCGAAGTGCTGCCAGCTCCTCATGTACGTGGTGGCGAACATGCCGACCGCCCCGAACGCGAACCCTACGAGCAGCGCCGCCGGCAGCGCGAGCAGCGCCCACCACGACCGCACCAGACCGGCGAGCAGCGCGACGACGAGAAACATCGCCGAGTACAACGACCCGCGCAGCAGCGACCAGGTGATCTCGCCGACGGCGACGTCGCGCGGCCCCACCGGCGTCGCGAGCATCGCGTCGTAGAGCTTCTGGTAGCGCAGCTTGAAGAACACGTTGAACGTGCTGTCGAAGATCGCGCCGTTCATCGCCGACGCCGCGAGCAGGGCCGGCGCGACGAACACGGCGTAGGACACCGTGCTCCCGGCGTCGGTGGTCACCGACCCGACGAGCGCGCCGAGACCCACACCGAGCGAGAACAGGTAGAAGACGGGCTCGGCGAACCCGCTGAGCAGCAGCACCCACGCCCGCCGGAACGCGGTGATGTTGCGGAGCACGACGTAGCGCGCGAACCCGGCCCCGGCCAGGAACGGCAGCGCCCGGGAGACGCGCGAGGCGGTGGCGAGCGCGCTCACGACCGCAGCCTCCGCTCGAAGCCGGCGCGGGCGACCATCCAGCCCACGACGACGTAGCCGACGAGCACCGCGACGTGGCCCACGCCCGCCCACCCGTCCCACGACCCGAGGGCGACCGCCCGGGTGGTCTCGACGCCGTGCCACAGCGGGGTCACCCAGGCCACGGGCTGGAGCCACACCGGCAGCTGGTCGACGGGGAAGAACGTGCCGGAGAACAGCATCAGCGGGGTGACGACGAAGCGGAAGAGGATGCCGAACGCGTTGTCGTTGTCAAGCCGGGCGGTGAACGCGAACACCGGTGCGGCGAAGGCCATCCCGGTCAGCACCGCCACCGGGACCGCTGCAAGCGCCCACCACGACACGAACCCGCCGAACAGCGCCGCGACACCCACGAACACCGTGGTCGCGACCGCGAGGTGGCCGGCGACGACGAGCAGGTGACCCCCGAGCACCGCGCGCACGCCGAGCGGGGTCGCGAGCATCGCCGCGTACATCTCGTTCCACTTCAGGTAGGCGAACACCGGATAGGTGGACTCGCCGACCGCGAGGATCATCGCCTGGAACGCGAGGATGCCGGGTACGACGAACTGCAGGTACGGGGTGCCGGCCACGCCGCCCGACCGGTCGTCGACGAGGGCTCCGAGCCCGAGCCCCATCGCGACGAGGAAGAACAGCGGCGAGAGGAACCGCTCGATGACCGAGCCCTTCCACGTGCGTCGGTAGACGGTGAGGTGGTGCCCGACCACGGCTCCGAGCCGCTCGGCGGGCGACAGGGCCCGGCGCGGGCCGGGCCCGAGGCGACCACTCGGAGAGCCCGGGTCGAGGCGTTCGGCGTGCGTCGTCATCCGGCCTGCCCTAGTCGACCAGGGTGCGGCCGGTGAGGTGGAGGAAGACGTCCTCCAGGGTGGAGCGGCGCACCAGCGAGGAGAGCGGCCGGACCCCTTGGCCATGCACTTCAGCGAGGGCCGCGTCGCCGTCGGCGACGTAGACGAGGAGCCGGTCGGGCAGCACCTCGAGCCGCTCGCCCACCCCGCGGACCGCGTCGACGTGCTGCTCCTGCTCGTCGACCTCGAAGCGCAGCTCGAGCACCTCGCGCGTGGAGTGCGCCGCGATGAGCTCGCGCGGGCTGCCCTCGGCGACGATCCGGCCGTGGTCCATGACGACGAGGCGGTCGCAGAGCTGCTCGGCCTCGTCCATGTAGTGGGTGGTGACGATGAGCGTGACGCCCTGCCGCTTGAGCCGGAACAGCCTGTCCCACAACACGTGTCGCGCCTGCGGATCGAGCCCGGTGGTCGGCTCGTCGAGGAGCAGCACCTCGGGGTCGCTGATGAGCGAGCGGGCGATGGTGAGGCGCCGCTTCATCCCGCCGCTCAGCGGCTCGACGCGGTCGGCGCGACGGTCGGCGAGCTGGGCGAACTCGAGGAGGTCGTCGGCTCGCCGGCGCACCTCGGCACGGCTCAGGCCGAAGAACCGCCCGTACACCCAGAGGTTCTCCTGGACCGAGAGGTCCTCGTCGAGGATGTCGCGCTGCGGGCACACGCCGAGCCGGGCCCGGATGGCGGCGCCGTCCACGGCGGGGTCCATGCCGAGCACGGTGAGCTCACCCGCCGTGACCGGCGAGGTGCAGCCGACCATGCGCATCGTCGAGCTCTTGCCCGCCCCGTTGGGCCCGAGGAACCCGAACGCCTCGCCGCGCCGCACCTCGACGTCGATGCCGTCGACGGCCGTGAAGTCACCGAACCGCTTGGTCAACCCCCGGGCGCGCACGAGGACGTCGTCACTCACCCGGGCGACGCTAGCCGAGCCCGGCGACAGCGCCCACCGAGTTAGCCGCGGACCGCTGGTCCAGCGCCATCGGATGGCGCCGGCACACCCTGGCAGCAGACACTCGCTCGGCCACCACAAATCGGACGCCATGGCGTCGACATGGGTCGCCGGCGTCGACATATGGACACCATCGGCGCGCACGGGCGCCATGGTGTCGACATGGGTCGCCGGCGTCGAGAGGTGAATGCCATCGGCGCGCTCGGGCGCCATGGCGTCGACAGGGCGACCCGCGGATGACGCCCGCTCACTCCCCGCTGCCGGCACGCCGCCCGGGCTGCTCGCGGCCGTGGCGCCGCGCCTCGGGAAGCTCCATGGCGTCGCAGAGCGCTACCCAGACCTCGCGCGGCCGGATGCCGGCGTCGAGGGCCTCTCGTGCGGTGCGGCCGCCGAGTGCGGACAGCACCAGTGACGAGGCGAGCGATTCGGCGTAGGTCTCCCCGAACTCCTCGGCCATCAGCTCCCAGAACCTGCTGTGCCTCACCCGCCGGATAGTACGTGGTCGGCCGAACTGCGGATACCGGCACTGCGGGTCGCCTATGCGATCCTGGCGCCATGCGTCTCATCACCGCGGCGAGCGTGCCGCCGTCACCGGCTCGGGTCCACGAGCCCGCCGGGCCTCTTGTCCGCATCGGTGTGGTCCAGCACGCGTGGGACCCCGACGGCGAGCGGCTGCGCGCCACCCTGCTCGACGGCATCCGCACCTGCGCCGACGCCGGCGCCCGGGTGGTCTTCCTCCCCGAGCTCACCCTGTCCCGGTACCCCGCCGACACCGTGCCCGACGGCCGGCCGGACGACCTCGCGGAGTCGCTGGAGGACGGCCCGACCATGGCGTTCGCCCGCGAGGCGGCGGCCGCCACCGGCGCCTACGTGCACGCGAGCCTGTACGAGAAGTCCTCGGCCACCGACCGCACCGACGACGGGCTCGGCTTCAACACCGCCGTCCTCGTCGCCCCGGACGGCACCCTGGTCGGCCGCACCCGCAAGACGCACATCCCGGTGACCGCCGGCTACCACGAGGACAAGTATTTCCGCCCGGGGCCCGCGACCGACGCCTATCCGGTCTACGACGTCGAGGGGCTGGGGATGCAGCTCGGACTCCCTACCTGCTGGGACGAGTGGTTCCCCGAGGTGGCCCGCGCCTACGCCATCGGCGGCGCCCAGGTGCTCGTGTACCCGACCGCGATCGGCTCCGAGCCCGACCATCCCGACTTCGACACCCAGCCGCTCTGGGAGCACACGCTCGTGGGACACGCCATCGCGAACGGCCTGTTCGTCGTGGTCCCGAACCGGTTCGGCGCCGAGGGGACCATCACGTTCTACGGGTCGAGTTTCGTCGCCGACCCTTACGGCCGGGTGCTCGTGCGAGCACCGCGCGACGAGGCGGTCGCACTGGTGGCCGACCTCGACCTCGCCCAGGGCCGGGACTGGCTCGACCTGTTCCCGTTCCTCGCCACCCGCCGACCCGACTCGTACTCGATCCTCGCCGCGCCGGTGCGGGCCGAGCACCGCCGGGAGGGATGACGATGGCGACCGCCCCCGGCTCGTGGCGGATGCCGCCCGAATGGGCACCGCACGACCGCACCTGGATGGCGTGGCCGTCATCCGGGTACACCCTCGGCGAGACCGTCGCGGATGCCGACACCGCCCGCCGCACCTGGTCGCAGGTGGCGCGGGCGGTGGCCCGCTTCGAGCCGGTGACCATGGTGGCCGAACCGGCCCACGAGGAGATGGCACGCGAGCGGTGCGGCCACGGCATCCGCGTGGTCACCGCGCCGCTCGACGACGCGTGGATGCGCGACATCGGGCCGACCTTCGTTCTCGGAGAGCACGGTTCGGTCGGGGCGGTCGACTGGGTGTTCAACGGCTGGGGTGCGCAGGAGTGGGCGTCCTGGGGGAAGGACGCCGAGGTCGGCCGGTTCGTTGCCGGCCTGGCCGGGGCCGCCGTCGTCGACTCGCCGATGGTGAACGAGGGCGGCGGCATCCATGTCGACGGCCTCGGCACCGTACTGCTCACCGAGACGGTGCAGCTCGACCCCGGTCGCAACCCGGGGATGACGCGCGCCGACGTCGAGGCCGAGCTGGCGCGCACCATCGGCGCCACGAGGTGCATCTGGCTGCCGCGTGGGCTGACCCGCGACTACGACGAGTTCGGCACGCGCGGCCACGTCGACATGGTGGCGACGTTCGCGTCACCGGGGGTCGTGCTGCTGCACTGGCAGGAGGACCCCGACCACCCCGACCACGAGGTGTGCGTCGAGCTGGAGGGGCTGCTGTCGTCGTCGGTCGACGCACGCGGCGAGGAGTTGGAGGTGGTGCGGCTGCCCGCGCCGAAGACGCTCGAGGACGACGACGGCCGGCCGGTCGACTGGTCGTACGTCAACCACGTCGTCGTGAACGACGGCGTCGTGGCGTGCACGTTCGACGACCCGCAGGACTCCGACTCGCTCGCGGTGCTGGAGCGGGCCTACCCGGGCCGGCGGGTGGTGGGCGTCGACGCCCGGCCGCTCTTCGAGCGCGGCGGCGGCATCCACTGCATCACCCAGCAGCAGCCGGCCACCTGAGCCGGGCCGCGGCGTTGCGGTGGCCTTGCCGGACCGAGGCTCGGCCAGGGGTGCGGCCTCGCCGGGCCGCTCGCCGCCAGGTCACGGTGTCAGGACGTGGACGTGGCGCCGGTCGGACGGAGCGAGCGATGCGGGGATACGGGCATCGAAGGTCGCGAGCACGAGCCCGGCGGATGCTGCGAGGTTGACCAGGTGGACGTCGGTCACCTGCTGGTGACCGGTCCCGACCGAGGTGTCGATCGACGCCTCGACGAGCGAGACGTCGTCCGCGACGAAGCGCCACCGCGGGTCCGTCCTCATCCCGCGCAACGTCGCCCACACCTGCGGTGCGGCGAACGCGTTCGGGACGACCCGAGGGTTGACGAGAAGCCGCACCAGGGCTGCCTCGGTCACCGGACAGGTGGCCCACGTACCGCGGTGCGACCGCAACGCCGCATGCGCCGCGCCGTGGTGCAGGTGGGTCTGCAGCGCGAGGGCGACGAGGACGTTGACGTCGCACAGCCATCCGGGAGCGGCGGACTCAGTCGTCACGATGGGCGACGACCAGCTCGTCGGTGACGATGTGACCGGTCGAGTCCACGAGCACCGGGAAGGGAGTGTCCTCGGCGTCGACACGAGTCGATGCCGTGGGCGCGGCCAGGCCGCGACGCGCCAACTCGGAGATCGCCGCGCCGAGCGACATCCGGCCGGCGCGAGCCAGCGAGCGGGCAGCAGCGAGCACGGTGTCGTCGATGTCGACCGTTGTCCGCATCACCGCACCATAACATCGCCGCACTGCGCGGCACGAGCGTCACGGCGTCGGACGAGAGGCCGCCGTGGCCGCGACCCGCGGTCGGGTCCGACGAGGGTCCGACGTCCTGGTGAAGGACTGCTCACGCACCCCTGCATGTCGGTGCCGGGTGAGAGGGTGTGACCAGCATGGATGACGTCCTCGACCGGTTCTCGCCGGCCACCTCAGCCTGGTTCCGAGCCAGTTTCAGCGCGCCGACCCAAGCCCAGGTGGGCGCCTGGGCGGCGATCGGCAGCGGCCATCACGCTCTCGTCGTCGCGCCCACCGGCTCCGGCAAGACGCTCAGCTCCTTCCTGCACGCGCTCGACCGGCTCGCCTCCACACCGCCACCGGAGGACAGGCTCAAGCGCTGCCGGGTGCTCTACGTCTCCCCGATGAAGGCGCTCGCCGTCGACGTCGAGCGCAACCTGCGTAGCCCGCTGGTCGGCATCCGGCACGCCGCCACGCGGCTCGGCCTGCCGGAGCCCGAGATCACCGTGGCCGTCCGCTCCGGCGACACCCCGGCCGACGAGCGCCGGGCCTTCGCCCGCACCCCGACTGACGTGCTCATCACCACCCCCGAGTCGCTGTTCCTGCTGCTCACCAGCGCCGCCCGGGAGGCCCTCGCCGGTGTCGAGACCGTCATCGTCGACGAGGTGCACGCCATTGCGGGTACCAAGCGCGGCGCCCACCTCGCGCTCACCCTCGAGCGGCTCGACGCCGTGCTCGACCGGCCGGCGCAGCGGGTCGGTCTTTCCGCCACCGTGCGGCCGGTCGAGGAGGTCGCGCGCTACCTCGCCGGTGGCCGGCCGGTCGACATCGTGCAGCCGCCGTCGACCAAGAAGTGGGACCTCAAGGTGGTGGTCCCCGTTCCCGACATGGCCGAGCTCGGCCAGCCCACCGGCGACCTCGCGGGCGCGGCATCCGGGCAGGAGCAGCGCACCTCGATCTGGCCGCACGTCGAGGAGCGCATCGTCGACCTCGTCGCCGACCACACCTCCACCCTGGTCTTCTCCAACAGCCGCCGGCTCGCCGAGCGGCTCACCTCCCGGCTGAACGAGATCTGGGAGGAACGCACCGAGGCGGGCGCGGATGACGCCGCGGATGACGAGCGACGGCGGGCGGCGTCGGGCGCGGCGGGCGCGGGCGGTGCCTCCCCGCGGAGCACGGGTCCCGCGGCCACGGCGTCCCGCAGTCCCGCTCAGGTGATGGCCCAGGCCGGTGCGAGCAGCGGGGCACCGGGAGTGATCGCCCGCGCGCACCACGGGTCGGTGAGCAAGGAGCAGCGGGCCGAGATCGAGGAGGCGCTGAAGTCCGGGCGGTTGCCGGCGGTGGTGGCCACGAGCAGCCTCGAGCTCGGTATCGACATGGGCGCGGTCGATCTGGTGGTGCAGGTCGAGTCACCGCCGTCGGTGGCCTCCGGGCTGCAGCGCGTGGGCCGCGCCGGGCACCAGGTGGGCGCGGTGTCCCGCGGGGTGCTGTTCCCGAAGTTCCGCGGCGACCTCGTGCAGACCGCGGTCGTGGTCGAGCGCATGCTCGCCGGGGCCATCGAGGCGCTGACGGTGCCCGCCAACCCGCTCGACGTGCTGGCCCAGCAGGTCGTGGCGATGTGCGCCCTCGACGACTGGACGGTCGACGACGTGCTCGCCCTGGCCCGCCGCAGCGCGTCGTACGCCACGCTCACCCGCCCGGTGCTCGAGTCGGTGCTCGACATGCTCGCCGGCCGCTACCCCAGCGAGGAGTTCGCCGAGCTGCGCGCCCGGATCACCTGGGACCGCCTCACCGACGTCCTCAGCGGTCGCCGTGGCGCACAGCGGCTCGCGGTCACCAGTGGCGGCACCATCCCCGACCGCGGGCTCTACGCGGTGTTCCTCGCGACCGGCGAGGGGCCGGGACGGCGGGTGGGCGAGCTCGACGAGGAGATGGTCTACGAGTCCCGCGTCGGCGACCTGTTCACCCTCGGCACGAGCACCTGGCGCATCGAGGACATCACCCACGACCGCGTGCTCGTCACCCCGGCCCCAGGGCTCCCGGGCAAGCTGCCGTTCTGGAAGGGCGACCAGCAGGGCCGCCCGGCCGAGCTCGGCCGCGCCGTGGGCGCCTTCGTCCGCGAGGTCGAGGGGCTCACGCCGGATGACGCTCGCTCGCGGGTGCGCGCGGCCGGCCTCGACGAGTGGGCGGCCGACAATCTGCTCACGTACCTGCGCGAGCAGCGCGAGGCCACCGGGCACGTGCCCGACGACCGCACGATCGTCGTGGAGCGGTTCCGCGACGAGCTCGGCGACTGGCGGGTCGCCATCCTCTCCCCCTTCGGCGCCCAGGTGCACGCGCCGTGGGCGCTCGCGGTGAGCGCGCGGCTGCGCGACCGGTTCGGGGTCGACGTGCAGGCGATGCACGGCGACGACGGCATCGTGCTGCGACTGCCCGACATCGAGCTCGACGAGGCCGACGGGGTCAGTGAACGCGGGGTCGGCCGCGAGCTGCTCGACCTGGTCACGCTCGACCCCGACGACGTGAGCGCGCTGGTCACCGACGAGATCGGCGGGTCGGCGCTGTTCGCGTCCCGGTTCCGCGAGTGCGCCGCCCGCGCGCTCCTGCTCCCGCGCCGCCGTCCCGACCGGCGCCAGCCGCTGTGGCAGCAGCGCCAGCGCGCCTCGCAGCTGCTCGAGGTGGCCAGCCAGTACCCGCAGTTCCCGATCGTGCTCGAGGCGGTCCGCGAGTGCGTGCAGGACGTGTTCGACGTGCCCGGGCTCGGGCAGCTGATGCGCGACATCCGCTCGCGCCGGGTCACCGTCGTCGACGTCGAGAGCCGGGTGCCGTCGCCGTTCGCGAAGTCGCTGCTCTTCGGGTACGTCGCGCAGTTCCTCTACGAGGGCGACTCGCCGCTCGCCGAGCGGCGGGCGGCCGCGCTCGCCCTCGACCCGAGCCTGCTCGCCGAGCTGCTCGGTGGCTCGGAGGGGTTGGCACTGCGCGACCTGCTCGACGCCGAGCAGGTCGCCCGCACCGAGGCCGAGCTGCAGCGGCTCGCCCCCGAGCGCGCGGCGCGCGACGCCGACGACGTGCTCGACCTGCTGCGGGTGCTCGGGCCACTCGCGGCGGATGCCGTGCTCGCGCGCTGCCGCGAGGGCACCGCCGGCGCCGATGTGGACGCCTGGCTGGCCGGCCTCGAGGGCGCGCGCCAGGTGATCCCGGTGCGCGTGGCCGGCGAGGACCGGTGGGCGTCCATCGACGACGCCGCCCGCCTGCGCGACGCGCTCGGCACCTCCCTACCGCCCGGCGTGCCGCACGCGTTCCTCGAACCGGTGCCCGACCCGCTCGGCGACCTCATCGCCCGGTACGCCCGCACCCATGCGCCGTTCCACGTCGCCGAGGTCGCCCGGTTCTACGGGCTCGGCCCAGCGGTCGTGCACACGGCGCTCACCCGGCTGGTCGCCACCGGCCGGCTGGTCGAGGGTGAGCTGCTGCCCACCGGCGGCGGCACCACCGAGTTCTGCGACGCCGAGGTGCTGCGCCTGCTGCGCCGCCGCTCCCTGGCCGCGCTGCGTGCCGAGGTCGAGCCGGTCACGCCCACCGACCTGGCCCGTTTCCTCGCCGAGTGGCAGGGGGTCGGCGGCCGGGTGCGCGGCCGGGACGGTCTGCTCCGGGTGGTCGAGCAGCTGAGCGGGGCGGTGCTGCCGGCCAGCGCAGTGGAGTCGCTCGCACTGCCGGCGCGGGTGGCCGACTACTCCCCCGCCCTGCTCGACGAGGTGCTCGCCAGCGGCGAGGTGCTGTGGTGCGGGCACGGCTCGCTGCCCGGCGACGACGGCTGGGTCTCGCTGCACCTCGCCGACTCCGCTCACCTCACGCTGCCTGGTCCGGACCCCGAGAGGCCGCCGTCGCCGGAGGGCCTCGCCGTCCTCGACGCCCTCGCCGGGGGCGGGGCGCACTTCTTCCGCGGGCTCTCCGACCAGGTCGGCAGTACGGATGACGACGCGCTCACCACGACGCTCTGGGACCTCGTCTGGTCCGGCCGGGTCACCGGCGACACGTTCGCGCCCGTGCGGGCACTGCTGTCCGGCGGACGCACCGCGCACCGGCGCACCACCGCCGCGCCGCGCCGAGCCCGCTACTCGCGGCGCCGCGGGCCTCTCGGTGCGCTCGGCGGGATGCCGGCCCGCCCTGCGATGCCGGTGCGGTCGGGCCCGCCCCGGGCGACCGGCCGCTGGTCGCTGCTCCCACCGGTCGACCTCGACCCCACCGTGCGGGCGCTGGCCCTCGCCGAGCTGCTGCTGGACCGGCACGGGGTGGTCACCCGAGGAGCGGTCGCCGCCGAGGACGCTCCTGGCGGCTTCGCGGCGGTCTACCGCGTGCTCGGCCGGGCCGAGGAGGCCGGACGGGTGCGCCGTGGCTACTTCGTCGAGGGGCTGGGTGCCTCGCAGTTCGGCACTACCGGTGCCGTCGACCGGCTCCGCGCCGGGTCGGCCGACGCGAGTGGCACGGTCGGCACCGCCAGAGCGAACGGCGCTAACGGACCGAACGGTGCAGACGAATCAAGCCACCCACCCGGCCCCGGTGGCTCGGGCGGGCGCCGCGCTGCTCCGACGGCCGTCGTGCTCGCGGCGTCCGACCCGGCCAACCCCTTCGGTGCTGCCCTGCCCTGGCCCGACCGCTCGGTCGACCCGTCCTCGGCTCCCGATCCCACGACCTCCGCGTCATCGCTCAGGTCTCCGACGCCGAGGGCCGCGGAGCCGCCGGGCACGTCCCGTGCGGAAGCCGATGGCTCGGCATCCAGCAGCTCTGGTGGCGACCGCCGCCGACGGCACCAGCCCGGACGCAAGGCCGGCGCGGTGGTGGTGATGGTCGACGGTGATCTCGTGCTCTATGTGGAGCGCGGCGGCAAGACGCTGCTCACGTACTCCGAGGATCCGGCGCTGCTCACAGCTGCGGCGACCGCGCTCGCTAGCGCGGTGCGTGCCGGCCACCTCGGCCGGCTCACCGTCGAGAAGGCCGACGGTGGGCAGCTTCTCGGGTCGGCACACCCGGTCGTCGGGGCGCTGGAGGCGGCCGGCTTCCACCTCACCCCACGCGGCCTGCGGATGCGGCGATGACCAGGTGGCTCTCCCTGGAACACCTGTTCGCGAGCTCGTGTCGCCGCGTGTCGCAGGCGCCGAACGATGATGCGGTCACCCGTCTCCGGTACGGCGGCCGGGCAGCGGGTACGGGATGTGCATGCCGCGCCCTCGCACCAGGGTCGACATGATGGTCAGCATCTCCGCTCGGGGCAGGAGCAGCCGTGCCCGAGGGTGACACCGTGCGCCGCACCGCCGACCGGCTCGACCGTGCGCTCCGCGGCGCCGAGGTGACCCATGCCGAGCTGCGCTGGCCCAGCGCGCCTGATGTCGACCTGCGCGGGTCGCACACCGTCGCCGTCGTGTCCCGCGGCAAGCACCTGCTGCACCGCTTCGACAGCGGGGCGACCCTGCACACCCACCTGCGGATGGAGGGTCAGTGGCGCCTCGAGCACCACGGGCCACGGGCCGAGCGGGCATGGCGACGCCGTGACCTGCGCGCCGGTGTCGCCACCGCCGAGTGGCTCGCCGCCGGCCTACGCCTCGGCATGCTCGACCTGGTGCCCACGACGCACGAGAGCGACCTCGTCGGACATCTCGGCCCCGACCTGCTCGGGCCCGACTGGGACGAGGACCGCGCGGTCGAGAACCTCCTCACCCATGGTGGTCTCGTCGGTGATGCGCTGCTCGACCAGCGAACGCTCGCCGGCATCGGCACGTTCTGGGCCAGCGAGGTGCTCTTCCTCGAGCGCGTGCTCCCCTGGACGGCGGTCCACGATGTCGGCACCGACCGGCTGAGGGCGGCCCTGCGCCGGGCTCAGCGCCTGATGACGCGCTCGGTGCGCACGGGCTGGCAGGGCAGTACCGGCATCGACCGGGCCGGTGAGGAGGCCTATGTGCACGCGCGCTCCGGCCGGCCGTGCCGCCGGTGCGGCGACGTCATCCGGGTGGCGATGACCGGACGGCCGCCGCACGAGCGCACGCTCTTCTCGTGCCCCACCTGCCAGCACGGGCTCGCTCCCACCGACGACGGGCGACCGCAACGGCCGCTCGGGTCGGGCCCGACCGGCACGCGGGCCGGCGCCTACCGGCGCCGAGGCGCGTGAGAGTTCAGGCTGCGGATGCCGAGACGCCGTCGGCGGCAGGGGCGGCAACGGGGAGAGCGAGCGGGGCAGTGAGGGTCTCGACCCGCTCGACGCGCTGGTGCACCATGCCGAGCACCTCGGACAGGCTGAGCCCCAGGCCGTCGCACACCGCACACAACAGCTCGGACGACGCCTCCTTGGTACCGCGCTCGATCTCGCTGAGGTAACCGAGGGAGACCGACGCGCTCGCGGCGACGTCGCGCAGGGTGCGGCCCTGCCGCTGCCGGGTGTCCCGCAGCACCTCACCGAGCTCGTTGCGGAGCAGGATCACGGCGCCTCCTCTCCTGGCACGTCGGACCGGTCGGTGTCGGGACAACCGTACCCCGGCGCCTCCCGATCAGGGCGATGCCTGCGCACCTCACGGCCGGTCAACGCCAGGGCGGCGGCGACGCTCGCGCGACGCACCTCGTCCCGACCGCCGGGGAACGCGTACTGCTCCGTGACGATTCCCCAGGGCCCCGCGACACCGACGACGACCGTGCCGGCCGCACGCCCCTCGGCCGGTCCGGGACCGGCCACCCCGGTGGTCGACACCCCGACATCGGCCCCGGTCAGGCCGCGCACCCCCTCGGCCATCGCAGCGGCGACCTCGGCGTTCACCGTCCCGTCACGGGCGAGCAGGCCCGCATCCACCCGGAGCAGCGAGGACTTCACGTCGGCCGCGTAGGCGACCACGCCACCACGGACCACGGATGACGCACCCGGCACCTCGGTGAGGGCGCCGCACACCAGGCCCCCGGTGAGCGACTCCGCGGTCGCGACGCTCAGCCCGGCGCGGCTCAGTGCCGCCACGACATCCCGCGCTGTCACCGAAGGCCCCGGTGTCACGAAGGCCCCGGTGTCACGAAGGCCCCGGATGCCGCGCTCCGGCCGTTCGGGCAGCTCGGGCGGTCCGCTTGCGCTCGGCGCGGTCGCTCGTGCGACGAAGGCGCAGCGCCTGGACGACGTAGTCCGCCCCGGTCGCAACCGTGACGACCACCGCCGCGCCCAGGCAGACCCAGGCCACGGCATCCCACAGCGCGGGCGCGGGTAGGACCCAGCGCGGCCAGATGACCAGGCCGATGCCCAGTGATTGGAGCAGTGTCTTGAGCTTGCCGCCGCGGCCCGCCGCGATGACTCCGTGGCGGATCACCCAGAACCGCACGGCAGTGACCCCCCACTCCCGCACGAGCACCACGACGGTGACCCACCACCAGAGCGCGCCGATGGCGGAGAGACCGACGAGGGCCATGGTGACCAGTGCCTTGTCGGCGATCGGGTCGACGACCTTGCCGAAGTCGGTCACCAGCCCGCGGCGGCGCGCGAGGTCGCCGTCGACGCGGTCGGTGACCATCGCCACCGCGAACACCGCGAACGCGGCCCATCGATACACCGGGTCGCGGCCGTCCTCGACGAGGAGCAGCCACCCGAAGACCGGCACGAGCGCCAGCCGAAGCACCGTCAGGTAGTTGGCGATGTTCCACGCGCTGGGCCCGGCCGAGGGGGGCGCAGCGTCAGCCGGGTCGACGCCCGCCCGGTGCGGGTCGGCGACGCCGTCCTCGGCGGTCGAGGCCGGTGGTGCCGCACCGCGAGGTGGATCGGCGTCGCTCACCGGCCAGCCTCGATGACGAGGTCGGCCCCGACGGTGTCCACGACCACGCCGTCGACGAACGACCCGACCTCCGGCGGTGACACGTGCGCCGGCATCCGCACCAGACACACCCCGTCGACATCCGGGCCCTGGTGGTCGGCCCGACCCACCACGACGGCCGGGTCGTCCGCGTCGGGCTCCTCGACGAGCACGGAGACCCGCTCGCCCACCCGGTCGTGCGCCCGCTGCGCGACGAGCTCCTCGACGAGCGAGGTGACGCGCTCGACCCGCTCGGCGACCACGTGCTCGGGCAGATGGCCGCCGAGCCGCTCGGCCTCGGTGCCGTCCTCGTCGGAGTAGCCGAACACGCCGACGACGTCGAGCCGGGCCGCGACGAGGAACCGTTCGAGCTCGGCGACGTCGTCATCGGTCTCGCCGGGGAAGCCGACGATGACGTTGCTGCGGATGCCGGCCCGCGGCTCCCGGAGGCGTACCCGCTCGACGAGGTCGAGGAAGGCGTCGGTGTCGCCGAAGCGGCGCATCCGCCGGAGCACCGTGGGCGAGGCGTGCTGGAAGGACAGGTCGTACCACGGCGAGACGCCAGGCGTGTCGGCCATCGTCTCGAGCAGCCCGGGGCGCACCTCGGCCGGCTGGAGGTAGCACACCCGCACCCGCTCCACGCCGTCGACCGCGGCGAGCTCGGGCAGCAGCGCCTCGAGCAGCCGGATGTCGCCGAGGTCCTTCCCGTAGGAGGTGGAGTTCTCGCTCACCAGCACCAGCTCGCGCACGCCGTCGGCCGCGAGCCAGCGCGCCTCGGTGAGCACGTCGGCCGGGCGGCGGGACACGAACGACCCCCGGAACGACGGGATGGCGCAGAACGCGCACCGCCGGTCGCAGCCGCTGGCGATCTTCAGCGGCGCCCAGGGACGCCCGTCGAGCCGGGCCCGCACCGGTGCGCCCGCGCCGTCGCCGTGACCGGGCAGCGCGACCGACGCGGCGGCATCCGCCCGTTCGACAGGCGTGAGCGGCAGCAGGCGGCGGCGGTCCGCAGGGACGTGGGATGTCGGCCGCTCACCGGCGAGGATGCCGCGCAGGTGGCCGGAGAGGTCCGCGTAGGAGTCGAAGCCGAGTACCGCATCGGCCTCGGGCAGCTCGTCGGCGAGGGTCTGCCCGTAGCGTTCGGCGAGGCAGCCCACGGCCACCACGGCACGGGTGCGTGCCGTGCCCTTGAGGTCGGCGGCCTCGAGCAGGGCGTCGACGGAGTCCTTCTTCGCCTGCTCGACGAAACCGCAGGTGTTGACGAGCGCGACGTCGGCCTCGGCGGCGTCGCCGACGAGTGCCCAGCCGTCGGCGGCCAGCCGGCCGGCGAGCTCCTCGGAGTCCACCTCGTTGCGGGTGCACCCGAGCGTCACCACGGCGACGCGGCCGCGGCTGGGGGAGGTCATGCGTTCAACTCTAGTTGCGCGCGGACCGCGTGCTCTCGTCGCGCCCGGCGTCATCCGGACCACCGACCGCACCGACGGCGGGCCCGGGATCACTGACGGGCGCGGATGACGGTGAGCGCGACCAGCCGTGAGATCACCATCGCGACGTACATCACGCCGCCCAGCTGCTCGACCGTCGTGATCGACCGCGCCTGTGGGCGGATCGCGGTCACGTCGGACAACCCGACGCTGGTGAGGTTCGCGCCGGAGAAGTAGAGCAGCTCCGAGAGGGTGCGCTCGCCGGGGCCGTCGAAGGAGGTGAACGACGCCGGCCACACCTCCTGCACGGAGAGGAACAGGTAGGCGAAGGCGAAGACGAGCACGGTGAAGCAGGCGGCCACCGCGAACAGCTCGTCGGCGGTGACCCAGTAGTCGTCGAACATGTAGGCGATCAGCGCGTAGGCGGTGTAGAGGTAAAAGATCGCCAGCGCGACATGGGCGGTGACGAGCACGGTCGTGCTGTCGGTGAAGAAACTCCACAGCTCGAACACGGCCGCGGGCGCGGCGAGCAGGATCGAGAGCCAGGTGAGCGCGGGCGAGCTGCGTACGGTGAACACCGCCGTGACCACGGCGGCGAGGCTGAGCAGGGTGATGACGACCCGGCCCCATCCGGCGCCCTCGAGGAACGGCAGCGCGAGGATGAGCACGATCTGCACGAGCAGCAGGAAAGCCGACGGCTGGCGTCGTGCCGTCGCCCGCCACCGCGCCGACCGCGACGGCCGCTCCCGCAGGTCCTCCCAGACGCTGGTCATGGCGCCACTGTAGGGCCGGGGCTCACCGCCGGCCGGTGAGCTGCCAGGCGTCTTCGCCCGGCTCCTCGTCGGGGTCGGCCGCCGCGCGACGGTCGAGGTCGGCGGCCACCGCGTCACCGCCGTAGCCACCCGCCGGCGCCCCGGAGGCGTCGGGCACGGGCGCACGCTGCTCCGTCATGCTCTCCGGCACCGGCGGGTGCTCGGCGTCGTACGGCGGGTCGTCGTCGGGCACCTCCTCGCCGCGCATCAGCGCCAGGGTCGTCGGCAGGTCGTCGGGACGGACCAGCACGTCGCGCGCCTTCGACCCCTCCGACGGGCCCACCACGCCGCGCGACTCGAGGAGATCCATGAGTCGGCCGGCCTTGGCGAACCCGACCCGCAGCTTGCGCTGCAGCATCGACGTCGACCCGAACTGCGTGGTGACCACGAGCTCGGTGGCCTGGAGCAGCAGGTCGAGGTCGTCGCCGATGTCCTCGTCGACCTGCTTCTTGGCCTGGGCCACGGTGACGTCGTCGCGGTACACCGGTCGGAGCTGGTCGGTGACGTGCTTGACCACCGCGGTGATCTCGGACTCGGTGACCCACGCACCCTGGACGCGCATCGACTTGCTCGCCCCCATCGGCAGGAAGAGCGCGTCGCCCTGGCCGATGAGCTTCTCGGCGCCGGGCTGGTCGAGCACGACCCGGCTGTCCGAGAGCGAGGACGTCGCGAACGCCATCCGCGACGGCACGTTGGCCTTGATCAGCCCGGTGACGACGTCGACCGACGGCCGCTGCGTGGCGAGCACGAGATGGATGCCGGCCGCGCGGGCCAGCTGGGTGATCCGGACGATCGACTCCTCGACGTCGCGCGGCGCCACCATCATCAGGTCGGCAAGCTCGTCGACGACGACGAGCAGGTACGGGTAGGGCGCGATGACCCGCTCCGAGCCGGGGAGCGGTGTGACCGATCCGGCGCGCACCGCGGTGTTGAAGTCGTCGACGTGCTTGAACCCGAACGCGGCGAGGTCGTCGTAGCGGGTGTCCATCTCGCGCACGACCCACTGCAGGGCCTCGGCGGCCTTCTTCGGGTTGGTGATGATCGGGGTGATGAGGTGCGGGATGCCTTCGTAGGCGGTGAGCTCGACGCGCTTGGGGTCGACGAGCACCATCCGCACCTCGTCGGGGGTGGCTCGCATGAGCACCGAGGTGATCATCGTGTTGACGAAGCTCGACTTGCCCGAGCCGGTGGCACCGGCGACGAGCAGGTGCGGCATCTTGGCGAGGTTGGCGATGACGTAGCCGCCCTCGACGTCCTTGCCGACGCCCATCACCATCGGGTGCTGCGTGCCGCGCGCGACCTGGCTGCGCAGCACGTCGCCGAGGCTGACCTTCTCGCGGTCGGTGTTGGGGATCTCGATGCCGATCGCCGACTTGCCGGGGATGGGGCTGAGGATCCGCACGTCGGCGCTGGCCACCGCGTAGGCGATGTTCTTGGAGAGCGCGGTGACCCGCTCGACCTTGATGCCGGGGCCGAGCTCGACCTCGTAGCGGGTCACGGTGGGCCCGCGGGTGAAGCCGGTGACCTGGGCGTCGATCTCGAACTGGTCGAGCACCTCGGTGAGCGCCTCGACCACCCGGTCGTTCGCTGCGCTGCGGCTGCGGTGCGGGCTACCCGGCTCGAGCACGGCCGCGTCGGGAAGGGTGTAGGTGACGTCGCCGGCGAGCGTGAGCTGCTCGACCCGCTGCGGCAACGGCGTGGTGGGGGGCGGCTCGAGCCCACCCTTGGCGTCGGCGCCCGCAGCGCCGCGGATGCCGTGCTCTGCGTCGGCGGACCCGCGCGACGCGGCGTTCCCGGCGCCGGTCGACGGCCCCGCTCCGTCGCCGGTGGCGCCCTCGAGCGCCGGGCGCTTCTGCCCGGGGCGCAGCTTGCGTCCGGTCCGCGGGTCCACGACGGCGGCCTGCTCGAACGCCTCCCGGTCGGAGGCAAGGGTCGGGCCGCCCGCCGGCGGGCTGTCGGCATCCTCGGTCGCTCGCCGGCGGCGGCGCGGCCGGGCCGGCTCGTCGGCGGGAGCAGCACTGTCCGACTGGGTCTCGGTGGTGCGTCCGGTGAGCGCTGCCACCGCGCCGCGAACCCGCTGCGGCACCTGGTGCAGCGGCGTGGCGGTGAGCACGAGGAAGCCGTAGACGCCCAGCATGACGAGCAGCGGCACCGTCCCCCAGACCGAGACGGCAGCCTCGAGCGGGCTCGAGGCGAGGAAGCCGATGATGCCGCCGGCCGCGCGCATGCCGTCGGCGCCGTCGGGGGGTAGCGGGATGCCCGCGGCGACGTGGACGAGCCCGCAGGCCGAGAACGCCAGCGCGGCGGTGCCGACCGCCATCCGCGAGTCCCCGGCCTCTTCGCGCGGCGCCCGCCACACCCGGATACCGGCGAGCAGCAGGGCGATCGGCACTGCGTAGCCGACCGTGCCGAAAGTGCCCGCCACGACGGCGTGCACGACCACGCCGACCGCGCCCGGCATCCCCCACCACTCGCGGGCGGCGACCACCACGGCGAGCGCGACGAGCAGCAGGCCGAGACCGTCGCGGCGGTGCTCGGGCTGGAGGTCGCGCCCGGCGTCGCCGACCTTGCGCGCGACCGCTCCGGTGGCGTGAGCCAGGCCCATCCAGGTGGACTGCGCGGCACGCAACGGCAGCGGCAGGCCTCCGCCCCGGGTGCTGCCGCTGCGACGCTTCGGGCTGGAGCCGGTGCGCCGGTTCGCGGGCCGGGTGGACGACCCGCGCCCGCGCGCGGTCGTGGACGTACGTGTCGCCATGGTGCGCAGGCTACGCGAGCGTCACATCGGACTCACGCGTCACACGCTGACCAGCGCCCCCGGATGTGCGTCCGTCCCGCGCCGGCGTCCGGGGCAGCGGGTGCTCTCGAATGACCAGGACACGCCCAAGCATCGCGACGATCCCGCGGGTGTCCTGGTCGCTCGTTCCCGGTCAGTCGCCTTGCGAGTCAGCCGCCCGGGGGTCGTCAGCGCGCGTCGCGATAGGCCCTGACGAGTGCCCAGCCGAAGCCGGCCGTCGCGAGCACCGCCACGACGCCGAGAAGTTCGAGTGCGTTCGCCACGGTGCCGGTCGCGATCCAAGCCAGGAGCGCCAGACCCGCGGTGATCACCGCGGCGCCTGTCGTCAACAAGGCGAGACGCCGAACGGATTGGTCTATGGGCTCACGTTCGCACAGCGAGGCACGTGTCGATGAGCAATGGGGGCACCTCTGCGATCGTCGCCCCTGAGGTCGGCCATGATGTCCAACGCCCGCTCCGCCTCGTCGACCGCGGTGAGCGACATCAGTCGACTGATGTCGAAGCCATGGTCGTAGTCCGCCTGATGGCGAAGCTCTGGCAACAAGGTGAAGATCTCGCAGGCAGCGACCAGCTCGCCTGGTACGTCGGTCAGCGCCGGCGGCCCCACGCACCGCCGGCTCCCCCGGCGAGGTCCAGCAGCTCGCGCGGATGCAGTGGTCGTGCGGTCACGACGCGTCGAACGGCTCGGGATCCTCGGGAAGGTCCTGCTCGCGCGCCGTTCTCGGGTCGACGACGAAGATGACGACGACATCGTCCTCCCACCCCGCGTCGTGTGCGCGACCACGAACAGCACGCCGTAGCGCGAGGCCCGAGTCGACCGGCCACGCGTCCAGATCCCCCGGAGGTGCTTCGACCGTGACGGACACGAACAAGTACGAGCGGTCGGGGTCGTCGCGTTGCTCGGCATTGACGTCGACGACCGCCATGCCGGGCTGCGACAGCGACGCGGGATCCTCTCGAACCTGGTCGATCACGGTGTCTGTCACCAGCACAGCATCCCCTCTGGTCGACGACAAGACTGGGTTGCGGGATGACACCCATGGACGTCGTCGCTTCGCCTGTGGACAACTGTTGTGTGCAGACACCGCGTAAACGGCGGACGGTGCCCTTCGGCGACATCCGGCATTCGACGGTGCGGCGTCCAGGCGACAGTCCGCTGTCTCACGGCATGCAGGTCCGACGGCGGCAGAGCGCAGCGTGTCAGGCCTCGACGACGATGGGGATGATCATCGGGCGGCGGCGGATCTTCCTGCCGACCCAGCCGCCGACGGTGCGGCGCACGACCTGCTGGAGCTGGTAGGGGTCGGTGTTGCCGGTGGAGGTGGCGTCATCCAGCGCCTGCGTCACCTGCGGGATGATCTCGTCGAACACGGCCTCGTCCTCGACGAAGCCGCGCGCGGTGATCTCCGGGCCGGCGATCACCTTGCCGGTCATCGAGTCGACCACGACGGTGACCGAGATGAAGCCCTCGTCGCGGAGGATGGCGCGGTCCTTGAGCAGCGCCTCGTCGGCCTCGCCCACCGACGAGCCGTCGACGTAGACGTACCCGCACGGCACCGCGCCGGCCACCCGTGCCACGCCGTCGACCAGGTCGACGACCACGCCGTCCTCCACGACGACGACGTTCTCGCGCGGCACCCCGGTGGCCACGGCGAGGTCGGCGTTGGCGACCAGGTGCCGCCACTCGCCGTGGACCGGCATGACGTTGCGCGGCCGCACGATGTTGTAGCAGTAGAGCAGCTCACCGGCGCTGGCGTGGCCCGAGACGTGCACGCGCGCGTTGCCGCGGTGCACGACATCCGCACCGAGGCGCATCAGCCCGTTGATCACCCGGTACACGGCGTTCTCGTTGCCGGGGATGAGGGATGACGCCATCAGCACCGTGTCGCCCTCTCCCACCTCGATCCGGTGGTCGCGGTTCGCCATCCGCGACAACGCCGCCATCGGCTCCCCCTGCGACCCGGTGCAGATGAGCACGACCCGCGAGTCGGGCAGGTCGGCGAGCTCCTTGACCTCGACCAGCACCCCGTCGGGCACGTGCAGGTAGCCGAGATCGGCGGCGATGCCCATGTTGCGCACCATCGACCGGCCGATCATCGCGACCTTGCGGCCGGCCTTCTCGGCGGCGTCGAGCACCTGCTGCACGCGATGGATGTGCGAGGAGAAGCAGGCGACGATGATCCGCCGCCGGGCGTCACGGAACACCTTGTCGATGGCAGGCGCGATTTCCCGCTCGGTGGTGGTGAACCCGGGCACCTCGGCGTTGGTGGAGTCGGTGAGGAACAGGTCCACCCCCTCCTCCCCGAGCCGGGCGAACGCCCGCAGGTCGGTGAGCCGGCCGTCGAGCGGCAGCTGGTCCATCTTGAAGTCGCCGGTGTGCAGGAGCGTGCCGCCGGGGGTGCGCACGCAGACTGCGAGCGCGTCGGGGATGGAGTGGTTCACCGCGACGAACTCGCAGTCGAAGACCCCGAGCCGCTCGCGGTCGCCCTCACGCACTCCGAGCGTGTACGGGGTGATGCGGTGCTCCTTGAGCTTGGCCTCGACCAGGGCGAGGGTCAGCGTCGAGCCGACGAGCGGGATGTCCGGCTTCATCCGCAGCAGGTACGGCACCCCGCCGATGTGGTCCTCGTGGCCGTGGGTGAGCACGATGGCCTGGATGTCGTCGAGGCGGTCGGCGATCGGCTCCATGTCGGGGAGGATGAGGTCGATCCCCGGGTGGTGGTCGTCGGGGAACAGTACGCCGCAGTCGATGACGAGCAGCTGGCCCGCGTGCTCGACGACCGCCATGTTGCGACCCACCTCGCCCAGCCCACCGAGGGGGATGACGCGCACGGCGCCCTTCGCGAGCGGCCCGGGGAGGCCGAGCTCGGAGTGGTGCAGGCTCATCGGGTGTGCACGGTGGCGAGTGTCGCGAGCGCGGTGCGCAGCTTCTCGAGGTGCTCCGGTGGGCTCTCCACGAGGGGCAGCCGCACCGCGGCCGACCCGATGACGCCGAGCTCGGCGAGCGCTGCCTTGGCCATGATCGCGCCCTGCGAGGTGTTCATCACCGCCTCGACCACCGGCACGATCAGCGTGTGCAGCCGGCGCGCCTCGGTGAGGTCGCCGTCATCCACCGCCCGCACCATCGCGGCGTACTCGCGCCCGGCGACGTGACCGACGACGCTCACGACACCGGTGGCGCCGAGCGCGAGCAGCGGCAGGTTCATCGCGTCGTCGCCGGAGAACCACAGCAGGTCGGTCTCGGCCATCACCCGGGTGCTCGCCCACAGGTCGCCCTTGGCGTCCTTGACCGCGCGGACATTCGGGTGCTCGGCGAGCGTCACGAGGGTCTCGGTGGTGAACGGGATGCCGGTGCGGTGCGGGATGTCGTAGAGCATCACCGGCAGGTCCGTGGCATCGGCCACGGCGCGGGTGTGCGCGACCAGCCCGGCCTGGGTGGGCTTGTTGTAGTACGGCGAGACCAGCAGCAGGGCGTCGGCACCGGCGGCGGCCGCCCGGCCGGCCATCTCGACCGCGTGCCGGGTGTCGTTGGAGCCGACCCCGGCCACCACGCGGGCTCGACCGGCGGCTCGCTTGGCGACCAGCCGCACCATCTCGATGCTCTCGTCGTCGGTGAGCGTGGGCGCCTCACCGGTGGTGCCGTTCACGACGATGCCGTCGTGACCGGAGCCGAGCAGGTGGTCGACGACCGCCTCGACGCCGGTGTCGTCGACCGCACCGCCGTCGGACATCGGGGTCACCATCGCGGTGAGAACGCGGCCGAAGGGGGATGACGTCATCCGGCCAGCGTAGTGGCCGCCGACGCCGGCGCTCGCCGCTCGCCGCCCGAGGGCGCGGCCACCGCCGCGCCGCGGCATCCGACGTCGGTGACCGGCCGTACCCTGGGCGCGTGCGCCAGTACCTCGACCTGCTCGATCACGTGCTGACCACCGGGGTCGAGAAGTCCGACCGCACCGGGACCGGCACGCGCAGCGTGTTCGGCTACCAGATGCGTGTCGACCTCGCCGACGGCTTTCCGATGCTCACGACGAAGCGGCTGCACCTGCGCTCGATCGTCGGCGAGCTGCTGTGGTTCCTGCGCGGCGACACCAACGTGCGCTGGCTGCAGGAGCGCGGCATCTCGATCTGGGACGAGTGGGCCGACGAGAACGGCGACCTCGGCCCGGTCTACGGGCACCAGTGGCGCTCGTGGCCGACCCCGGGGGGCGGCCACATCGACCAGCTGGCCCGCGTCGTCGAGGGCATCCGCACCAATCCCGACAGTCGTCGGCACCTCGTCTCGGCGTGGAACGTCGCCGATGTCGACGACATGGCGCTGCCGCCGTGCCACGCGCTCTTCCAGTTCTACGTGCGCCCGTCCGGTGACGGCGGGCCGGCATGGCTCGACTGCCAGCTCTACCAGCGCAGCGCCGACGTCTTCCTCGGCGTACCGTTCAACATCGCCTCCTACGCGTTGCTCACGACGATGGTGGCCCAGCAGTGCGACCTGCGGCCGGGGCACTTCGTGCACACCCTCGGCGACGCCCACCTGTACTCCACCCACGTCGAGCAGGCCCGGCTGCAGCTCACCCGGGAGCCGCTCCCACTGCCGACGGTGCGGATCGCCCGGAAGGCCGCGCTCGACGACTACGACGTCGACGACATCGAGCTCGTCGGCTACGAGGCGCACCCGTCGATCAAGGCCCCGATCGCGGTCTGAGCGAGGCGATCCCGGATGACGCGCGTCACCCTCATCGCCGCGGTGGCCCGCAACGGGGTCATCGGCACCGGCAACGCGATGCCGTGGCACCTTCCCGAGGACTTCGCCTACTTCAAGCGGATGACGATGGGTCACCCTCTCGTCATGGGCCGGCGCACCTTCGACTCGATCGGGCGAGTGCTGCCCGGGCGGCGGACCATCGTCATCACCAGGCAGACCCACTGGTCCCATGCCGACGTCGAGACCGCGCACTCGTTCTCCGAGGCACTCGCCCTGGCCGGGCCGGCCGACGAGGTGTTCGTCGCCGGAGGTGGCGAGGTGTACGCCGAGGCGATGCCCTTCGCCCACCGGCTGCTCGTCACCGAGGTCGACGCGGAACCGGACGGTGACGTGCTCTTTCCGTCCATCGACCCCGCCGCGTGGCACGAGACCGCGCGCGACCCGCGCGACGGCTTTGCGTGGGTCACCTACGAGCGGGGCGACCGTGGAGAGGGCCGACCGTCGACCCAGAGCCCGCCGTCGTCGGTGAGCACCTCGTCGAGGCGGGCGAGCAGGCGTTCACCCACCACCGGATGACGGCCGTCGAGCGCCCCGACCCGGTTCGCCACCGCGAGGTCGTAGCGCCGCTCCCCCGGCTCCAGCGCGAGCTGCTCCCCCGCGACGCAGCGCACCGCGAGCAGGCCGGCCGCGATCTCGGCGGCGCAGGCCCGCTCGGTCAACGCCACCCCGCGGGCGGAACGGTCGACGACGAGGACGTGCCCGTCCGGGGCCACCCGGCCGGCGAGGGCACGCGCCAACGCGCCGGGCGCCCCGCCGATCTCGACCACCCGCAGTCCGGGGCGCAGCGGCAGCGCCGCGAGCACAGCGGCGAGGCGCGGGGACAGCGGCTGGTGCACGTCGTCATCCGATCACACGGCGCCGACAGCGCCCGGCGCTCAGCCGGCCGGCACCGTGCCGACGGCGATCGCCGGCTCGACCAGACTGCCGAGCCAGACCCGGCCGTGGTGCTCGCGCACTCCGGTCGCCACGTGCCACCGAGTCGCGTCGAAGTCGAGGTCGTGGACCACGCGCGCGTCCGGGTCGAGCGCGAGGACGCGCGCGGTGCGGCGTGGGGCGGGCTTCATCCGCTCGGGGAGGCGACGGGCCAGCGCGCGCACCGCGCGAGGGCTGCGCGCGAGCAGCCGGAGCGTGGCGTCGGCCGGCGAGCCGATCGTCACCCAGATGAGCCCGTCGGAGCCGAGGGCGATGTTGTCGGGATGGCCGGGGAGGCCGTCGACCCACGTGGTCGCCGGGCCCGGGCGGCCGCCGGTGAGCGAGAGCCGGCGGATCCGGCACGTGCCGGTCTCGGCCACGAGCACGGCATCCTCGGTGCTGGTGAGGGCCACCCCGTTGGCGAAGGCGAGACCGTCGAGCACCGGCTCGACCGCGCCGTCGATGGTGCGGCGCAGCAGCCGCCCGGTGCAGGTGTGCTCGATGAGGTCGTTCTTCCAGTCCTCGACACCCCACACCTGGCTGGAGTCGCTGAACCAGATCGTGCCGTCGGCCTGCACGGCGGCATTGTTGGTGAGCAGGAACGGCACCCCGTCGTCCCCGCTGGCCAGCGTCTCGACCACGGTGCTGTCGAGGTCGAGGGCGAGCAGCCCACGATGGGCGTCGCAGATCAGGAGACGCCCGTCGGGGAGCCACTCCAGACCGAGCGGCCGCCCGCCCGTCGCGGCGACGGTGCGCACCGCGTCCGCCACCGGGTCGTACATGTGCAACGCGCCGTCGACCGTGCCGGTCCACACCCTGCCATCGGCGCCGACGAGAACGTCCTCGGCGCCGTGCCCGGGCACCGGCACCACGCGGAGCGGCAGAGGCATGCGGACGACTGTAGGCCTGCGGCGGCTCGGCGGCCGGTGCGGACGCCGTACCTTCGACGGAAACCCCTCACCGTGCTCGCCTCGTCATCCGGCCCGTGACGCGGCCCGGCCTCGACGGCTCGGTAGGGTCGCGACCGTGCCTCACCACGACCACGAGCACGCTCCGGCCCCCACCGCCGACGCGAGTGTGCGCGCCGCGCGGCCCAACGATGCGCCGGCGGTGGGGCTCGTCCAGGCCGTGGTGTTCCGCGACATCTACACCGGCCGGGTCCCGGATGACGTGTGCGCCGCCTTCGAGCCGGAGGCCTTCGCGCGGGTGTGGCGGGACAGCCTGGCCGCTCCCCCGGCCGGCGTGCACCGCCTGCTCGTCGCGTGTGCCGGCGAGCAGGTCGTCGGCGTGGTGGCCGTGGGTCCGTCACAGGATCCCGACGCCGGTCCCACACAGGGCGAGGTGACGCTGCTCGCGGTCCATCCCGACGCCCGCCGGCAGGGCCACGGGTCTCGGCTGCTCAACGCCGCGGTCGACGTGCTGCGCGAGGCCGGTGCGGAGACGGTCGCCACCTGGCTGCTCGCCGACGACGATGCGGGCCGGGCCTTCCTGGCCTCCTCGGGTCTGGCGCCGGACGCCGCCTACCGCGACCGGGTCGTCGCGGAGGACGGCGCCACCCTGCGCGAGGTGCGGCTCACCGCCCGGCTCACCGACACCTCGCCGTGAGCGAGGCACCCACGACTGGTAGCGGTCGCGGCCGCACCCGCGACGTCGACCCGGTTCGCCGCCGCGAGGTGACTCGCCAGTCCCTCTCCGTCGGCGCGGCCACCGGTGCGTACGGGGTCTCCTTCGGCGCGCTCTCGGTGGCGAGCGGTCTCGACGTCTGGCAGACCCAGGCGCTCTCGGCGCTGCTGTTCAGTGGCGGCTCCCAGTTCGCGGTCGTCGGCATCCTCGGCGCTGGGGGCGGCGGCGCCACCGCGGTCGCCACGTCGTCCCTGCTCGGCATCCGCAACGGGCTGTACGCCCTGCAGACCGCACGGTTCCTCGGTGTGTACGGCTGGCGGCGGCTGGTCGCTGCACACCTGACCATCGACGAGTCGACCGCCGTCGGGGTGGCCCAACCCGAGCTGCCGCTGCGGCGACGCGGCTTCTGGCTCACCGGGCTGGCGGTCTTCGCCCTGTGGAACCTCATGACCCTCGCCGGCGCGCTGCTCGGCAACGCGGTCGGCGACCCGAGGGAGCTCGGCCTCGACGCGGCCGCGGCGGCGGCCTTCGCGGCGTTGCTCTGGCCGCGGCTGCGCAGCGGTGACGCCGCCGCCACCGCCGTCCTCGCCGCGTTCGTCGCGCTGCTGGCCAGCCCAGTCCTCCCGGCCGGGGTTCCCGTCATCCTCGCGGCGCTCGCCGCGGTGGCCGTCGGTGTGTGGCGCCCCGGACGGCCTCGGCCACCGCGCGTGGATGACGACCGCCTCGCCGGATCGGACCCGGTGCCGTGAGCCCGTGGACCACGGTGCTGCTCGCCTGCGCCGCCGCGTTCGCGCTCAAGCTCGCCGGCTACGTCGTGCCGGAGCGCTGGGTCGAGGGCGAGCGACGGTCGCGGGTGATCGCGCTGCTTCCCGTGGCACTGCTGGCGGCCTTGGTCGCGGTGCAGACCGTCGCGGGCGACGGCGGGTCGCTCGTGGTCGACGCCCGGCTCGCCGCACTGGCAGCGGCGATCGTGCTGCTGGTGCTTCGCGCCAACTTCCTCGTCGTCGTGGTGGGCGCCGCTGCGGTCGCCGCCCTGCTACGAGCGGGAGGCTGGGGCTGACCTGCCGCGCGCCGTCAGGCATGGAGACACCCGGTGCTGCCGGGTGACACCCCGGCCGAGACCTCGACGGGCCGGGGTGTCACCGAGCACGGTGGTCACGAGGTCACGAGGTGGCGCCGGCGGTCAGGCCCGCTCACCGACAACCTTCTGCGTGCCGATCGGCCCGGCCTTGACCGTGCCGGCCACGGTGTCGCCGTCGGCGACCAGGTCGAACGTGAGGTCCATCTTCATCGGGTTGGTGACAGTGACGGTGAACCGCATCGCGTCGCCGTCGGCGGAGCCGTCGGTGAGCGGGACGGTGCCGCCGAGCACCTGCGCCGTGCCGCTGAGCGCGGTGCCGTCGACCTGGACGTCGAACGTGCCCTGCTGCTTGCCGATCGGGGTCGAAATGGTCAGGTTCCAGGTGCCGGCGACGGTCATGGTGCTCTCCTTGCGGACGGGTCGGATGTCGGGCGAGGCGGGGGTGGCGGCGGGACCACGGCGGTCGAGCGTGCGGCGTACCGCGCAGCCACGGTCAGGGCGATCCCTCGATGAAGGCGAGCAGCCGGCGGGCGATGTCCTTGCCTTTGTCCTCCTGCAGGAAGTGGCTGGCGTCGGGGTAACCGTGATGGTCCTGGCCCGCGGCGCCCGGCATGTTCTCGATGATCCACGGTTGGTCGTCGGACTCGGGACTCAGCAGACCCGGGTCGTTGCGACCGAAGATCGTCAGCACCGGCTTTCGGTAGCCCTTCAGGGCCTCCTTGGGTTCCGCGGTACGACCGTGGAGATCGCTGAGGCATCGCGGAAACGAGCGCGGACCGGCCAGATACTCCCGCGTCGGGAACGGGGCGTCGTATCCCGCCCGCGCCTCGGCTCCGAGGTCGCGGTAGGTGAGCGCTTCGACGAAGACGGAGGGGCGGAAGCTCTCCGAGTTGCCGGCGTAACCAGCCCACTGGGCGAACATGACGCCGTCCATGGTGTCGGAGTACTGGGCGCTGTCGGCTATGGCGTCGGCGTCTGGCATCAGGTTGCCGCCGAGCGCCGCCATGTCGATGTTGCCGTCGTCGTCGAAGAAGCGCGGCTGCTGGGCGGGCATCGACTCCAGCATCTGGCCGAAGGCGACCACCAGCGGGTTGTCGGCCGGCGGCAGTCGGAAGCTCGGCGCGTTCGGCGGGAAGCCGCCGTTGCCGATCGCGATGCGCGAGAACAGGCTGAGATCGTGGGCGACGGTCCACATCGCGAGCACGCTGCCCCAGTCCTGGGCGAAGAGGGTCGCCTCCTGCAGCTCGAGCTCGTCGACGAATCGCCGGAGCCGGTCGGCGTGCAGGTCGAAGCTGTAGAACTCCGGGTCCAGCGGCTTGTCCGAACGGCCCATGCCCAGGTGGTCCATGGCGACGACGCGATAGCCCGCCTCGACCAGCACCGGGATCATCAGTCGGTAGAGGTACCCCCACGACGGCTGTCCGTGGAGCAGCAGGATCGGGTGGGCGTCGGCCGGGCCCTGGTCGACATACGCCTGCCGCAGACCGTCGATCTCGACGTACCGCGGCTCGTAGGGCCACGCGGGCAGGCCGTCGAATCGGCTGTCGGGCGTGCGGACGAAGGCGACGCCCGACGCGGTGGTGAGCCGCTCGGGCGAGGTGGACAGATCGGTTTGAGGCATGCGGGACTCACTTCTGAGCATGATGGCGGCACCCGGATCCGCCCGGTCGCCGGGCAGCGGGTCGGACGTCCTGCGAGCGGCAGTGACGCCCGGACGCCGGGGGTCACTCCCGCGCTCGTCGAGCGCGTCCCACGAAACTAGCAGGCGCTAGGTACGAGGCGCAAGAGACCGGCGCCCTGACCAAGACCGACCCTCGCGGATTCGACTGTCGTCGAGAACGCCTGCGGCTCAGCTGCGCTCGAACACCGCATACCCGAAGCCACCGACCTCCACCTGGGCCGGGCGGATGACGACCCCGCTCACCTCGAGCGCTCGTGCGCCCTCCCATCCCGGGGGGATCGGCGCCGACGCCGGGTCGCGACGTGGGTTGACGACGACGAGATGAGTGCCGCCGCGTCGGTACACGAAGGGGTAGCCCTCGTGGAGCACGTCGACGCCGCCGCCCGCGCCCAGCGCGGGCGTCGCGCGACGCAGTGCGACGAGCCGCCGCACGAGATGCAGGAGCGACCCCTCGTCCGCGCGCTGCGCGGCCACGGTCGGACGCACGGGATCAGGATCGAGCGGCAGGTAGAAGCGCTCCGGCGAGGCGGTCGAGAAACCCGCGCCCGGGCCGTCATCCCACTGCATCGGGGTGCGCGACCCCGACCGGTTGTGGGTCGGGGTGAGCACGCTGCCCTCGACGTCCGGGAGGTCGTCGACGTACCGCATGCCGATCTCGTCGCCGTAGTAGACGACCGGGAGGGTCGGCCAGGTGAGCAGGAAGACGAACGCACCGGCCACCTGGTCCGCCGTCCTCGGGCCGGTGACCAGGCGGGCGAAGTCGTGGTTGGCGGTGGGCAGCGCCACGTGGCCGCCGCCGTCGCCGATCGCCGCCACAGCCGCCCGCCACTCACGCAGGAAGGTGTCGATGCCCCCGCTACCGGCCGGGTCGAAGAAGAAGCGCCCCGGGTCGCTCCAGCCGGCGTCGTGGGTGCCGAGGCCGGTGTGCCACAGCGAGCGCAGTGCGGGCCGGTCGAACTGGAGGAAGAAGTCGGCGTGGAACCCGGCCGGCACTGCCACGGCCGGGTCTCCCCACTCCGAGAGCAGCACCGCATCGGGGTGCTCGCGGTCCATCCAGGCGCGCATCTCGCCCCACAGCCGGGCGGTCTCGGCCTTGCCCAGGTCGTCCTTGACCAGCGAGTTCGCCATGTCGACCCGGAAGCCGCTGACACCGAGGGCGAACCAGTGCGCCATCACCTCGCGGAGTGTCGCACGGTTCGCCCGAGGGCCGTCGGCGTCGACCGGCTGGCGCCACGGCTCACGCTCGTCCGGGCGTGCGTAGCCGAAGTTGAGGGCCGGCTGGCACGGGTAGAAGTTGAGCAGGTAGTACCCGCCGCGTGCACCGGGAACCGGCGCCCAGGCCGCCGCCGGGGCACCGACCCGAGCACTGCCGATGTACCGGTGGTCGGTGGGGTCCTCGGCCCACTCACGGAACCACCGGTGCTGGTCGGAGGTGTGCCCTGCGACGAGGTCGAGCAGCACCCGGATGCCCCTGGCGCGCGCCGCCTCGACGAACGTCACGAGGTCCTCGTCGGTGCCGTAGCGCGGGGCCACCGACAGGTAGTCGCTGACGTCGTAGCCAGCGTCGGCGAACGGCGACGCGAACAGCGGGCTGAACCACACCACGTCGACGCCGAGCCAGGCCAGGTGGTCGAGCCGTTCGAGCGCCCCCGGCAGGTCACCGACACCGTCGCCGTTGCCGTCGGCGAAGCTCTGCGGGTAGATCTGGTACAGCACCGACTCGGCGAGCCAGGACGGCGAGGGGCGAACGGGCACGATGCTCTCCGAGATGCCGCGGGCGGGGGTCGATACCTTTCTACCCCGGATGCCGTGGATGCCGCGGCGGCGCGCTCACCACGTGAACGACAGCGCCTCCGGGCCCATGATGCCAACCGGGGCCACGCGCGCACGACCGGCGCAGGGCAGTCCACGTCGGTGGGTTCGGTGGCGCGACATCAGCGGTGGCGCGACATCAGCTCAGTGCCGGGCGCGCCAGCCGGTCGGCCACGACCTCCCACACGTCGGGGTCGACGCCGAGGCCGATGTGGCTGCTCGGCACCTCGACGTGCTCGATCCGGGTCGAGGCGCGGTCGAGGCAGGCCTGCCAGGCCACCACGCCGTCGCGCCGCGAGAGGATCGCCGTCACCGGCACGCCGATCGGGGCGTCCCGGTCGAGCTGGTCCACCAGGGTGATGATGCGCGCGCACTCCTCGGGCCCGAACGCACCGGCGCCGACCGTGTGCGCCGGCCCCCCGACGGCCGGAGTGCCATAGGTGACCACCCGGCGCACGGCGTTCGGCACCTGGCGTGCCACCTCGCGAGCGATGAGCCCGCCGAGGCTCCATCCGACCAGTGACACCGGCCCGACCGACGCCCGAAGGTCGTCGACCACTGCCGCGAGCTGTTCGGCATCCTTCTCGGGCGTCCCCCGGTTGACGCCGAAGCCCCACGGGCGGGCGTCGTAGCCGATCGCGCGCAGGTAGGTGCGCAGCGGCCAGGACACCGCCTCCGGCGCCTTCCACCCCGGGATGTCGATGACCACGTGGCCGTCGCCGCGCGGCACCCGCCGGAGCCGGCGCACCGCTGCGGGATGACGAAGAGCCACGGCGAGGCCGAGCGCCTCCTGGACCGGACGGGCGCGGGGCGGCCCGTCGGGTGCGGGCGAGGAGAGCAGCCCGTCGGCCGGCCGAGCACGTGTGGAGAGGCCGGACAGCTGAGTAAGGTTGACCACAGTCAGAGTATGCTGACTCACGCGGACGAGATCCAGAGGATGACGTGTTCGACCGTGCGGCATGGGACCTCGCGCCCGACTCGGTGCAGCGGGCCCTCGACCATCTCCTGCCACCGGGCTGCGGCCGGGTGGTGCGGGAGGCGTTCTACGGCATCCGGCGCTTCGACGACCTGTGCCGGCACACCGGGCTGAGCGCGCCGTCGCTCAGTGCCCGCATCCGCGAACTGGAGTCGCGCGACCTGCTGGAGCGCCGGCCCTACCGGTCGCCGGGCGCTCGGACTCGCGACGAGTACCACCTCACCGAGCGTGGACGCGACCTGGCCACGGTGCTCGTGGCGCTGCTCGACTGGGCGGACCGGTGGCTCCCCGCGCCCGATGGCCCGACGGTGGCCGTCGTGCATCGCCGGTGTGGGGCCGAGGTGGGAGCCGAGCTGGCGTGTGGCGACGGCCACCGCGGTCTGCGCCTGGCCGATCTCGAGGCCCGACCCGGACCGGGCGCGCGGCACCGCGACGACTGAGGGAGACCATCCCCTGCACTGGAGACAGCCGGTCCCGGGGAGTGCCGGGCCGTTCGCCACCGCACGGTGGTCAGGGCAGGGCCACCCGTTCGACCCACCGGCGCTGCCATGGGGTCTCGGCGGCCCGGCGATGATGGTGTTGTCTGGCCCAGGCCACCGCCTCGCCCGGGGCCAGCCCCGCGAAGACCGCGAGCACCGCGACAGCCGTGCCCGTCCGGCCCACCCCGCCACGGCAGCCGACCTCGACACGGCGGTCCGCCGCCATCACGTGAGCCACCCGCAGCGCCTCCAGGGCCTCGGCGGCATCCGCCGGCACCCGGAAGTCGGGCCAGCGCACCCAGAGCACCGGCCACGGTGCGTCATCCGGCGGCCGGCCGGCGAGCACCACCGCCAGGTCGGGGTCGGGCACCCCGGCGCGGCTCGACCGCGTCGACGCGGCGCGAACCCGCCGCCCGTCCGGCAGCACCAGCACCCCGTCCGTGCTCGGCAGACCAGGTACGACAGCGCGCCGAGCAGCGGAGGTGCGCCCGCCACGTGGTGCCATACCTCGACACGCTACGACGTCGACGGGCCGTCGATCGCGGCGTGGTAGCGGTCGAGAACGATGTCGACGATGCGCGGGTCGGGCGCGAGTGGGCCGGTGACGACGTCGGCACCACACTGTTCGAGACGACGCTGGAAGAACCCCGGCGCCAGCAGGTACGACACCACGGCGACGGATGACGCACCCTCCCGTCGCACCCGGGCCACCTCCTCGGTGACCGACGGCGACGGACCGGCCGCGTAGCCGAGCGACACCGGGCGCCCGACACGTTCGCCCAACCGGCGGGCCATCTCGGCCGAGTCGGCTTGTGCGCGAACGTCGCTCGACCCGGCCGGCACCAGGACCACCGCCGCTCCGGCGCCGACGCCCGCGGTCGTCATCCGGTCGACGACGACATCGACCAGCCGGTCGTCGGGGCCGAGCGCCGGGGAGACGACGACGTCGGGCCGGGAGCGCACGGCGTCCGCGAGGTCGACGTGCACGTGGAACCCGGCGGCGAGCAGCAGCGGCACCACCACCGCCGAGCACCCCGGCCCGTCGGCGCGTAGCACGGCCGCGACGACCTCGCCCACCTCCGGACCGTGCACGTCGACATACGCCTCGTGCACCGCCACCCCTGGAAGCACCGCCGCCACGGCATCGACGACACCACGCACGACCGCCCGCCCGCCGGCGTCGCGCGTCCCGTGCGCGCACAGCACCAGCGCCGTCACGAATCCACCAGTGCCAGTGCGTAGCCGCGCTTGACCACGTTGCGCACCACGTCCCGCGAACCGCACGCCTCGCGCAACCGCCCCACGGCGGTCTCGAGCGCGTGACCGTCGCGAGAGCCTCCAGGCAGCAACGCCTGGAGCCGTTCGCGCGGCACCACCGCACCCCGCGCGCCGGCGAGCTCGGCGAGGATTGCCACCCCCGCCGGGGTCAGCGGCAGCGCACGGCCGTCGAGCACCACACTCCGGGCCCGCACCACGAGGGCACCCGCCACGGTGTCGAGCGCGGGCTGCCCGGCGTAATGGGTGACCAGCGAGCGCACCATCGCGCCGAGCCGCCACCGGCCGGGAACCAGGGCCACCAGGCCCGCCCGCTCCAACGGCGCCGCGGTGACCGGGCCCACCGTCGCCAGCACCAGCCGCCCGTCGGCGTTACGGGTGCGGATGGCGGACAGCTCGCCGTCGGTGCCCGTGTCGAGCCAGGCCTGGGTGCCCGGTGCCGAGGTGAACACGACGGCGTCGAGCCGGCCCTCGGCGGCATGTCGTACCGATGCCGACAGCACGTCGGCGTCGGCCGGGCCGTAGCGGTACACGACAAGACCGGTGACGTCGGCTCCGGCGGTGGTGAACGCGTCGTCCAGACCGTCCGATCCACTGCCGTGGTGTTGAACCGCGATCCGTTGCCCCGCAACGCCTTCGGCGAGGAGGAACTGCTCGATCTCGGCAGCCGTCTCGGACGTGGCGACCCAGTCGGCGGTCAGCCCGGCCGCCTCGATCGCCCCCCTGGCCTTCGGACCTCGCGCGATGAGCCGCGCACGGCCGAGCACGTCGAGCAGCGGCTCGGCCAGCCCGACGGCATCCGCGGCCTCGACCCAGCCGCGGAACCCGATCCCGGTCGTCGCCACGACGACGTCGGGCGGCGCGGTGATGATGCTGCGGGTGTGGTCGACCAGGGTCTGGTCGCCGAGGTGGGGCACGACCTCGAGCGCAGGTGCGTGTTCGACGGTCGCGCCGCGACGTTCGAGCGCGGCCGCGAGCTCCTTGAACCGGCGGTCGGCGGTCACGGCGACCACACATCCCGCGAGCACCGGGCCGAGGTCCGTCATGCGCGGTGGTCGCCATCGCCGTCGGGCACCGCTGTCGCACAGACCGGGTCGTCGAGGAATCCGGGCGCCGCCACGCGCCCGATGACGACGATCGCCGGCGGGCGCACACCCGCGTCGGCAGTCACCTGCTCCGCATCGACGAGGGTCGCGCGCGTGACCCGCTCACGCACGGTCGACCCCTGCTCGACGACGGCCACCGGGAGGTCGTCGGGCGCGCCCGCGGCGAGGGCCGCCTTGCAGATGCCGGGCAGGGCCGACACCGCCATCAGCAGCACGACGGTGCTGCCGCCGAGCACGGCGGCGAGCATCACGTCATCCGGCCCGGCGTGCCCCGAGCCGACGTGCACCGACGTGGACACGCCGCGCTGGGTGACCGGGATGCCGGCCAGCGCCGGCACCGAGAACGCCGAGGTGATGCCGGGCACCACGCTGACCTCGACCCCGGCCGCGCGGCAGGCGTGCACCTCCTCGCCGCCGCGGCCGAACAGGTAGGGGTCACCGCCCTTGAACCGGACGACGGTGCGGCCCTTCAGGGCGTGGTCGACGAGGATGGCGTTGATCTCGGCCTGCGGCACCGGGTGGTTGGTGGGGCTCTTGCCGACGTTGACGACCTCGACGTCGGCCGGCAGCCGGTCGAGCAGGCCGGTGGCGCCCAGCCGGTCGGTGACGACCACGTCCGCCGCGGCCAGCGCCTCCAGCCCGGCCACCGGCACCAGCCCGGTGTCGCCAGGGCCACTACCGACGAGGACGACGCGCCCGCCACGCCGGCGGCGCCGCCGGAGATCGACCGCACCGGACTCGACGTGCCGCGCCAGCGCGTCGCGCACACCGGCGGCGCGCTGCGGGTCGGCCTCGCCCATCGACACCACGCCGATGGCGAGGTCGCCGTGGGTGCTCGACGCCACGACCCGGGCCGTCCCGGCGCCGCCGTCGGTGGCGTTGACGCACCACACCCGCCGGGCGAGGCACCAGGTCGCCACCTCGGCGTTGACCGCCGGGGAGTCGGTGGCCGCCACCACGAGCCAGGCACCGTCGACGTCCTCTGCGACGACGGACCGCGAGACCAGGGTGACGTCGCCGTGGGCGGCGGTGCGGCGGGCATCCGCCGACGGTCGCGGGTCGACCAGCACCACGGCGGCACCGTCCTCGCGGAGCCGGTGCGCCCGGCGCATGCCGACCTCCCCGGTGCCGACGACGAGCACGCGTCGCCCCGTGAGGTCGAGGCCGAGCAGGGTCGTCACGCCCGGCTCGCGAGGTCGATGGTCACGCGACCATCGTCCACGGTCACGCCGTAGCTCTCCAGGTCGGGTCCACGACCCGGCAGCGGCGCCCGGTCCACGGAGTCGAGGCAGCGTCCGTCCAGCAGTGAGAACACCTGCTTGTGCAGCGGCGAGGCGATGGTCGGGACCTCGCCACGAGAGCCGGTGATGCCGCGCGAGACGACGGCGGCACCGGTGAACGGGTCGACGTTCGACACCGCGAGGACGCGGCCGTCGGCGAGCAGGAACACCGCCACCTGCTCCTCCCCGACCAGCGCGGCCACCCCGAGCTCGGGGGTGAGGTCGGCGAGGTCGCACACGTCGACGCGGGTCGTCCGGTCGGCGACGGCGGTCACGAGCGCACCTCCAGGACCGGTCCGGCGACGAGCACCGGGCGCGGCGACGGGGCCGAGGACGCGGCCGGCCCGGGTCGGCGCTCAGGCGGTGTGGCCGTATCCGCCGTCCGCTCGGCGGCCGTGGCCGGGCGGCGCTGGCCGCGCTCGGCCACGTACGCGAGCGACGGGTCGGCCACCCCGGGCGCGTTGACGAACGGGGTGAACTGGCGCAGCCGCTCCGGGTCGCGCAGCACGGCGGCCCACTCGTCCTCGTAGCCCTCGACATGGCGGGCGATGAACGCGTCGAGGTCGGCGGCGAGCCCGAGCGCGTCGTCGACGACGATCTCGCGGATGCGGTCCAGCCCGCCCTCGTGCTCCTCCTGCCACGGTGCGGTGCGCTGCAGCCGGTCGGCGGTGCGCACGTAGTACGCGAGGTAGCGGTCGACCACCCGCACCGCCGTCTCCTCGTCGACGTCCTCGACGAGGAGCTGTGCGTGCCGCGGGGTGAAGCCGCCGTTGCCGCCGACGAGGACGTTCCAGCCCTGCTCGGTGGCGATCAGCCCGACGTCCTTCCCGCGGGCCTCCGCGCACTCGCGCGCGCAGCCGCTCACCCCGAGCTTGAGCTTGTGCGGGCTGCGCAGTCCGCGGTAGCGCAGCTCGAGCCGCACCGCCATCCCCACCGAGTCCTGCACCCCGAACCGGCACCACGACGACCCGACGCACGACTTCACCGTGCGCAGCGCCTTGCCGTAGGCGTGCCCGGACTCCATGCCGCCGTCGACGAGCCGCTGCCAGATGGCGGGCAGCTGGTCGAGGCGGGCCCCGAAGAGGTCGATCCGCTGGCCGCCGGTGATCTTCGTGTACAGCCCGAAGTCGCGGGCCACCTCGCCGATCAGCACCAGCTGCTCCGGGAGGATCTCCCCGCCCGGCACCCGCGGAACCACCGAGTACGTGCCGTCCTTCTGCATGTTGGCCATGACCCGGTCGTTGGTGTCCTGCAACGCCGCCCGGTCACCGCCGAGGATGTGCTCGTCGTAGAGGGACGCGAGGATGCTCGCGATCGCCGGCTTGCAGACGTCGCAGCCGCGGCCGGTGCCGAACCGGCCGATGATGTCGCTGAAGCTCCGCAGCCCGCTCACCCGGACGGCGCCCATCAGCTCGGTCCGCGGCACCGGCACGTGCTCGCACATCGCCCGGGAGAGCGTCATCCCGGCCCTGGTGAGCTCGGCCGCCATGAGCTTCTTCACCAGGGGGACGCACGAACCGCACGACGTGCCCGCCCGGGTGCACCCCTTGACCGCACCGAGGTCGTGGCACCTCTGGTGCGTCACGGCATCCCGGATGACGCCCGCGCTCACGGCGTTGCAGGAGCACACCGTGGCGTCGGCGGGCAGCTCCACCTGCGGGCGCTCCGCCGTGCCGTCGGGCACCAGCCAGGACGAGGGGTCGCCGCCGAGCTCGTGCCCGACCATCGGGCGCAGCGACGCGTACGCCGACGCGTCGCCCACGAGCACGCCGCCGAGCAGGGTGCGGGCGTCATCCGTGACGACGAGCTTGGCGTAGGTGCCGGCCACCGGGTTGGAGTACACGAGCTCGAGGGCTCCGGCCGTGGTGGCGAAGGCGTCACCGAACGACGCGACGTCGACGCCGAGCAGCTTCAGCTTGGTCGACAGGTCGGCGCCCGGGAACGTCGCCGTGCCGCCGAGCAGCCGATCGACCACCACCTCGGCCATCGCGTAGCCGGGCGCGACGAGCCCGAGACATCGTCCCTGGATGCAGGCGACCTCACCGATGGCATGGACCCGCGGCGCGCTCGTGGCACAGCCGTCGTCGACGACCACACCGCCGCGCTCGCCCGTGGCCAGGCCGGCGGGAGCGGCGAGCTCGTCGCGTGGGCGCACACCCGTGGCGAACACCACGACATCGGCGGGCAGCTCGTCGCCGCCGGCGAGTCGCAGCCCGGCGACCCGGCCGGCCTCGTCACCGACGACGGCCTCGCTGGCCGCGCCGACCCGCACGTCGACCCCGAGCCCCTCGACGATCCGGCGCAGCGCCTGGCCGCCACCGTCGTCGACCTGCAGCGCCATCAGCCGGGGCGCGAACTCGACCACCGTGCAGTCGGCCTCGAGCCCGAGCAGCGCGCCGGCCGCCTCGAGCCCGAGCAGGCCACCGCCGACGACCGCGCCCCGGACAGGGCGACCGAGCTCGGTCTCGCGGGCACGGACCCAGTCGCGCAGCGCCACCACGTCGTCGACGGTGCGGTAGACGAAGACCCCGCCGAGATCGACCCCGGGCACCGGCGGCACCCAGGCCGAGGACCCGGTGGCGAGCACCAGGTGGTCGTAGTGGACCGAGCCGCCGCCGGCCGTGGCGACGACCCGGGCCCGGAGGTCGAGGCCGACCACGGCCGAGCCGGTGCGCAGCGCGACCGCGTCGTCGGCCCACAGTGCTCGGTCGCCGAGGGTGAGGTCATCCGGATGCGTGCCCGAGAAGAACGCCGAGAGCCCCACCCGGTCGTACGGCATCCGGGGCTCCTCGGCGATCACCGTCACGTGGTACCGGTCGCGCTCGTCCCGAGCCCGCAGGGCCTCCACGAACCGGTGGGCGACCATCCCCCCACCGACGACGACGACGTGTTCGCTCATGATGCGCTCCTCACCAGGGTGCTCGGCTGGGAAATCGGTTCGGGACTCGCTGCGGCACTGGCGAGCAGGGCGGCCACCACCGAGGCGCAGTCGCCGCACCCGGTGCTCGCTCGCGTCTCGCGGGCGACGTCGGACACCGAGGCGCAGCCCGCGCGCACGGCATCCCGGACCCGCCCGGCACTGACGCTGTTGCAGGTGCAGACCCGGTCGTCGTCGGCGAGGTCGTGCGGGTCACGCTGCACCACGGATGACGCGGCGCCCGCCAGGGTGCGGACGAGCAGCAGGGCCGGGTCGTCGGGGACCGGCAGGCCGCGGGTGTAGAGCGCGGACAGCGCGGCGGCCACCGTGGCGTCGCCGATGCACGTCGCGCCGACCAGGCGGCTCTGCGCGACGACGACCTCGACGTAGCGGCCGCCCTCGGGGTCCTTGAGCGAGACCACGCGGTGTCCGGCATCGGGATCGACCTCGCCATTGACTCCCATGCTCACCACCGACATCCCCGGTGCCTTGAGCCGCACGACGTCGTGCCCACCGGCCGCCGCGGACGACGACCGGCGGGGCCCGTCGCCCGCCGCGCTCGGCCGTGGCCGGTGTCGCCCGCGCGGGGTGTCGGGCCCTCGCTCGTCCGGCGTCGAGCCGTCGGCCAGCGCCGCTGCGAGTCGGGCGGCCTGCTGCCAGCCCTGGGCGACCAGCCCGGTCGCACCCTCGGGCGGCTGGGCGCAGTCGCCGATCGCGTGGACGCGCGGGTCGCTCGGGCTGCGCAGCTCGGCGTCGACGAGCACTCCTCTCTCGCAGGCCAGTCCGGCCCGCTGCGCGATCACCGTCTCGGGAACGGTGCCGCAGCACATCACGAAGAGGTCGGCGGCGGCCTGGTGTCCGTCGGCGAACCGCACCGCCTCGAGGCGACCGCGACGCACCGTGACGCCCACGACCGACGCGCCGGTGTGGGTCGTGATGCCGAGCCGCTCGAGGCTGGCGATGGCCACCTGGGACGCCTCCCACCCGAGCTGCCGCTCCATCAGCCGGTCGGCGAGGTGCACGACCCGGACCGACAGCCCGCGCTGCGCCAGCCCGCCGGCCACCTCGACCCCGAGGACACCGGCACCGAGCACCACCGCGCGCCGGGCGCGCCCCGTCGCCTCGACGATGCCGGTGGCGTCGGCGAGGTCCTTGAGCACGAACACGCCGTCGACGAGCCCCTGCTCCCACGCCACACCGTGGATCGGCGGCACTCGCGCGGCCGAGCCGGTGGCGAGCACGAGCTCGTCGTACGGGTGTCGCTCGCCGTGCTCGTCGCGCACCACCGCCCGCTCGCGGTCGATGTCGACGGCGGCCACACCGGTGAGCACGCGCACCCGGGGGTGCGGGGCCGGCGCCAGCGAGAGCGCGGCGGGGCTGGTGCTGCCGGCGACGACGCCCGACAGCAGGACCCGGTTGTAGGCCGGTACGCGCTCGCGGCCGAGCACCGTCACGCGGACGTCCGGCGCCGCCTCGACGAGCAGCTCGACGAACCGCGAGCCCACCATGCCGTCGCCGACGACCACCACCCGCCTCACGCCGGAACCTCCTCGGTCTCGGACCGGGCCGGCTCGGCTGCGGAGGCGGGCTCACCGGCATCCGCCGTACTGCCTGCCGCGGCGGGCAGGAGCGTCTCCGTGGTCGGCTCGACCCGATCGACCCGCACGGCGCACACCTTGAACTCGGGCATGCCCGACACCGGGTCGGTCGCGTCCGTGGTGAGCAGGTTCGCGCTCAGCGCGCCGGCCCAGTGGAACGCCACGAACACCGTGTCGTGCCGGATGCTCTCGCTCACCGACGCGGCCACCACCAACGACCCGCGCGCGGAAGTGAGGCGCACGGCATCCCCGTCGGCGACCCCGACCGAGTCGGCCAGGACCGGATGCAGCTCGGCCACGGGTTCGGCTGCGGCGGAGACCAGCTCGGCCACCCGCCGGGTCTGTGCGCCGGACTGGTAGTGCTGCGCCACCCGCCCGGTCGTCAGGAACAGCGGGTACTCGCGGGAGACGTCGTCGGCCGGCCCGTGGTGGTCGACCGCGACGAGGTGGGCGCGCCCGTCATCGGTGGGAAACCGGTCGAGGAAGAGCCGCGGCGTGCCCTCCGGCGCGGATGACGAGCACGGCCAGTACAGCTCCTCGCCCGCGTCGAGCCGGTCGTAGGTGACGGCCGAGTAGTCGGCCCGGCCACCGGCCGAGGCACGGGCCAGCTCGTCGAAGACGGCGCGGGTGTCGTCGGTGAAGCCGCCGACGCCGAAGCGGCGGGCCAGCTCGGCCCACACCCACAGCTCGTCGCGGGCCTCTCCCGGCGGCTCGAGGGCCTTGCGGCGCCGGATGACGCGCCCCTCGAGCGTGGTCATCGTCCCCTCCTCCTCGGCCCACTGGGTGACGGGGAGCACCACGTCGGCGAGCTGGGCGGTCTCCGAGGGCACGACGTCGGCGACGACCAGGAGGTCGAGCCGGGCCAGCGCCGCCCGCACCGACGAGACGTCGGGCGCCGAGACGACCAGGTTGGAGCCGTGCACGAGCAGGGCTCGCGGCCCGTCGCCGACTCCCAGGCGGGCGAGCAGCTCGACCGCCGGTACCCCTGCGCCGGGCAGCTGGGCGGGGTCCACGCCCCAGACGCCGGCGACGTGCGCGCGGGCGGCCGGGTCGGCGATCATCCGGTACCCGGGCAGCTGGTCGCTCTTCATGCCGTGCTCGCGCCCGCCCTGCCCGTTGCCCTGCCCGGTGAGCGGGCCGTAGCCCGAGCCGGCCCGGCCCACGAGTCCCAGCGCGCACGCCAGGGTGATGGCCGCGGACACGCCGGCGGTGCCCTGCGTCGACTGCTCCAGGCCCCGGCCGGTGAGCACGTACGCCCCCCGGCCGCCGTGCACCGGTGCGGCGGCGGCCAGCCGCCGGGCCACAGCCCGCAGCTCGTCGGCGGGGACCCCGCACACCGCCTCGGCCCGCTCCGGCCACCACCGGGCCACCGAGGCGGCCACGGCATCCCAGCCGGTGGTGCGCTCGCGCAGGTACTCCTCGTCGACCAGGCCCTCGTCGACGAGCACGTGGGTGAGGGCGAGCAGCACGACCAGGTCGGTTCCCGGGACCGGGGCGAGGTGGATGCCGGCGCCGCCGTCGGTCAGCCGGGCGGTCGCCGAGCGTCGCGGGTCGAGGACCACGAGGCCACCGCGGGAACGGGCGCCGGCGAGGTGCTGGACCAGCGGCGGCATCGTCGCGGCCGGGTTGGACCCGAGCACCAGCACCGCGTCGGCGCCGCCGAGGTCGGCCAGCGGGAAGGTGAGGCCGCGGTCGACGCCGAGCGCGCGGTTCGCGGCGGCCGCCGCCGAGCTCATGCAGAACCGCCCGTTGTAGTCGATGTACGGCGTGCGCAGCACTATCCGGGCGAACTTGCCCAGCGTGTAGGCCTTCTCGTTGGTCAGGCCGCCGCCGCCGAACACCGCCACCGCCTCCGGCCCGTGCTCCTGCCGCAGCGCCACCAGCCGGTCGTGGACGACGCCGAGCGCCTCGTCCCAGGTGGTCGGCGCCAGCGGGGTGCCACGACCACCGCGCCGGACGAGCGGTGTCGTCAGGCGGTCCGCGGTTCGGAGGACCTCGGCCGACGTCCAGCCCTTCTGGCACATCCCGCCCCGGTTGGTCGGGAAGTCCCGCGCCTCCACGCGCACCGGCGCCGCGTCATCCGGCGTCGGCACGAGGGTCTGCGCGCACTGGAGCGCGCAGTAGGGGCAGTGGGTGGCCGTGCACATCGGTCAGACCCACGCCATCGTCGCGCCGCGACGCAGGTACACGCCCCAGGTGACCACGGCCATGACGAGGAAGACGCCGACGTACACCTGGAGCGCCGGGACGATCGACCCGTAGGTCTCGTTCGCGTACTTGTAGACGAACGGGACGACGAACCCGCCGAACGCGCCGACCGAGGAGATGATGCCGACCGCCCCGGCGGCACGGCGCTTGAACTCCAGCGGGCCGGCTCCGTCACGGGCGCCGAGACGGGTGAAGATCGCCGGGATCATCCGGTAGGTGGAGCCGTTGCCGACGCCGGTGGCCACGAAGAGGGCCATGAAGCTGACGAAGAACACCGGCAGGCTCCGGTTCTGCACGCCGTACACCGCGGCCAGGCCGGCCACAGCCATGACGAGGAAGCTGGCCAGGGTGACCGCCGCGCCACCGAACCGGTCGGACAGCCGGCCGCCGAACGGCCGCGACAGCGAGCCGACGAGGGCGCCGAGGAAGCCCCAGCCGAGCGCGATGTCCGGTCGCTCGAAGACGACCTTGAGCAGGGTCGGGAACGCGGCGCTGTAGCCGATGAACGATCCGAAGGTGCCGATGTACAGCAGCGCCATCAGCCAGGTGTGCAGGTGGCGGGTGGCTCGGGCGGTGGGGCCGGGGTCGGCCTTGGCGTCGCGGAGGTTGTCCATGTACCGGTACGCGAGGTAGGCCGCGACGAGCGCGAGCGGCACGTAGAGGAAGCCGGCGTTGGCCAGACCGGCGGCGACCCCGCCCAGCCCGATCGTCAGCGGAACCGCCTTCTGCGCTACTGCCACACCGATGTTGCCACCGGCGGCGTTGAGACCGAGAGCCCAGCCCTTCTCGCGCTCGGGGTAGAAGAACGAGATGTTGGCCATCGACGACGCGAAGTTCCCTCCGCCGAAGCCGGCCGTGCCCGCGACGAGCAGCAGCACCCAGAACGGCACGTCCGGGTTTTGCACCACCCAGACCAGTCCGAGCGTGGGCACGAGCAGCAGCAGGGCCGAGACGACGGTCCAGTTGCGGCCCCCGAAGACGGGCACGGCGAAGGTGTACGGGATACGGAGGAACGCGCCCACACCGGAGGCGACCGCCACCACGGTGAGTGCCTGGCCCGCGGTGAGCGCCCATCCGTTCGTCCCGGATGCCGTGAGCGCGCCGGTCGCGTCGAACGTGCCGCTCATCGCGACCACGACGATCGACCAGAGCAGCCAGACCGAGAAGCCGATGTGCTCGGCCAGGATCGAGTAGACGAGGTTGCGGCGGGCGATGCCGCGGCCGCGGGTCTCCCAGAACGTCGTGTCCTCGGGGTCCCAGTGCTCGATCCACCGGCCGGGGCCGGCCTGGCCGGCAGTGATCGAGCTGGCGTCAACTGGGCCGGCGTCGATCGGGCCGGCCAGGGTGTCGGTCGGCGTGCCGGCGTGGGTCGCGGGCGGCGCAGGCGCGCGGCCGGGTGTGGTCGTGGTCATGAGCGCTGCCCTCTTTCACGGCGGGTTCGTGAGAGGACGCCCGGCGAGGCGCCCACCTCGCTGTCGGACGCCTCGACGCTATGGACCGGGTGTTTCCGGCCTCCGCGGGCCACGTGAACCGTCGGCAACATCGCGCGCACCGGTGCGAGCAGCCGAGTCGTGAGCACCCGGAAACCTGCGCGTTACCTCAGGTCGCGCGTTCGCCGCGGCGCCCGGCCCAGGAGCAACCGTTCGACCTGCGCGACAGCCGTCGATCCTGGGTGACGGCCCACCGTCACGACGAGCCCAGCTCACCGCACGGTGTCGACGCACGGCCGATCGTGCCGGCCACGGCCACCGCCAGTCGGCGCGGCTCCGGTCAGCCCAGCCCGAGGTAGTGCTCGAGCCCGACGGTCAGGCCCGGGCGCCGGGCGACCTCGCGTACTGCGGCGAGCACACCGGGCATGAAGGACACCCGGTCGAAGGAGTCGTGCCGGATGGTGAGCTGCTCCCCCTCCGCTCCGAGCAGCACCTCCTGGTGCGCCACCAGCCCCCGCAGCCGCACGGAGTGCACCGGGATGCCGTGCACGCGCGCCCCGCGCGCCCCGCCGGGGTCGACGGTGGTGGCGTCCGGAGGTGGCGCGAGACCGGCCTCCTCGCGTGCCGCACCGACCAGGTCGGCTGTCCGGGCGGCAGTGCCGGACGGTGCGTCGACCTTGCCCGGGTGATGCAGCTCGACCACCTCGACCGACTCGTAGAACCGGGCAGCCTGCTGCGCGAAGGACATCATCAGGACTGCCCCGATGGCGAAGTTCGGTGCGACGAGCACCCCGACGTCAGGGTGCTCGTCGAGCTGCACCGACAGCGTGGCGAGGCGGGCGTCATCCCACCCGGTGGTGCCGACGACGACGTGGACGCCGCGGCCGACGCAGTGTGCCACGTTGTCGGGCGAGGCATCGGGGGTTGAGAACTCGACGACGACCTGCGCACCGGCGAGGTCGTCGAGAGCGTCGCCGGCGTCGTAACGGCCGACCAGCTCGAGCTGGTCGTCCTGCTCGACCGCAGCACAGACGGTGACACCCATCCGGCCCCTCGCACCGACGACGGACACCCTGGTCGCACCCATGCCGGAACTCTAGTGAGGACGCCGGCACGGCCGGGACGACGAGCCTGCGCGCGTCGACCCGGAGGCCCGATCGGACGGCGCCGAGCGGGTCGTCCGACGGCGCATCGGCCGCGGGCACGGCACGGCGGCCACGCGCCGCGCCGCGCCCGTCTGGGCTTCTCCCCGTCCGTGCGAGAAGTCTCATGGCGGGTCGTCATCGCCGTCGATGGGGAGCGGTCCCCGACGCGCGCGATAGATCCGCTCGCGAGATCGCTGCCGACTCGCATTGCGTTTGTTCACTTTATGTTCATCTATTGATCCTTGATCGGCTACCATCGAACAGTTGTCAGGGAGGATCGAGAAGAGGACCCGTGAAAAACACGAACACCCCAGGACGCCTTGGCCTGACCCTGCGCTGGGTCCCGGTCGACCTGGCCGACGGTCGTATCCGGATGGAGATGCGCTGGGTCGGCCCGCAGGCGGTCGGGCGACAGAACGCCGCGTGATCGCGCACCGCCAGTCAGGACGATGCGGCGACCGGCGAGCGTCGGGCGGGGCTCATGAGAGCCAGGACCACTGCGCCCGCCGCAGGAATCGCCACGATGAAGCCGACTCCGACCGCTGCATCGGCCGCTGCCCCGTCGATGACGGCGAACAGGCCGCCGAGGACGAGCCACAGCACAGCCGCCCACCCCAGGACGACCGCAGCGGTCGAGAACGCTCGTGCGGGACGACCGGCCGCACCGAACGATGCGTCGACCACGACGAGCGCCGCCGCCACCACCCCCGCCCACGCCCCCACGGTCCAGACGGTGCCGACGGCGCTGGTCTCCGTCGCGCCGACGGCGTCAGGCGCCATCAGCGCCACCGCTCCCCCGGCGGCGGCGAGGACGACCGCCGCGGCGGCCCGAGCCGCCTCCCGCCGACGTGACGAGCCTGCCATGGCTCAGAGCACCGCGCCGGACGGCCATGCAGCATCGGGGAAACCGTTGTTGTCGTTGAGCTTCTGCTGCAGGGTGTTCATCGCCGTGGAGCAGTCGCTCTTCAACAGCTCACCTCCGGTGTAGAAGGCGCCGACGGCGACCAGCGCCGCGCCACCCGCGATGAGGATGCCGGCCGGGATACCGAAGACGGTCGCGGAGGACGCCAACGCCGCGATGAGGCCCACGACGAGAGCACCGAGCGCCGTGATGAGGCCCATGTAGAACTTCGTCAGCCCGGCCCGGACGGTGTCGAGGGAGGCGCTGATCGACTGCACGTACGTCGTGATCACCTTCTCGAGAGCAGTCTGATGGAGCTTCGCCTTCCCTGCGTACGCGCCTGCGGCGGAGCCTCGCCATGTGTCATCTGCTGCCAGCACTGCCGTCGCGTCGACGGCGTCCTTCTGGGCGCTCACCGGACCGCTCACGTCCGAGGACCACGCGAGTGCTGTGCGGGAGAGCGCCCCACGGTCACCCAGGTTGCCGAAAATGAACGTCACGGCATCCCAGAACTCCGCGAACTTCGCGCACATCCCGTCCCAGGCGTCCTTGATCCGGTCGGCCAGCCAGCCGAGCCCCCACGGAACCCAGCTGAGGAAGCGGTTGACCACGCCGAGGAGCTTGTCGAGCTTCGCCTTGATCCGCTCGACCAGATCGATGATCTGGTGCACCAAGTCGTCCATGTGTCCTTACCTCACTCCTTGGGACGCCAGGCGGACTGTAGCTCCGCCTGCGCCGCTGCGTCGGTTCCCTCGTAGGTCTGCTTGACCGTGATCAGCCCGTCGGAGATCGTGCCGGTCTCGGTGGACCCTTCCTTGAGCAGTCGCTCGACCTTCGCGCGGATGCTCTCGTACGTGCTGACCAGGCCCGTCACCTCTCCCGCCCACGAGAGCTCAGCCACGTGGAGCGCCCTCCCTGCCGCACTCGAGCTCGCGCCTGAGAGCGTGGTGGCCACGCGGTCCCATACCGCTGCATCGTCCGCGAGCGCCTGGAGCTGTGCTTCGAAACCCATGACCTGTCTCCTTCGTCGTTCTGGTCAGATCGCGGAGAACCGCTGGACGACGGCAGCCGGGTCGGAGCCGATTCTGCGGAGCTCGCCGAACACCGAGCGTTCGATGACCTCGTCGACCGGGCTGTCGCCGACCTGGCGCACGGCATCGTCGTAGGCGAGCTTGACGAGTCTGCAGAGGTTGGCGGCATGGTGGCGCGCAGCGGCCTCGGCGATCTCGACCCGCACAAAGCCGCCCGCACCGGACAGAACGACTCGGATGTCGCCACCATCGGCGACGCCGACGACGTGCCGACGCCCGATGGCCTCGACCTCGTCGGCGACCATGTCGATCTCGCTGAGCATGCGCCCCAGCACTTCGGCCATCGCCTCGAGCGACGCTCGCTCGTGCTCGACCAGTCGCTGCGGGTCGGCCACGTCGCTGAGCCCCGCGGCGAGACTGCCGTCGACCGAGGGAAGCGGACGCGTTGTGGGCCGGGGAGCGTCGAGTGACTCGGCGAGCGCGTCACCCCACACCAGGCCTGAGCGGGCGGCCGCGTCGCCGACGGCGGCGGTCACCGCGCTGCCGAGCTGGTCCGGTGTGATCCGCCTGCTCCAGTCGGCCCGGATACGCACCGACTCGAGAATGCCGGTGCGTCCAACGCGGACCGTGACCGCGCCCGACGCGTCAGACCCCTCGACGTCGGTGCGTGCCGCAGCAGCAGCCTCGTAGCTCTGCATCGTGCGATCGATGTCGTCGCGGATGTCGAGCAGCCGTTCCATCGGGTCCGCCATGTCGTCCTCTCTCGTCGGAGCTGTCTCGGCGCGTGACGGGACGGGAGGACATGACGAGGAAGCACCCTGCCTACGCCATCCCCCGCACCCTCACTCCCCGGTGACACCAGTCTTGCGGGTCACGCCGTCGTGTGTCGATGGGGAGCGGTCCCCTGATACGCCGACGCACGTTGGCGATACCTGTCGCCCTGCGCCGAACTATCGCGCCGTGCTCCAGTTCGAGGCGATGACGGTGGCAGTGCCGTCGACCCCCACTCGATAGGCCACGACCAGGCCGAGCGGGCGCTCGATGAACTGCGTCCCGTCCGGGCTCCCGAGCGCCGCGCCGTACGGGTCTTTCCACGTGTACACCTTGCCCTTCCCGGCGTCGAACGACTCGCGCACCGAGAAGCTCGCCACCGCCATCACGCCGTCCTTGGTGCGGACCACGCGGATGGCACTCTCCGGGCTGGTGCGGTCGAGGGTGTTGGCGTACAGACTCGCCGCCACGCGGTGCGACACCCAGTCCTTCTTCTGCCCGGGCGCCAGGCCGGTGACGAGCTCGGTCATCTCGGCGTCGGGTGCCTTCACCGCCGCCGATCGACCGGTGCTCACGTACTCGACGATCGCGGCCGCCCCCTTCGCGGCGGCCGCTCGTTCCGTTGCGGTGGGCGTGCTCGCCGCGCCCGGCTGGGCCGCAGCCGGCACGTCCCGCGATGCGCGCAGCCCGACGTTCGCGACCTGCAGCCACGGAGCGCTCGCCGACCGGCGCACGAACACCCCGACCGCTGGCCTCGGCTTCTGGTCACCCCTGGACAGCGCCTCGACCGCCGTCACCGCGTACATGGGGTAGGCGGTGAACTCCGGCGCGTACAGCCGCGTTCCACGATGGGTCACGGGCGGGCTCGCGGGTGCCTTCGCCAGGGCATCGAAGCGAGTCGAGAACTCGTCCTGGTCGAGGAGCACCTCGGCATCGGCGCTCGACCATGCTTTCGGGTCACGAGATCTGGCCGTCGCCCCGATGGCCGCGTTGTTGCGCCGGTCGTAGTCGGCCAGCATCAGCGCCAGCTGCTCGACGGTCAGCGCCGGCCGGGCCACAGTCGTGGGGTCGTATGCCTCGACGCCTGACGGGAACGCACCGCACCCCGTCAGCACCACGACCCCGCCGGCCGCGGCGAGCCGGCCGAGCCAGGCTGCGGCGCCCGTCGGACCCGAGGCGGAGCGTTCACCGTCCTCCTCGCGGGTCGGACCGCGCGCGTCATCCGCGCCGACGTCGGCGGGCTGTGAATGGCCACGCCCGAGCCGACGGATGACGACCGCACCGACCACCAGCCCGACGCCGACGAGCGCCACCACCACGGCAGCGAGGAAGGCTCCCGGCAGCTCGACGGCGAGGGCCAGCTCGACCACGCCGGACTCGGGCGGGACGACCACCCACTGGGTGGGCGTGCCGTCGAGCTCGAGCGTCAGCGCCTGCGTGCCGGTGCCTGACGCCCGCCCAGCCCAGAACGTGGCGGATGCCGGGTCGGCCGGTGTGGCGTCGGCCGGCGCGCCCTCGGCCGCGGGGACGGCCTCCCCGGTGAGGCCGGACAACCCCACATCGGTGCCGACCCAGCGCGGCGCACCGCCGAGCCAGTCGCGAACGTCGACCGGATGCGCACGCCCGACGAACACCGGCCCGCCGGAGCCGGTGGCCTCGAGCACGAGAGTGGCATCGCGGTAAGCGACCAGCCCAGGCCCCGACACCAGCGCCGCTGCATCGCCTGCGTCGACGCGAGTGCTGGTGCCGATTCGGTCGTCCGGGCCGATGACGACGGCCGCCGCGACCCCGATGAGGGACGCGAGGATGCCGAGAGCGGACGACAGGACGACCACGAGTTTGCGCATGCGAGAACGACTCCCCGGTGATGGTGGCCCGGCACGGTCGCCGGTGAGATCGACCCTAGCCACTGCCGCCGCGCGCCGAAACCGACGTCGTTCAGCCTGTGGACAACTCAGCGCGTCACCCGCGCGAGCGATCCGGCATCCGGCACCCGACGTCAGATCTCACGCGACGAGGCCCGCACCCCAGGTGGAGGTGCGGGCCTCGTCGTGGGCGCGAGTCCGGTCAGACGTCGACCGGGGTGTCGCTCGCCTCGGACCGCTCACCGGCGTCGGAGCGCTCACCGGCGTCGGAGCGCTCGCCGCGACCGCGGTTGCCCCCACGGCGGCGGCTGCGCCGGCGGCGCTCGCCGCCCTCGCCCCGGGACTCGTCCGACTCGCCGTCGGCACCGTCGGCGGCTCCGTCGGCGTCGCTCTCGGCCAGTGCCTCGGGAGCGGCCGGCGACGCGATCGGGCCGTGACCGGCATCCGTAGAGCTGTCGGACGACCGGGGGGCGGACGCGGAACCGTCGGAGGATGCGGCCGAGGCCGAGCCACCGGATGACGCACCCTCGGCGACGACCGCCGCGAGCGAGAGCTTGCCGCGCGGGTCGATCTCCTTGAGCTCGACCTGGACCTTCTGGCCGATGGACAACACGTCCTCGACAGCATCGATCCGCTTGCCGCCCACCAGCTTCCGCACCTCGGAGATGTGCAGCAGACCGTCCTTGCCCGGCAGCAGTGAGACGAAGGCGCCGAAGGTGGTGGTCTTGACCACGGTGCCGAGGAAGCGCTCGCCGATCTCCGGCATCTGCGGGTTGGCGATGGCGTTGACCATCGCCCGCGCAGCTTCGGCGGACGGACCGTCGGTGGCGCCGATGTAGACCGTGCCGTCGTCCTCGATGGAGATGTCGGCGCCGGTCTCGTCCTGGATCTGGTTGATCATCTTGCCCTTGGGGCCGATGACCTCGCCGATCTTGTCGACCGGCACGGTGACCGCGATGACCCGCGGGGCGTACGGCGACATCTCGTCGGGCGCGTCGATGGCCTCGTTCATGACGTCGAGGATGTGCAGGCGGGCGTCGCGGGCCTGGGTCAGCGCACCGGCGAGCACGTCGGCGGGGATGCCGTCGAGCTTGGTGTCGAGCTGGATGGCCGTGACGAACTCGCGGGTGCCGGCGACCTTGAAGTCCATGTCGCCGAACGCGTCCTCGGCGCCGAGGATGTCGGTGAGCGCCGCGTACTGCGTCTGCCCGTCGACCTCCGCGGAGACCAGGCCCATCGCGATGCCCGCGACCGGGGCGCGCAGCGGCACACCGGCGTTGAGCAGCGACAGGGTGGACGCACAGACCGAGCCCATCGACGTCGAGCCGTTGGACCCGAGCGCCTCCGACACCTGGCGGATCGCGTAGGGAAACTCCTCGCGGGTCGGCAGCACCGGCATGAGGGCCCGCTCGGCGAGCGCGCCGTGGCCGATCTCGCGACGCTTCGGCGAGCCGACGCGCCCGGTCTCACCGGTGGAGAACGGCGGGAAGTTGTAGTTGTGCATGTAGCGCTTGCGCGTGGTGGGCGAGAGCGTGTCGAGCTGCTGCTCCATCCGGAGCATGTTCAGCGTCGTCACCCCCATGATCTGGGTCTCGCCGCGCTCGAAGATCGCCGAGCCGTGCACCCGCGGGAGCACCTCGACCTCGGCGGAGAGGGCGCGGATGTCGGCCAGCCCGCGGCCGTCGATGCGGACCTTGTCGGTGAGGATGCGCTCGCGGATGAGCTTCTTCTGCACCGCGCGGAAGGCGGCCGAGACCTCCTTCTGGCGGCTGGCGAACTCACCCGCCGTGCCCGAACCGGACTCGGGGTCGAAGTCGCCGACCAGCTTCAGGTGCAGCGCCGACTTGAGCTCGTCGAGGCGGTCCTCGCGCTCCTGCTTGCCGGCGATCTGCAGGGCCGCCGCCGTGTCGGCGCCGACCTCCGCCTCGACCGCGGCGTACACGTCATCCGTGTAGTCGAGGAAGACGGGGAACTCCTGCACGGGCTTGGCGGCACCGGCAGCGAGCTCGGCCTGGGCCTCGCAGAGCACCCGGATGAAGCGCTTGCTCGCTTCCAGCCCTTCGGCGACGACCTCCTCGGTCGGGGCGGTCCTGCCCTCGTTCTTCACCAGGTTCCACGTGGAGTCGGTGGACTCGGCCTCGACCATCATGATCGCGACGTCGTCACCGACGACCCGGCCGGCGACGACCATGTCGAAGGTCGAGCGCCCGACATCGGAGAAGTTCGGGAACGCGACCCACTGGCCGTCGATGAGGCTGACGCGCACGCCGCCGATCGGGCCGCTGAACGGCAGGCCCGAGATCTGCGTGGAGGCGCTGGCCGCGTTGATGGCGAGCACGTCGTACTGGTGGTCGGGGTTGAGCGCCAGCACGGTGATGACGACCTGGACCTCGTTGCGCAGCCCCTTGGTGAAGGTCGGGCGCAGCGGTCGGTCGATGAGCCGGCAGGTGAGGATCGCGTCGGTGCTCGGGCGCCCCTCGCGGCGGAAGAACGAGCCGGGGATCTTGCCCGCGGCGTACATCCGCTCCTCGACGTCGACGGTGAGGGGGAAGAAGTCGAACCCCTCGCGCGGGCTCTTCCCCGCGGTGGTGGTGGAGAGGAGCATCGTGTCCTCGTCCAGATAGGCGGCGACCGCCCCGCCGGCCTGCTTGGCCAGCCGCCCGGTCTCGAACCGGACCTTTCGGGTGCCGAAGCTGCCGTTGTCGATGACGGCCTCGGCGAAGGTGATCTCGGGACCCTCCATGGGTCCTCCTTTTCGTGTGATGTTCGCTCTCGCGCATCGTCGTTGTGCGCGGGCGGTTCCTTCGGTGGGCGCGGT
>JBOFBK010000517.1:0-7192 GCA_051645525.1 Dermatophilaceae bacterium | reverse complement strand
TCGGCGGCGAGGACGAGTGCGTCGTGCAGCATCGGCACGCCGGCCGGGGCGTCACCGCTTCGACCCGGCCGGGACGTCGCGGATGAGCGCGGAGATCTCGGTGGCGTAGTCGGGGTACTGCTCCACCAGGGTGTCGCGGTCGCCGAGCTCGAGGTGCTCGGGGCGGAATGCCGGTGCGCACCAACAGGACAGCAGCGACCACTCGCCGAGCGGGCCGGCGCCCATCCAGGTGCCGGCGCGTACGAGGAACTGGGCGTTCGAGGCGTTGACGTAGTTGAGCACCGCACTGCCGTTGGGGCGCAGCCGAAGCAGCGCCACCGGTGCGCCGGCCAGCCACTGCCAGCCCTCGTCGACGCGGAGGCGATGGATGGCCGAGAACCCGTCGGGCCGGTCGGTGAGCAGCACCTGCACGGCGCTCAGCCCCTGAGTGCGCGGGCCGGCGACGTACCATGCGCCCTCGCCGGGGATGGGCGTCATCTTCAGCCGGGCGATGATCTGCTCGGCGGTCTCGTCGATGGGCCAGCTCATGATGCCTCCGCCGCCGTGCGTGCGGTCGTGCCACGTTCGCGGCAGTGCTCGAGAAGGGCAGGGGTGTCGATACGGGTGCTCGCGCCGTGGCGCACCACGACCTCGCCGTCGACGAGTACGTCTCTGACGTCGGCGCGCCCGGCGGCGAACACGAGCAGCGCGGGCACGTCGTGCACCGGGGTGAGATGCGGGCGGTCGAGGTCGAGCAGCAGCAGGTCGGCCCGTTTGCCCACCTCGACCGACCCGACGAGGTCGCCGATGCCGAGGGCTCGCGCACCCTCGACGGTTGCCGCGCGCAGCACCTCGCGAGCGCTCACGGCATCCGGGCGGCCGCTGGTGAGCCGCGCGAGAAGGGCGGCCTGGCGCATGGCCTGCCACATGTCGAGGTCGTTGCTCGTGGAGCACCCGTCGGTGCCGATGCCGAGCCGGATGCCGTTGTCGCGCATCGTCTCCCAGTGCAGCGCACCACTGGCCAGCTTGAGGTTCGACCCTGGGCAGTGGGCCACCGCAGTCCCCGCCGCCGACAGCCGGCCGAGGTCGTCGGCCGTGAGATGCACGCCGTGCGCCGCCACCACGGGGATGTCGCCGGAGAACCACCCGGCCTTGTCGAGCACGGCCGTGGGCGTCATCCGCCGGCGTTGTTCGACCTCGGCGTTCTCGGCGGCGTTCTCGGACAGGTGGGTACACAGCAGGCCGCGGCGGCCCGACGAGGCGACGGCCTCGCGCAGCACGTCGGCGACCTCGGTCAGGTGCTCGGGCGAGTTGGTGTAGGTGGCGTGCGGCATCGCCGCCAGCGGCACCTCGGGTCCACCGACGGCGGCGAGCGTGTCGGGCCAGGCGCGTAGCTGCTCCAGGCGTGCGGCCCACTCGAGCCCGTCGGGGCCCGGGCCGTCGAAGAACACCGGGCCGGTGACGTGCCGGCTGCCCGCCGCCACCGCACCGCGATGGGTGGCCTCGTCGTGGAAGTACATGTCGAGCTGGGTGGTGCAGCCGCCGAGCACCGACTCCAGCGCGCCGAGGGTGGCGCCGAGCTCGACGGTGCGGGCGTCCATCACCGCCGCCTCGGCCGCCCACACCCGGCGCAGGAAGCCCTGGAGGTCGACGTCCTCAGCCAGCCCGCGTAGCAGCGTCATCGGCAGGTGGGTGTGCAGGTTGACCAGACCCGGCATGAGCAGCGCGCCGCGCGCGTCGATCGTGACGTCGGCGGCGGTGCCGGATGGCGGTACACCAGGGGCTTCGCTCCCCGTGCTCCCCCGGAGAGCGCTCGGCGCGCCGACGGCGGTGATGACGCCGTCGTCGACGGTGACCGTGGCGTGCTCGAGCACCGTGTCGTGCTCGTCGACGGTGACGACGTACCGGGCGTCCCGGATGACGACCCGGCTCACGGCGTCTGCCCCATGGGGTGGAGCGACTCGGCCTTCGGCCCCACGGGCTGGACGGACCTGGCACGCGCTCGTACCAGCGCGTCGAGGACGGCGAGCACGTGCCCGCGACTGGTGGCGAGCACCGCCTCGATCTCGGCCACATTGATCGGACCCGTGCCGCCGACCCCCGACGCCGGGTTGACCACCAACGACATCGCGGCGTACCGGAGCCCGGCCTCGACGGCGAGCACCACCTCGGGCACCCCCGTCATCCCGGCGACGTCGGCGCCGGCCAGCCGGGCCAGTCGGATCTCGGCCCGAGTCTCGAACCGAGGCCCTGTGAAGCAGGCGTAGACGCCGCCGTCGCGCATCGGCCGGCCGGCCGCGGCGGCGGCGTCGAGCAGCTCACGGCGCAGGCTGGCGTCGTACGGCGCGAGCATGTCGGTGTGCACCACCCCCTGCGGCCCGGTGCCGTCGTGGAACGTCACCGGCGCCCCGCGCGTGAGGTCGAGGAAGTCGTCGAGACAGAGCAGGTCGCCGGGACGCAGGTCGGGATCGATACCACCGGTGACGTTGACGCCGACGACGTCGCGCACGCCGAGGTCGGCGAGGGCCCGGATGGTGGACCGGTGGTCGACGAGGTGCGGCGGGACGGCATGGTCGGGGCCGTGGCGGGTGAGGAACACCACGGGGATGCCGTGCCAGTCGCCGCGGATGACGCGAGCCGGGCCGTACGCCGTGTCGACGGTGACGTCGTGGCGCTGCTCGAGCGCCTCCAGGTCGTAGAAACCCGTCCCGGCGACGATGCCGAGGGGGGGAGGGGTCATGACGGCCAACGCTACCGGGCCCCGGGCGCCTCGGTTCGGCCCGTCTCCGGCATCCGATGGCAGGATGACCCCGCATGGGACGGGTGGCGCTCGCGGCGACCGGCCCGGTGTCCCTGGCGGCGGGTGCGGAGGTGGCCCGGTCGGGCGGCAATGCGGTCGACACCGCGGTGGCGGCTGCGCTCGCGGCGATGGCGACCGAGCCCGGCATCGTCTCGCTCGGCGGGGGTGCCTTCGTCAGCGTGTGGCCCGCCGGCGCCGAGCCGGCCGTGGTCGACGGCAACGTCGAGATGCCCGGCCGCGGGCTCGGCCCGGACGCCTTCGGGCGCGGCGTGCGGCGGGTGCTCACCGACTACGCCGGGGGCGTCACCATGGACATCGGCCACGGTTCGGTGGCCACCCCGGGCGCGGTCGCCGCCTGTGAGCTGGCGGTCGGCCGGTGGGGCGCCGCCTCCTGGGCCGACGTCGTCGCGCCCACCGCACGGGCCTGCCGCGGCGGGTACCCGGTGGGCGGTGCCTCGGCGCGGTACCTGCACCACGTCGCGGGCCCGGTGTTCGGGGCCGACGCCGAGGCGTGGCGGCTGGTGACGCGAGCCGACGGCGCACCGCTCCGGCGTGGCGACGTGAGCACCAACCCGGCCCTCGGCGACGTGCTCGACCTCGTGGGCCGCGACGGCGCGTCGGTGCTCACCACCGGTGAGGTCGGCACGGCGATGGCTGCCGACATGGCCCGGCACGGTGGGCTGGTCACGTCATCCGACCTCGCCGCCTACGCCCCGGCGGTTCGCGTCCCGGTCCGGCGCCGGCTCGGTGCCTGGGACCTCGCCTTCAACCCGCCGCCGGCCATCGGTGGCCCGGTGCTCGCGGTGCTCCTCGGTGAGCTGGCCCGGCGTGGCGACTGGGGGTGGCGTGACGTGCTCGAGGTGCAGCTGTCGGTGCTGCGCTACCGGCACCACGTGCACGATGTCGCGCCCGACCTCGAGGTGGCGGGGCGCGAGCTGCTGCACGCGGCGGAGCGGCACGGGCTGGCCGGGCTGTCGGTCAGCGCGAGCACCGCGCACGTGTCGGCGGTCGACGACGACGGACTCGCCTGTGCCGTGACGATGTCGGCCGGCTACGGCGCGGGCGTCACCGTGCCCGGCACCGGGCTGCTGCTGAACAACGCCCTCGGCGAGCACGAGCTCAACCGGCTCGGGCTGCACCGGTTGCGGCCCGGCACCCGGCTCGCCTCCAACATGGCACCGACCACCGGGCGCACGGATGACGGGCGCGTGATCGCGGTGGGGTCGCCCGGAGCCGACCGCATCACCACGGCGCTGATGCAGGTGCTCGGCGCAGGGTGTCTGCACGATGCCGACCTCCAGGGTGCGGTCGACGCGCCTCGACTGCACGTGCGGGTGGACGGCGACGACGTGGTGGCCGAGTACGAGGCCGATCCGGAGATCGCCGATGCGTTGGCCGGTAGTGGAATTCGCCAGAACGAGCACCCCGGACGGTCGATGTACTTCGGCGGGGTCGGCGCGGCCTACCGCCGCGAGGACGGCCGGCTCGAGGTGGCCGGCGACTCCCGCCGCGAGGCCGCCGCCGCCATCGTCTGACGGTCGAGGCAGGGTAAAGGCGAGGTAAAAACAACGATTCGTGTGTCCGAGGGGTTCCACCAGGCGGGTGCTGCGTGGTCCACTGACCGGCATTCGCCTGGGCCGCGCCCGGCGTATCCGTCCTCGACGACAAGGGACCTCTCGATGACTCCAGCGACATGCCGACGGATGGCGCGCGTCTCGCTCGCCGCCGTGGTGACCGCCGCGCTCGTCACCACGATCGCGGTGACCGGCGCCTCGGCCGCGACTCCCGACCCCAAGCAGCTCCCGCAGAGCCCGCGGGCGGCATCCGCGACCGACCCGGTCAAGACCGACCGCGCCGACCGGCTCGGACAGCACGACCGTGAGCTGCTCGAGAAGGCGCGCGACAAGCGCGCCAGCCGGGTGACGATGCTCATCGCGGCCGAGCGTGGCGACACCGAAGGCGTGGCGGTCGCCGTGAAGGCCGCCGGCGGCAAGGTCGTCACCCGCAACGACCGCGTGGGGTACGTCCGGGCGAGTGTGCCGACCGCCCGGGTCGAGAGGGTCAGCGGCGCCGCCAAGGTGTTGGCCGTCGACCTCGACGAGTCGATCCCGCTGCCCGACCCATCGGCGGAGGCGTCATCGCGTAAGAGCAACCGCACCGCCGCGGCGGCGGAGGGCCCCGGAGCGGCGACGCCACTGAGGAACCCCTACCTGCCGATCGGCGAGACCGGCTCGGTGAAGTTCCGCACCGACCACCCCGAGTGGGACGGTCGCGGTGTCACCATCGGCATCCTCGACTCCGGGGTCGACCTCGATCACCCGGCGCTGGCCACGACGTCGACCGGTGAGCGCAAGATCGTCGACTGGGTCACCGCCACCGACCCGGTCTTCGACGGCGACGGCACCTGGCGGGCCATGCTCACCGATGTCACCGGCCCGTCGTTCCCCTACCAGGGGAACACCTGGACCGCCCCCGCCGGCACCTACAAGGTCAACCGGTTCAGCGAGTCGATCACGGCAGCCGGTGAGCCCGCGGGCGACGTCAACCGCGACGGCGACACCACCGACCAGTTCGGCGTGCTCTACGACGCGGCCTCACACGACATCTGGGTCGACACCGACCAGGACCGCAGCTTCGAGACGGCCGAGAAGATGCGGCCGTACAAGGAGAAGTACGACGTCGGCTACTTCGGCACCGACGACCCGGCGACCGACATCGCCGAGCGGATGCCGTTCGTCGTCGAGTTCCGCGAGGACGTCGACGTCACCCCGGCGGGCCTCCCGGGTGTGGCCGACTTCGTCAACATCGGCATCACCCAGAGGGGCCACGGGACGCACGTCGCCGGCATCGCCGCGGCGCACGCGATGTTCGGCGGCGAGATGGACGGTCAGGCGCCGGGCGCCAAGCTCGTGTCCTCACGCGCCTGTGACGGGACCGGGAGCTGCACCGTGGCGGCGCTCAGCGACGGGGTGGTCGACCTGGTCGCCAACCGGGGCGTGGACGTGGTCAACATCTCCATCGGCGAGCTGCCGGCGCTCAACGACGGCACCAGCGCGCGAGCGGAGCTCTACGACAGCCTGATCGACGAGTACGGCGTGCAGATCATGATCTCCGGCGGCAACAGCGGTAGCGGCGCGAACACCATCCAAGATTCGGCAGTGGCAACCGACGCCGTCGCGGTCGGGTCCTCGATCAGCAAGGCGACCTGGCAGGCGAACTACGGGGCCACCGTCTCGCGCGACCTCGCGTTGCACAACTTCTCCTCCCGCGGCCCCCGCGAGGACGGCGGCTTCAAGCCGAACGTCATGGCACCGGGGTCGGCCATCTCGACCGTGCCGCGGTGGTTCAAGCAGCCCGAGGTGGCCGAGGCGGGGTACTCGCTGCCCTACGGATACGCGATGTTCAACGGCACCTCGATGGCCTCGCCGCAGGCGGCCGGCGCGGCGGCGCTGCTGCTGTCGGCCGGCTTCGCCACCGGTACCGACATCACCCCGACCCAGCTGCGCCAGTCGATGTACACCGCGGCCGACTTCACCACCGGCCTCGAGGCGGCTGCCCAGGGCAACGGTCAGGTCGACGTCCCTGGCACGTGGGCGCTGCTGGCGAAGCGGCCGGCCACGGCGACCTACACGACGGACGCCCCGGTGTGCACCCCGCTCAGCGACCTGCTCGTCACCCCTGATCGTGGCACCGGGCTCTACAACCGGTGTGCGTCCGGCGACGGTGGCCAGGCCGTGGGCAAGCGCAAGGCGTACGACATCGCGGTGGCCCGCACGTCGGGCGGCCGGGCAACCTCGCACCGCGTCACCATCCTCGGCGATGACGGCACGTTCAGCGCTCCGCGTACGGCCACCATCGGCGGCAACGAGCGCAACGTGCGGGTCGTGGCGACACCGCGCACCGTGGGCCTGCACTCGGCGATCCTGCAGATCGACGACCCGCGGACGCCGCTGGTCGACCATCGGGTGATGCTCGCGGTTGTGGCGTCGGAGGATCTGTCGGCGCCGGCGTTCTCGCGCACATGGTCCGGTTCGGTCGAGCGCAGCTACTACGTGCGGCACTACGTGACCGTCCCGGAGGGTGCGCGCGCGCTGCAGGTGAACCTCGGTGGCATCGCGACGAACAGCCAGGTGCGCTGGATCGCCGTCAATCCGTACGGCGTCCCGGTCGACAACTCGCAGCTCCCCGCCTGCTACACGAACTTCGTCCCCCCGGAGCCGACGCCGTGCAACCCCACGTCGCGGTCCTACACGGACCCGCTGCCGGGCGTGTGGGAGATCTACGTGGAGGCACGGCGCGCCTCGCCGTTCCTCGCCAACCCGTTCCGGATCACCGCGTCCGTTCAGGGCGTCGAGGTGACGCCGGAGGTCCAGGAGGTGCCGGCGCCGTCGTCGGGCGAGTCGACGCCGGTCA
>JBOFBK010000516.1:0-1931 GCA_051645525.1 Dermatophilaceae bacterium | reverse complement strand
CGGTGGGGTCGGTAGCGCCGGCGAGCGCACGGAAGCCCTCGATGCAGCGGTGCCCCTCGACCACCACGGCCGTCACCGGGCCGGACGACATGAACTCGACCAGCGCTGCGAAGAACGGCTTCCCCTCGTGCTCCGCGTAATGCCGGTGCAGCAGCTCGGCCGTCGGGGTCCGCATGGCCAGGGCCGCGAGCCGGTAGCCCTTGCTCTCGATGCGGCGCAGCACCTCGCCGGTGAGGCCGCGCGCGACACCGTCGGGCTTGACGAGGACGAGAGAGCGTTCGGTGGTCACGCGCACACCCTAGCCACCGCCAGCGAACACCTCACCAGGGTCGATCCCGGATGCCGGACGGCCGGGCCCCGAATACCGGACGGCCCGGTCCCGGGTCACGATGCCGGGTTCACGACGCCGCACCGTCGTCCTCCGGTCGGTCACCATCGGTCATCAGTCATCGGTCATCGGTCATCGGGGCGGCCGGCGCCTGCCCGGCCTCGTCGGCCGCGGCCGCCTCTCGGTCGGCGACGATACGGTCCACCCGTCGGCCCTGGACCAGCATCAGCACCCACAACCCGGTGAACACCGCAGCGACACCGGCCATGGCTGGCACGAGGAGTGCACAGGCCCAGGTGAGGAGCTGCACCAGCCAGCCGACGGTGATGCCGAACGGCCGGCGCATGAGACCGGCGGCCACCACGGCGAGCAGTGCGAGACCGAGACCGAGCCAGAGCAGGCGGGCACCGTCATCCGGCCGGTCGTCGGCGATCGCGACGGCGCGGGCGACGAGCGCGAAGAAGGACAGGATGACGGCCTGCCCGAGGAGCACGAGGGCGAGGAGCCGGAAGGTGAACTTCCCCTGCTGCCCGTACACGGGCAACATCCTCATCGTGGGCTCTCCGGGCAGGCCGTACAGGTCACCGGCCCAGGGTAGGCGCGGCGTCCTCCTCCTCCGGCGCGAGGCCCAGCTTCTCGCGCTGCCGGCGCGTGCCGCCGACGATGCGGGCGGGGGTGTCCTCGCCGTACTCGTGCTCGTGGCCGGCAAGCACGCCGCCGTCCTCGTCGCGCACCCGGAAGGGGGCGGCGCCGGTGACGGTCGGAGCGTGCCGGCCCTCTCCACGAGTCTTGCGGAGCGATAGGCCGATCGACACGCCGATGATGGTCGCGACCACGGCCAGCGACACGGTCGTCGGGATGTAGTAGATGTCGATCTTGAGGAGCATCTTGATCCCGACCCAGATGAGCACCAGGGCGAGCCCGGCCTTCAGGTAGACGAAGCGGTGCACGAGGTCGGCGAGCAGGAAGTACATCGCCCGCAGGCCGAGGATCGCGAACGCGTTGGCCGTGAAGACGAGGAACACCTCGTCGGTGACCGCGAAGATCGCCGGGATCGAGTCGACGGCGAAGATGATGTCGGTGACCTCGACGAGCACGAGCACGGCGAGCAACGGAGTGGCGACGAGCACGCCGTTCCGGCGGATCCAGAAGCGCTGGCCGCGGTACTCGTCGATCATCGGGACCCAGCGGCGGAACACCTTCAGGGTCCGCGACTGGGACGGGTCGATGTGGGTGTTGCGCTGGACGAGCATCTTGTACCCGGTGACGAGCAGGAACGCCGCAAACACGTAGAGGATCCACGAGAAGCTCGCGATGAGCGCCGACCCGCCGGCGATGAAGATCGCACGGAACACCAGGGCGCCCAGCACGCCGTAGAACAGCACCCGGTGCTGGTACTCCCGGGGCACCGCGAAGAAGGTGAAGATGATCGCCCAGACGAACACGTTGTCGACGGCGAGCGACTTCTCGATGAGGTAGCCGGCGAAGTACTGCTGGCCGAACTCGGAGCCGTACACCGACCAGATCAGCGCGCCGAAGGCGACCCCGAAGGCGACCCACACCGTGGACCACACGGCGGCCTCACGCACGGAGATGACGTGCG
>JBOFBK010000515.1:0-3407 GCA_051645525.1 Dermatophilaceae bacterium | reverse complement strand
CCGCTGCACCCTGGGGGAGCCCGAGGTCGACGAGCAGCGGGGTGAGGGCGGGAGCGATGGTGGCCGCGCCGAACGCCGAGGAGAAGAAGCCGGCGAAGGTGACGCCGATCTGCACCGCCGAGAGGAAGACCGTGGAGTCGCGGGCCAGCTCGGCGACCCGCCGGCCGCGGCGACCGCGGCGCTCGAGCCGGGCCACCTGGCCTTCCCGCAGCGAGACGAGTGCGATCTCGGCCGCGGCGAAGACCCCGCCGAACAGGACGAAGACGACGACGAGCAGTACGTCGGGGAGCACGTCCATGGTGCGGCCAGCGTAGCCGGGCCAGGCCGGGCGCCTGCCCCTCGAACCTCAGTACCGCGGGAGCGCAGCCGGCTCCGGTGGCGCACCGTCGTGGCGAGTCGGCTGGCACCAGAGGATGACGACGATGACCAGCCCGGCCACCGGAACGAGCAGCACGAGGAGCCACCACGCGGCGTGCCCGGCGTCGCGCAGCCGGCGCACCGCGACGGCCAGGCTCGGCAGCAGCACGACGATCCACCAGATGCCGCTCAGCAGGGCGCCGAGATCACCCTCGCCGAGCGGCACGACCGAGAACAACCCGAGCGCACTCGCCACGAGCACGGTGAACAGCACCCACCACCAGAACTCGGGCCGCGTCGCGCGCCCCTCGAACTGCGAGTACCTGCGGGCCACCTCGCGGACCGCCGTGCCGAACGTCATCCGATCTCCTCCCGGGCGCGGCCCAGCGTAGGGCGATGCGAGGATGACGGTCGGCGAGGCCGCGACTCACGCCGGGGGCGGCTCGGGCACCCACTCGACGAGCTGGACGATGATCCCGTTGGGGTCCTCGTACTGGCTGTAGCGCTCACCCCACGGCTCGGTCTCGGGCGTGGTGACCACCGGCGCACCGTTCGCGACCAGGGTGGCGTGGGCGGCATCCACGCTCTCGACGACGAAGGCGAGCAGCAGCCCCTCGCCGGCGCTGCCCGCGCGGTGTGCCGGTCTGAACGACTCCAGCCCGGTGCGGAGGAAGGCGATGCCCGGGCCGCCCGAGGGGTGCCGCACGGCGACGAACCCGTCGGCCTCCATCGTCGTCGTGTGGCCGAGGTGGTCATGGAGGAAGCGGGCCGAGGCCTGCGGGTCGGGGACGTTGAGGGAGACGGCGAAATCGTTGACGTGCACGGTTGCTCCTTTACTCAGTACGGCGTACGAGATTGTCAACGGAGCGTCGGGCTACGATGTTCCCGTACGCCGTATCGAGTTTCGCGACCGCCGTGCCGCGCCGTCGAGAGGGGATGACGTGGACCCCGCCGCAGCCGAGCGCACCCTGCGCGCCCTGTGGCGCCACGAGCGGCCGGCGACATCGGCGTCATCCCGCCCCGGCCCACGGCAACGGCTCGACCTCGACGGCGTGATCGACGCCGCCGTCGCGGTCGCGGACGAAGCCGGGATCGCCGCGGTGTCGATGCGCTCACTCGCGACCCGCCTCGGGATGGGTGCGATGTCGCTCTACACCTACGTCGCCGGCCGCCAGGAGCTGCTCGCGCTCATGGTCGACGCCACGCTGGGGCGAACCGTGCTGCACCCGCACCCGGATGACGCGCGCGCGGCACTCGAGGCGGTCGTGCGGGTCACCTACGACGAGCACCTGCGCCATCCGTGGCTCGCCGAGGCCGCCGGGGTGCGCCCCGGGTTGGGGCCGCACGCCATCGCCCGCTACGAGTGGCAGTTGCAGGCGGTCGAGCCGCTCGGCCTCGCCGACGTCGAGCTGGACCAGGCGGTCACGCTGCTCACCGGGTTCGCCGCCACGGCCGCCGCGCGTCGACGCGAGGTGGCCGACGCCCCGGTGTCCGACGCCGAGTGGTGGCGCACCGTCGGGCCGGTGCTCGGGGAGCTGGCCAGCGCGGTCGACACCCCGCTCGCCGACCGCGTCGGCACCGCCGCCGGCGAGGTTTACGGCGCGGCATCCGACCCTGGCCGCGAGCTCGAGTTCGGCCTCTCCTGCCTCGTCGACGGCCTGCTCGGTCGCGCCCGGCCGAGACGCGGATGACGCCGGTCACGAGGGCGGCCGGTCGTCAGCCTCCCGGGCGGCTCGGGCGGCTCGGGTGACCGGGCAGGACCCTTGGTCGTGGCACACGGTGACGTCGCACAGCCGGCAGGTCCGCACCGGGTCGGCGCCCTGCTGGATCGACGGGGCGATCAGCTCGCCCGCGAGCTCGACCAGCCGGCGGCGGCCCTCGTCGTCGAGGCCTTCGGTGAGTCGGAGCAGTGCGGCCATCCGGGCCTCGGTCACGTCGTCGGCGAGGCGATCCCCGGCAGGGGTCAGCTGGAGGCGCACCGTGCGCCAGTCCGCTCCGCGCCGCCGCTCGACCAGGCCGTCGCGCACGAGCCGGTCGACCAGTCGCGTCACCGCGGACTGGGTGAGCCCGAGCAGCCGGGCGAGGTCGTCCTGCGAGCTGGTGGGCGCCACGGCTCGCAGCACGACCAGCGTGGTGGTGTCGGCGAGCACCCGTCCGCTGGCCGCGGTCGCCGCCGCACCGAGCAGGCCGCTGACGTGCAGCGCCAGGGCGCCGAGCACGTTGGCGGCCAGCAGACTCTCACTTGACTCGCTCATGTGACCTGCGTAGCGTGCGGACCGCACTCGGGGGTGCCGTGTCGGGGCGGAGCCGGACGCCGCCGCCGACGCACACCGCGTCCACCGCACACGCTCAGGAGGCACGATGAAAGGTCCACTGCGCCAGACAATCACATGCACCGTGGCGCTCGCCGCGCTTCTCGCCGGCCCGGCGGCGACGAGCGCTGCGGCATCCGGCACCCCGGATGACGACCGGGCAGGGTGGGAGCGGCTGGTGGCGGCGCCGTTCACCTCACCCGCCGGCGACCTCTGCCCGTTCGAGCTGCGCTCCGAGCCGGTGTTCGACCAGGTGTACACCCGCATCACGAAGACGTACGCCGACGGCTCGCCGAAGCGCCAGGAGTACAGCGGCCCGCTCGTCGTGCGGCTCACCAACAGCACAAGCGGCGAGTCGATCCAGCGCGACCTGAGCGGCCGGGCGGTCGCCACCTATGCACCCGACGGCGGCTTCGAGTTCCGCATCCAGGGCCCGGCCGCCGTCGGCTTCCGCGCCTACCGCGGCGACTCCCTCCCGACCGGCTACTACGTGCTGCGCGGGACACACGTCGTCTCCTTCGCCGCCGACGGCGCCCGCACCCTCACCGTCGACCGGGGCACCGAGGAGAACGTCTGTCAGACGTTGTCCTGAGTCCCCCGCTCGGCCATCGACCGGCCGGGCCGAGCGTCGCCACAGGAGGGGGGCGGCGCTCGGCGCGGCTCGCCGGCCCGGCTCCGGCGGCCTCGGCGGCCATCCGCGGCGGCGGCCGCGCCGGCGCCAGCGGCGGCGTCCCCGAC
>JBOFBK010000514.1:0-5077 GCA_051645525.1 Dermatophilaceae bacterium | reverse complement strand
GGATGCCGCGCGCGGCATCCGAGACGGCTGCTGCATCCGGCAGGCCAGCGGCGAAGCCGGCAGCACCAGAGACACCCGCTGGACGCGCTCGACGCTCGCGCACGGTCGTGCTCGTTGCTCGCGGGTCCGAGGAGGCCATTGTCGACCGGCTCGAGGACGCCGGTGTTGAGGCGATCGTCGTGGGTGAGCTCGAGTCCGCACCTGGCGAGCTGACGTCGCGAGTCGCCGCGGTGGTCCGCGACCGGGTGGCCGACGCCGTGGTCTGGTTCGTCGACAGGGATGCCGCGCCGGCGCACCGGCTGGCCCGGCAGCTCGCGGCGCTCGGCCTGCCACGGCTCCCGGTGCTCGCCGTACCGCTCTTCTCCGGTGGTGGTGCGGACCCGGTGGCCACCAGCCGCCACACCGAGTGGGTCGCCCGGCGGGTCCTGCGAGCGCTCGGCGACACCGACGACCGCTCCTCGCGTGGCGCTCGCGACCCGGTGCCCCACGACGACCTGCTGTACGTGCTGCGGCGCGAGACGAGGCGGTCGAGCTCGGTCGGCCCGGCCACCGCGCCGTTCCCGGTCATCGCTGCGGTCGACATCGCCGAGCGCGACCAGCTGCGCCGCCGCTTCGGCCTGGCCGGGGTCGAGGCGGTGATGGCGTCGGTCACGCGGATCGTGACCGAGCAGGCGTCCTCTCGCGACCTGGTCAGCCGGGACGCTGCCGGAGGGGCGCTGATGCTGCTCGTCGACCGCGACGACGTCTGGGTCCAGCACCGCCTCGACGCGCTCTGTGCGCAGGTCGCCGACGAGGAGCTCGCGATCGGCGGCGAGCAGGTGCTGGTGACGCCGGTGGTCGGCTGGGCGCGGGCCGACGGCTCCAGCGACGACGTGCTGGCCAGAGCGCGAGTGGCTGCGCAGGTGGCCGAGGGCGAGCTGGACCTGCGGGCATACGCCTGGCGGGCCGGTCTGGCCGCGCCGTCGCGCCGTCGCTGGCCCGTCGCGCGGTCCCTGGTGGCGCTCTCCCAGCTTGCGCTGACGGTGGTGCTCGGTGTCGTCCTGCCCTTCGTGGCCCTCGTGTTCGCCGGTCCGTACGGGTCGGCGACCGCCGCCGCGCTGTACATCGTCGTGGTGGTGGTGCTCGCGGTGACCACCGCGTCGGTCTGGGCCGAGGGCCTGGCCTCGTTGCGCCGGAGCCGGCTGCCACCACCGCCGTCCGGTTCGCCGCCGCGGGCCAGCGCCGTCGTGGCGGCCTACCTGCCGAACGAGTCGGCGACGATCGTCGAGACGATCCGCGCCGTTCTCGCCACCGACTACCCCGATCTGGAGCTGGTGCTGGCGTACAACCGTCCGCGGCGGCTGCCGGTCGAGGACGTTCTCGAGGAGATGGCGGTGCGTGACCCGAGGCTGCGGCTCGTGCCGGTGGAGGGCAGCGTCTCCAAGGCGCAGAACGTGAACGCCGCCCTCGCGATCGTCACCGGCGAGTTCGTCGGCATCTTCGACGCCGATCACCACCCGGCGCCCGACGCGTTCAGCCGGGCCTGGCGGTGGATCGCGGCCGGTCATGACGTCGTCCAGGGTCGCTGCCTCGTGCGCAACGGTGGGGTGTCGCTGGTCTCCCGGATGGTGGCCGTCGAGTTCGAGTGCATCTACGGGGTCTCGCATCCGGGGCGTTCGCGGCTGCACGGCTTCGCCGTGTTCGGTGGGTCGAACGGCTACTGGCGCACGTCGGTGCTGCGTCGCACCCGGATGCGGTCCTCGATGCTCACCGAGGATATCGACGCCAGCATCCGGGTGGTCGGCGCCGGCGGTCGCATCGCCCACGATCCGGCGCTGCACTCCAGCGAGCTCGCGCCCACCCGCCTGGCCGCGTTGTGGTGGCAGCGGCTGCGCTGGTCGCAGGGCTGGTTCCAGGTGGCCCGCGCGTACGGCAGCGACGTCGGCAACCGCTTCTCGCTCAGCCGACGGCAGCGGATGGGGATGGCGTTCCTGCTGCGGTGGCGTGAGGCCACGCCATGGATGAGCCAGCTCTCGCTCGCCCTGGTGGCTTACGCGCTCTGGCAAGCCGACGGGTCGTGGTCGAGGATGCCGCTCAGCCTGCCCCTGACCCTGCTCTTGCTCGTCTCGCTGACAACAGCGCCGGCCCAGGCGGTGTTCGGCTGGCGGAACGCGAGTCGGGAGATGCGTCGGCATCCAGTCTGGTTCCTGGGGTACCTCGTGGTCGGCTGCCTCGCCTACGGCGAGTGGCGCAACACGGTCTCCCGGGTCGCGCACGTCCGAGAGCTCACCGGGAGCCGTGATTGGATCGTCACGCCCCGGGACCGGGATCCGGAGTGAGGCCCGACGAGCACGGCCGAGACGACCTCGGCTGCCGAGACCGCGACAGCCTCGACGTTCTGACCGGCCGGCACCACGCGCCGCGGCACTGGCGTACCGTGCCGCTTGCCGGTGTCGCGCTCGCGAGGATGGTCGGCCGCGGTGTGAGAGGAAGAGTCGATGACCGAGAAAGCTGCTCGGGTCGGCGGCCTGCGGGCGCACCTGGCGGTGCCGCGTGGCGACGGGCCGTGGCCCGGCCTGGTGCTCGTGCACGAGGCGTTCGGTCTCGACGAGGTCATGGTGAGCTCGGCGCAGCGGCTGGCCTCGCTCGGGTATCTCGTGCTCGCGCCGGACCTGCTCCCACGTGGACGCCGAACGGCCTGTCTCGCAGCGACGTTCGCCGCGCTGCGGCGTGGCAGCGGCGCAGCGTTCGACGACCTCGACGCGGCCCGCCGCCAGCTGCTCGACGACCCGCGCTGCTCCGGACGGGTCGGCGTCATCGGGTTCTGTCTCGGTGGTGGCTTCGCGCTGGCGCTCGCTGGCCGCCCCGGGTGGGATGCGGCATCGGTCAACTACGGTGCGGTTCCTCGCGACCTGTCCTTCCTCGCCGATGCGTGCCCGGTGGTGGCGTCCTACGGCGGCCGAGACCGGTCTCTGCGGGGTGCGGCCGGTCGGCTGCGAGAATCGTTGTCCGAGAACGATGTCCCGCACGACGTGAAGGAGTACCCCGACGCCGGGCACTCGTTTCTGGGCGATGCCGACAATGCTCCGTGGTGGGCCGTTCCGGTCGGCCGGCTGGTCCTGCGCGCCGGACCGGAGCCGGCCTCCGCCGCCGATGCCTGGCGCCGTATCGACACCTTCCTCCGGAGCCACCTCACCTGAGCGGCGACGTCGGGCAGTCAGGCCAGCTCGCCCCGCCGCCGCGCCCGCCGCCACAACCCCGGCACGTTCGAGGGTCGGACGCGACCGGTCCGGTTCTGCCCGAACCGGCCACAGATCAGTCGAACTGCCAGGAGCGTTTGCTGAGACCGAACCAGAACCCGTCGACAACGCTCTCACCGGCGACCGAGCCGGCCACCGACGCCGCGCCGAGCGCGACGTACAGCGGCGCCCAGTGCTCGGTGCGTGGGTGCGCCTCTCGGGCGGCCGGTGCGGTCGCGAGGAAGTCGAGCACCGCGTCGACCTCGCCGGCGCCGACCACCTCGGCCGCCCAGTGGTCGAACTCGGCCGATGCGTGCGGCGGTGGCGCGTCGGGCCCGGCCGACGGGTCGAACCACTGCAGATTGTGCGTCGTGAACCCCGACCCGACGACGAGCACGCCCTCGTCGCGCAGGGGCGCGAGCTGCCGGCCGAGCGCGAACAGCCGCCGCGGGTCGAGGGTCGGCATCGACAGCTGGAGCACCGGCACGTCGGCCTCGGGGAACATCTCGACGAGCGGCACGTATGCCCCGTGGTCGAGCCCCCGAGTGGCCTCCTCGTGCACCGTCTCGCCCGCGTCGGCGAGCAGACCGGCCACCGACCGGGCCAGCCCCGGTGCGCCGGGCGCCTCGTAGGTGACCTCGTAGTACTTCTGCGGAAATCCCCAGAAGTCGTACGTCAGCGGCGCCTCGCCGGAGGTCGCCGACACCGACACCGGCGCCTGCTCCCAGTGCGCCGAGACCATGAGCACGGCCTCCGGGCGGGGCAGCCGCGCCGACCAGGCGGCGAGCTGCGCCGGCCACACCGGGTCGTCGGCGAGTGGTGGCGCACCGTGGCTGAGGTAGAGCACGGGCTGGCGGGTCGCGGTGGTCACGGGCGGCGGTCCTTCTCGTGGGTAGTTCAACATTCAACCACGGCGGATGTCGACCGCCGGCGTCGACAGCCCGCTCACCTCGGCAGGAACTGGCTCGGTGCGTCGCTGCCTACGGCGCAGTATCAGGGGTGGTCACCCCCGGTACTGCGCCCGAGCCGGCGCCCGAGCCGGCGCCGTAGCCGGTGTCGGCACTGCCGTCGGGCCCGGCCTCGTGGACGAGGATCGCCACCTGCGTGCGGTTCTCGAGGCCGAGCTGGTCGCGGAGTGGCTGGACCTCTCCCGCGCCACGGAGCCCCTGCTGGCGGGTTCGATGGCCGGGCAGAACTGGGCGCAGCTCGGCACCGCATCGCTGGTGTGGCTCGGCGTTCCCCTGGCCGTCGGGACCTGGCGGGTGATGACGATGGAGGTCGCCTGACCGTTCCACCCCTCCCGGCCCCGTCCAGCCGGGTCCGCTCGACGCGCCGCAGGTCGACGCGCCGCAGGTCGGCGGGTCGGGCAGGCCGCGGCGGGCGACATCCGCGAAGGGCGCGGCGGGCGACATCCGGGAGGGTGAGGGAGACGGAGACGACCCGGTTTTCGCTCCCAGCGCTCCGGGGCGTTACCGTTCGTGCGGTCCACCGCGTCGGAGCAGCGACGATTCCGCTGCACGCGAGGGACGGAAACGGAACAGGTGCACCCGTGGCAGGACGCAAGCTCGTCATCGTCGAGTCCCCGGCGAAGGCCAGGACGATCGCCGGCTACCTCGGTGCCGACTGGGACGTCGAGGCCTCGGTGGGCCACATCCGCGACATCCCGACCCCGAGCGAGATGCCGGCCGAGATCAAGAAGGGGCCGTTCGGCAAGTTCGGGGTCGACATCGACGCCGACTTCGAGCCCTACTACGTCGTCGACGCCGACAAGAAGAAGAAGGTCTCCGAGCTCAAGAAGCTGCTCAAGAGCGCCGACGAGCTCTACCTCGCCACGGATGAGGACCGCGAGGGCGAGGCCA
>JBOFBK010000513.1:0-1785 GCA_051645525.1 Dermatophilaceae bacterium | reverse complement strand
ACGCGGTGCGTGCCGACGGGCTGTGGGGCAACACCGACGAGCGGGTCGAGCGCGGAATCGCCCGGGTGCAGGGCCTGCTCGGGCACGAGGCGGTGGTGCGGCCGGTGCTCCAGGGCGGGCGCAGCCCGGCCGACCGGCCGGCCCTGGTGCCGTGGGGTGAGCGGCCGGTCGGGCTACGGCCGCTCGACCGGCCGTGGCCGGGGCGGCTCCCCCCACCGGCACCGACCCGGGTGCTCAGCCCGCCGTGGCCGGCCGGGGTCCGCGGGGCGCGTGGGGGCGTCGTCACCGTCGACGACCGGGGCGTGGTGAGCGAGCCGCCCGCCCGGTTCGTCGTCCGCACCGCCCCGTCGCCACCCGTGGGGGACGCCGAGGGCGCTCGGGCCGGCAGGTGGCCGCAACCGGTGGCCGCCTGGGCCGGGCCGTGGCCGGTCGACGAGTCCTGGTGGGAACACCCATCTCGCCGAGTCGCCCGGTTCCAGCTGGTCGGGGTCGACGGCCGGGCCTGGCTGCTCGTGCACGACGCCGGCGCGTGGTTCACCGAGGCCGCATATGACTGACCTCGAGGTGAGCTGATGGGCTGGAACAACCCCGCGATGCCCTGGGCCGAGCTGGAACGCACCCTCTCCGGGCGGCCGCATCCGCTGGAGCACGAGGCGCCGATCTCCCACCGCCGTCGCCGCACCCGGGTCGAGGTCGAACGCCCCACCGGGAGTGTCGTGCCGTACGCCGAGCTGCACTGCCACTCGAGCTTCAGCTTCCTCGACGGGTCGAGCGGGCCCGACCATCTCGTGCACGAGGCGGTGCGGCTCGGGTTGCACGGCCTGGCGCTCACCGACCACGACGGCCTCTACGGCGCACCGCTGTTCGCCGAGACCGCACAGGCACAGGCCGATTCGCACCTGCGCACCGTCTACGGCGCCGAGCTGACCCTCGGGCTCGACCGGGCTCAGCTGGGCGTCGCCGACCCCGCCGGCACCCATCTCCTCGTGCTGGCCCGAGGCGTCGAGGGCTATCACCGGCTGGCCGCCGCGATGACCGAGGCGCACCTGCGCGGCGACGAGAAGGGCCGCCCCGACTACCGCATCGACGAGCTCGTCGACCTCGGCCGCGGCCACTGGACCGTGCTCAGCGGATGCCGGAAGGGTGCCGTGCGAGGTGCGCTGGCGGCATCCGGCCCGGATGCAGCGGCGCAGGAGCTGGACCGTCTCGTCGACCTGTTCGGCCGCGACGCGGTGGCCGTGGAGCTCATCGACCACGGCCACCCGGGCGACTCCCGCGACAACGACCTGCTCGCCGCGCTCGCCGCCGAGCGCCGCCTTCCCGTGGTGGCCACCGGCAACGTGCACCACGCCACCCCGTCCGGGCACCGGCTCGCCACCGCGATGGCCGCGGTGCGGGCCCGGCGCAGCCTCGCCGAGATGGACGGCTGGCTCCCGGCCTCGGGCGGGCGGCACCTGCGCTCGGGCGCCGAGATGGCGGCACGCTTCATCCGGTACCCCGGCGCGGTGGCCCGCAGTGTCGAGATCGCCGACGACGTGGCGTTCGATCTGCGCAAGGCGAGCCCGCGGCTGCCGAAGAACGGTATCCCGCAGGGGCACACACCGATCAGCTGGCTCCGGGTGCTCGTCGAACGCGGCTTCTCGCATGTGTACGGCGGCGGCCCGCTCGAGCAGCTGGCCCAGGCGCGGGTCGACCACGAGCTGGCCGTCATCGAGCGCAAGGACTTCGCCGGCTACTTCGTCATCGTGCACGGCATCGTCGCGTTCGCCCGCGAGCGCGGCATCC
>JBOFBK010000512.1:0-1008 GCA_051645525.1 Dermatophilaceae bacterium | reverse complement strand
CGACCGGCTGCCGATCCTGCTGGCGCCGGGTGCGACGGTGCGCGAGAACGCACCCCACGAGGCTGGCGTGCGCTCGCTGGTCTACGCCGCGCTGCGACAGGCTCTCGACACGCCCGGCAGCGGTTTCGCCGCGGTCGACATCGCTGCGCTCCGGGGCCTGGCGTTGTCCGGTCGCGTGCTCGCGCCGACACTCGCCCGGTCGGTCCCGGTAGCGACCCGGCCGCTGCACCTCGACCTCGAGGGCCAGCCCCAGCTGCTCGACGCCGCCGTGGGTCTGGTGCAGGCCGCGGGGCTGCACGGGCCGGGCGTCGGGCGCCTGGTCGTGCTCGTCGGTCACGGCAGCACGTCGACGAACAACCCCGCCGAGGCCGCGTTCGACTGCGGGGCGTGCGGTGGCAGCCGTGGCGGGTTCAACGCCCGGGCGGCCGCGGCCGTGCTCGGGACCGAGGCGGGCCGGGCCGCCGTCGCCGAGGCGGGGCTCGATCTCCCGGCCGACACGGTGGTCCTGGCCGCGGAGCACGACACGGCGACCGATCGCGTACGCATCCTCGACCGTGAGTCCGTCCCCTCGACCCACCTCGCCGACCTCGCCGACCTCGAGACGCATCTCGCCGCCGCCGGTGCCGCCACCGCGGCAGAGCGCGCCGAGCTGCTTCCCGGTGCCCGGTCCGGCGCGGCCGCCAGGTCGGCGGTGCGGCGTCGTGCGCTGGACCCCGGGGAGGTCCGGCACGAGTGGGGCCTGGCCGGCAACGCGTTCGTCATCGCCGCACCGCGCTCGCTGACCGCCGGCCTCGACCTGCACGGCCGGGCCTTCCTCCACGACTACGACCCCGCCGCCGACCCCACCGGCGCGCTCCTCGAGCTGATCCTCACCGCACCGGTGGTCGTGGCGCACTGGATCAACATGCAGTACGTGCTCAGCACGGCCGACCCCGAGGGCCTGGGCTCGGGGAGCAAGACCGCGCACAACCCGGTGGGTGGGATCGGCGTGCTGTCCGGCGCCACCGG
>JBOFBK010000511.1:0-1250 GCA_051645525.1 Dermatophilaceae bacterium | reverse complement strand
GGACCGGCTGGCGAGTGCCATGGAGCGGACCGATGCCGGGGCGAGGGCATCGCGTCGACGGCCGGAGCGGCGACGCCGGCGACCAGCGACGCGCCACCGGCCGATCGTCACCTGAGCCCGAAGGGCGCGGCACGCTCGGCCAGACAGCGGCAGCGCTCCGCCGGGGCCGCGGGCCCACTGCGCCGAACCAACCCACAGCCGGAACCAGCTCCGCGGCCGACCCTGCCCACTCGGCCGACCCTGCCCACTCGGCCGACCCCGCCCACTCGGCCGGCGGTGGGCCGGCACGTGGCGGGCTGCCGGCGCCGGGCCGGTGGTGACCGGTCGTTAGAGTCGGCCGACGTGAGCGACGCGCAGCCACTCCCCCTCCTGGATCTCCTCGCGACCCTCGATCTCGAGGAGCTCGGCTCGGCGCGGGTGAGCATCCAGCCGACGAGCCGTGCGGGCGCGCTCGCCGACGAGCCCGCCGTGCCGCTGCCCGAGACCTTCGCCGAGGACGTCACCCTGTTCCGCGGGCAGAGCCAGAAGCAGCCGCACGGGCGGGTGTTCGGCGGCCAGGTGCTGGCCCAGGGTGTGGTGGCCTCGGGCCGCACCGTGGGCGCCCTGCCGGGTGCGGCCCGCCGCCTGCACAGCATCCACGCCTACTTCATGCGTCCCGGCGACGACACCCAGCCGATCACGTTCTCCGTGGAGCGGATGCGCGACGGCCGCTCGTTCTCGACCCGGCGCGTGCACGCCATCCAGCACGGCGCGCCCATCCTCTCGATGAGCGCGTCGTTCCAGGTGCCCGGCCGCGGCCTCGACCACCAGGACCCGAGGCCCGAGGCGCCCGACCCGCTGACCGTGCCCTCGCTCGCCGAGGTCTTCGCCGGTGTCGACCATCCCGGCGCCAGGCACCTGGCCGAGGGTCGGGCCATCGACCAGCGACACGTCGAGGGCAACATCTTCGCCGTGCCGGCGAGCGAGCAGGTGGCCGACCAGCGCGTCTGGATGCGCACGATCGGCACCCTGCCCGACGACCCGCTCGTGCACGAGGCCGTGCTCGCCTACGCCTCCGACTACTCGCTGCTGGAGTCGGTGCTCCGGCGGCACGGGAAGGTATGGACCACACCCGGGCTCAAGGCCGCCAGCCTTGACCACGCGATGTGGTTCCACCGCCCGGCCCGCGCGGACGACTGGCTGCTCTACGCCCAGCACAGCCCGTCGGCGCAGAGCGGCCGCGGTCTCGGGCTCGGCCGGATGTTCACCGC
>JBOFBK010000510.1:0-12075 GCA_051645525.1 Dermatophilaceae bacterium | reverse complement strand
GTGTAGGGCGACTCGAAGAGACGGCCGGGCTCCACGACGCCGTGGGTGGTGAGCTTGTCGACGATAAGGGTGACGAAGCGGATCTGGTTGGCGGAGAACGCCGTCCCGTCGAGGTAGGTCTCGAACGCTTTGGTGGCGGCAGCACGATCGAGCCCGACGAGGGTGCGGATGAAGATGCCGAGCCCGGGGCCTTGTTCGGTGGCTCGGGCGATGTCGTGCTGCTGGCCACCGGCGGCGATCAGCAGCTGTTCGAGTTCGGTGAGGTCGTCGGGGGTGAGCTGTTTGGCGCGGCGCAGGCGTTGCAGGGCGAGGTTCTCGAGGTGCTCGCGTAGGTACGCCTCGGCTTTGGACCGGAATCGCTCGAAGTTCGTGCCGGGTGTGGCCCCGGGAAGCGCGATCGTGGTGCTGTCGCCGACGGTGTCCTCGAAGTCGGTGTAGATCGGGTTGCGCCGCGTCTTCTCGATGAACCGAGCCAGCCCGCGGATGCGGCGTCGCGCGAGTTCGAGCATGGGCAGGGTGACGTCGATCCACCAGTCGTCGCCGGCGACCGCTTCGAGGAGCACGGCCTGCTCGGCGACGCTCGGAATGGCGGTCTTTCCGAGGAGCGCCGCGGCGATCTGCTGGGTGGTGTCACGCAGTCGTTCGGCCAGGGCGGCGTCACCGTCGAGCTGAGCGAGCTGGCGGCGCAGGATGAGCAGGTCGAAGCGTTTGGCGTCCTCGTCGTCGTCACGCACCGAGGAGGGCAGCCCGGCGAGCCCGAGCAGCGCTTCGGAGTCCGCCGGCGCCAATTCCCGCCGGGCGTCGGCGCTGGCGTACTTCTCGACGGCTCTGCGGTGTGGTCGGACGACGAAGTTGTCGAGGTTCATCCCGGCGACGATCTCGCGAAGCGTCGCGGCGGTGGAGGCTCGCAAGTCGGGCTCGCTCGCACCGAGCGTGCTCACCAGGCCGAGCCGAGCCCTCGAACAGGCGCTAAGAGGGGCTGCTGGACCTGACCCGGTGAGCCGGGAAGGTTCTGGCTGAAGTACTCGAGGTTGCCGCAGAAGTCGAACACCAGGAAGTCCTGCTTGTCCTGGCCCGGGCCGAACAAGTCGGTGCAGACCCCTCCCGGCGCCGGCAACTCAGCCGATTGACGCGGTGACCGTGGTCAGGGCCGGTCGACTAATCGCCCCGCGTCGACCCGGGGTTAGGGCCCGAGCGACCTGCGGGCGTCGGCGAGCAGGAGATACAGATGCAACGGGTCGGTCGGCGACGGTGCGAAACCCAACGACCGGTAGAAGCCGGCGGCCCGCTCGTGGAGGGCGTGCACGAGCATCATCCGCACGCCGACGCGGTCGGCAGCAGCGAGCGTCGACAAGATCGCGTCGCGCACAAGGAGCCGCCCGAGCCCGGCACCTTGGCACTTCGTGGCGATGGCGAGACGGCCCAGGAGAACAGCAGGCACCGGGTCGGGCGCGTTGCGGCGCACCCTTCCCGGGAGCGCGGCATGCTCGACCGCCACCGCTGACAGCGTGTAGTAACCCAGGACCGTGTCGGTGCCGTCGTCCACGCAGACGTAGCAGCGTGCGTGTCCGGCAAGGTGGTTGGTGAGAGCGCGATTCGCCAAGTAACGGCCCAGCGAGGGCTCTCCGGAGTCGAAGCCTGCGGTGTCGTCGGTAGCGTCGATCGGGCGCGGTTGCTGGGCGTTCACTAGTCCTGGTCCCAGGGCGCCCGCTCGCTGAGGAGTGCGGCCAGCTCCGGGACCTGCCGAGCGGGCCGATCGAGGATCGCGGAGAACTCGGCCCACGCCGCGGCATCGAGCCGGAACACATATCGATCGGCGAGAGTGTCCTCGGCACGCGAGACCGCTGCCATGGTGACGAACTCGGTCAGCGACTGACCGGTGACGGCGGCCGCGTCCCGGATCAACGCGTCCTGGTCCGGGGTGAGTCGCATCGCCAGACGTGCGGCCTTGCGACGGTCGGCATCAGTTGTCGTAGCCATGGACCGAGCGTACGCCTGTTGTGCAAACACAGCGCGAACCGGGCGCACCGGATGGATCTCGACGAGATCCGCTACGGCTCGCTCGACCGACCAACGAGGTGGATCACCTCATCGGCTCGGAGTTGGCGAGCAGGTCGAGGGTCAGTCGGGCCTGGATGCGGTGATCCTCGGGCAGCGCCCGCCAGGCCGGGTGGGTGGCGTCGAGACGCGCGACGAGAGTGGCGATGCGACGACGGTCCGACCCGGTGAGCTCGTCGCGTTCGGCGAACGGGTCGTCGATGCTGGCGAGCAGTGCGGCGGCGTCGAAGAGGTGACGCTCACGATCGCGAGAGTCGGTCGTGTAGGCGGCGGCCTTGAGGATCAGCGCTCCGAAGGGACGGGGCACCGAGATCGTCGCGACGGTGCCGGATCTGATCGCCAGCCGCGCGTTCACGGTCCGGCGCAATGCCTGGGTGCCGCCCTCGATGCGGACCATCTCGCGCAGCTTCTCGATCACTCGGGGTGCCGGGTGGTCGGCGATCAGTACGTCGACCTGGTCCTCATCGCCCGCGACCAGGTCGACCGCGGAGGTGCCGCGCACGAACCGGTGCGCGGTGTCGTTGCGCCTGTCGATGCCGGGCCGGAATCGGTAGCCGACGCCTTCGAGGGCGGTGGCCACCGCCTCGGGTATGCCCCGCCGGGTCTCGATGTGCAGCACGATGTCGACGTCGTTGGTCGGCCGGACGATGCCGAGTCCGTGATGGATCGTGTGGAGCTGGGTCATCAGCCCGCCCACGAGCGTCCAGCTTCCAGCGGGCAGGGCGTCAGCGAGCTCCGCGACACTGGGCCATGGAGCCGGCCAGCCACCGGGGGCGGAGGTGACCTCGATCGTGGGGCGCTCGACGTTCATCGATACGCCTCAAGTAGCTCGCTGAGCGCCCGGCGGCCGACGCCCCGCAGCCGAGGGTCGGTGTCGGCTGCCGCGTCCAAGGCGGCGACAGTCGTGGTGGCGACGAGTTCTCGGACCCGGTCGACGTCGAACCCGGTGGTGCGCAGCACGACAGTCCCGCCCGCGTCGGCCCGCAGGCCGAGAGTGCGGACCACGTCGTCATGGTCGGCGTCGGAGAGGTAGCCGTCGACGCGGTCGTCGACCGCATCAGTGACTCCGAGCAGCCGGAGGTCGGTCGAGACGATCAGCTCGCGGAGGTGGGGGAGCGCCGCGCGGTGTGCCTCGTAGGTGCGAATCCAGGCACGGCCCCGCATCCGGGTGAGGAAGTCGTCGGCATCACTGATCTGACGCAACGCCGCTCGCAGCCGGGAGGCCTGGGTGGCGCCCAGCCACTCGGCATCGCGGCCAGACAGGATCGCGACGGCACCCCAAGCGGTGTGCTCCGCCCAGGCGCGCGTTCGACCCTGACGCTGGGAGTGGAGGTAGCGGTCGACAGAGCCACGGTCGACCAAGCCGCGGGCAATCGGGGTGACCGCGCCGGAACCGGCAAGTCGGCGAGCATGACGAGCAGACACTCCCAGGATGCTTGCGGTCTCCTTGATCGTGAGGAACTCGTCGGCCATGACAGATAATGTCCCGTAGCGGACGTATTCTGTAAAGCAAAGGCGACGACCGTTCCTCGTCACAGGCGAGGGCCCGCGCAGGCTGGAGTACGCCGAGCTCGGCGTTCCTACGGGGCCAACGGCCCGGTCATGCGGCGGGCCGGTCCGACGACCGGGCGACCACACTCGTCACCTGCCCGTCGTCGCGAGCACCCACCGAAGGATTGCAGCCCAACGAACCGGCATGGACTCACTCAGCACGTCGGCGGGGCGCACCCGTCATCCGGATGCGCCCCGCCGGTCGTGGTGAGGCCCAGGCTGGCTCAGATGTCGAAGTACATCTCGAACTCGTGCGGGTGCGGGCGGAAGCGGATCGGGTCGACCTCGTTCTTGCGCTTCCAGTCGACCCAGGCCGCGAAGAGGTCGGCGGTGAACACGTCGCCCTCGAGGAGGAACTCGTGGTCGGCCTCGAGCGCGTCGAGCACCTCGGGAAGCGAGCCGGGTACCTGGCCGATCGCCTCGTGCTCCTCGGGCGGCAGCTCGTAGAGGTCCTTGTCGACCGGCTCCGGCGGCTCAATGCGGTTGCGGATGCCGTCCAGGCCGGCCATCAGCTGCGCTGCGAAGCACAGGTACGGGTTCGACGACGGGTCGGGCACCCGGAACTCGATGCGCTTGGCCTTCGGGTTGTCGCCGGTGATCGGGATGCGCACGCACGCGGAGCGGTTGCGGGCCGAGTAGACCAGGTTGACCGGTGCCTCGTAGCCCGGCACGAGGCGGTGGTAGCTGTTCACCGTCGGGTTGGTGAACGCCAGCAGCGCCGGAGCGTGCTTGAGCAGGCCGCCGATGTACCAGCGGGCGGTGTCGGAGAGGCCACCGTAGCCGCGCTCGTCGTAGAACAGCGGCGAGCCGTCCTTCCACAGCGACTGGTGGGTGTGCATGCCCGAGCCGTTGTCGCCGAAGATCGGCTTCGGCATGAACGTCGCGGTCTTGCCGGTGCCCCAGACGGTGTTCTTGACGACGTACTTGAACTTCATGATGTCGTCGCCGGCGCCGAGCAGGGTGTTGAACCGGAAGTTGATCTCCTGCTGGCCGGCGGTGCCCACCTCGTGGTGGCTGCGCTCGACGGTGATGCCGACGTCGGCCAGGCCGAGGCAGATCTTGTCCCGGGTGTCGGCGAAGTGGTCGACCGGCGGCACCGGGAAGTAGCCGCCCTTGTAGCGGGTCTTGTAGCCGCGGTTACCGCCCTCCTCGGCGCGGCCGGTGTTCCATGCCGCCTCGACCGAGTCGATGAAGTAGTAACCCGCGTTCTGCTTGGTCTCGAACCGCACGTCGTCGAAGATGTAGAACTCCGCCTCGGCGCCGAAGTACGCGGTGTCGGCGATGCCCGTGGACCTCAGGTGCGCCTCCGCCTTCGCGGCGATGTTGCGCGGGTCCCGTGCATACGGCTCACCGGTGAACGGGTCGACGATCGAGAAGTTCACGACGAGGGTCTTCTCGTCGCGGAACGGGTCGACATAGGCCGTGGTGGGGTCGGGGATCAGCTTCATGTCCGACTCGTGAATGGCCTGGAAGCCACGGATCGAGGATCCGTCGAACATCTGGCCGTTGATGAAGAAGTCCTGGTCGACGGTCGACGCGGGCACGTTGAAGTGCTGCATGATGCCCGGCAGGTCGCAGAACCGGATGTCGACGAACTTCACGTCCTCGGCCTCGATGAAGGCGAGAACCTCGTCAGCAGAGCTGAACACGCTGAACCTCCTGGTTCGGTGCGGGGCTGGTGCGCAGCCCGGGGAGCATTGCCGACGACCGTAGGGTCGAGCGGTTTCTCGACCATGACCCGGGTGTTTCGCCGGTGTAACGCAGGTCAACGTACCAATCCGTGGGACGACGCGCCCGACTCGTGGACCCCCGTCTCACGGCGCTGGACGCCGCCCGTCATCTCCGGCCGGATGACGACCGGCGCGCCTGCGGCATCCGGCGCGGCGCCACCTACAGTGGCGTCGTGCCCGGACCCGACGCCGACGACCCTGCCGCGCCGATCTCCCCGCCGAACGCCTCGTTGCTGCGCCGCGCGGGCGCCGTGCTCGTGGACTGGCTGCTCTGCCAGCTCGTCGTCATCGGCCTGGTGCGCATCGACTCGGGCCAGGGGGCCGGGGCGTTCGCCCCGCTGGCGCTCTTCGCGCTCGTCAACCTCGTCCTCGTCTCCACCGTCGGCTCGACGATCGGGCACCGGCTGTTCGGGCTGCAGGTGTGGCAGGTGCGGCCCGGACGCTTCCCGCTCCAGGTGCTCGTGCGCACCGTGCTGTTGTGCCTGTTCGTGCCGGCGATCCTCACCGGCCGCGACGGCCGTAGCCTCCACGACATCGCGGCGGGCACCCGCATCGTCCACCTCGCCGGCGGCGGATGACGCGATGCTCCCGGCCGTCTGGGAGGGGGCGCGGGGCTCCCAGGGCGAGGGATGTCGCGCGGTCGGCACCCCGGGCGGTGGGCACCGGGGCGGGCAGGGTGCCGAGGGTGCGGGATGTCGCGCGGTCGGCACCCCGGGCGGCGCAGACGGAGACCACCTGCCGCCGCCCGAGACGGTCCGGACAGCATTTGCTGTCCGAGGAACTCACTTGCCGCGCAGCGCCTTACGGTCGGGGCGGGCTCTCATCGGGTCCATGCCCTTCGGCACCGGCGGTCGCACGCCCCCGAGCGACTTCAACCGCTTGTTCACCACCGACGTCTCGGCCTTGCTGAGCACCGGCTTCAACCGGGTGAGGCGCCAGGAGAGCTTGCGCACCGGCACCTGGTCGGCACCGTCACCGGCGACCCAGAGGTGCACCGGCACCCCGGGAGCGACCCGGGCGATCTTCTTCTCCTCCTGCCGGAGCAGCTTCTGGACTCGAGCCGCCGGCCCTTCGCCGATCAGCACCACACCGGGCCGGCCGAGAGCCCGGAACACCATGGCGGCGCCGGCGAGGTCGGTGGCCTTGACGCCGCGGGCGCCCTCGACGGCCACCGGCTCCTGTGACACGTACCAGCCGCGCCGGCCCAGGCCGGACAGTGCTGCACCGGTGGCGCCGGCCTGCCCGTCGAGGGCGGAGTACATCGCCCGGTTGCCACGTCGGTTCATGACGATGGTCGCGGCGAGCAGCGCCGACGGCACGGCGAGGATGGCGAAGTAGAACACCCACGGGCTGCCGAGCAGGGCACCGACACCGACCAGCGCTCCGGCGGTGAGGACGGCGGAGAGCAGCATCCACCACCCGAGGCGGCGATCCAGGCTGCGGATGGCGCGGTACGCCTGTCGGATCTCGGCGAGACGGCCGGGCTTCTTCGCGGACTGTTCGGACACGGGTCGGTCAGGCTCCTGGCTGGCGGCGGACACCCGCGCGACGACGGACGAGCGGGTCAGGCGATCAGGATACGGCGCGCTCGGAGCGGGCCACCAACGCCGCGGCCTCCTGGCGAGCCGGGGCGGCATCCGCGCCGGCGAGGTGCGCGAGGTGGGCCGGCACCTCGCGGCCCCAGCGGCGCATCGCCGTGGCCCACAGCCGGCCGGCGCGATACGAGCTGCGCACCAGCGGGCCGGCCATGACGCCCTTGAAGCCGGTGGCCTCGGCGACCTCCGACCAGTGCACGAACTCCTCCGGCGTGACCCACCGGTCGATCGGATGGTGGTTCGGGGAGGGGCGCAGGTACTGGGTGATGGTGAGGATGTCGCAGCCGGCGTCGTGGAGGTCGCGGATCGCGCCCTCGACCTCGTGGTCCTCCTCGCCCATGCCGAGGATGAGGTTGGACTTGGTCACGAGCCCGGCCTCGCGCGCCATCGACAGCACGCGCAGCGACTTCTCGTACGTGAACGCCGGCCGGATCCGCCGGAAGATGCGCGGCACCGTCTCGAGGTTGTGCGCGAACACCTCGGGGCGGGCGTCGAAAACCTGCCCGACGAGCTCGGGCCGGGCGCCGAAGTCAGGCGGCAGGATCTCGACGCCGGTGCTCGGGTTGAGGGCGTGGATCTGCCGGATCGTCTCGGCGTACAGGGATGCCGCGCCGTCGGGCTGGTCGTCGCGCGCCACCCCCGTGACGGTCGCGTAGCGCAGGCCCATGGTGCGCACCGACTCCGCCACCCGGAGCGGCTCACCGAGGTCGAGCGGCTGCGGGCGGCCGGTGGAGATGTCGCAGAAGTCGCAGCGGCGGGTGCAGGTGTCGCCGCCGATGAGGAAGGTGGCCTCGCGGTCCTCCCAGCACTCGAAGATGTTGGGGCAGCCGGCCTCCTGGCAGACCGTGTGCAAGCCCTGGCCCTTGACCATCGAGGCGATCTGCGTGTACTCCGGACCCATCCGTGCGGTGGTCCGGATCCACTCGGGCTTGCGCTCGATCGGGGTCTGCGCGTTGCGCGCCTCGACGCGCAGCAGGCGGCGTCCCTCCGGTGCGATGGTCACGTCATCCAGCGTACGTGGCAGGTCGGGCGAGGACGTCGACGAGGTGCTTCTCGGCGTAGGGCAGCACGTCGGCGACGGTGACGGTGCGCCCGGCCTCGGCGGTGAGCGAGGAGACCCCCGCGTCGGCGATCCCGCACGGGACGATCGCGTCGGCCCACGACAGGTCGGCGTCGCAGTTGAGCGCGAAGCCGTGCATCGTCACCCGCCGGCTCACCCGCACCCCGATCGCGCCGAGCTTGCGGTCGGGGCCACGGTCGTCGGCGAGCACCCACACGCCGCTGCGCCCGTCGACCCGCACGGTCTCGACGCCGAACTCGCGGCAGGCCCGGATCATGACCTCCTCGAGGCGGCGCACGTGGGCGACGACATCGATCGGCACCTCGGGCAGGCGCACGACCGGATAGCCGACGAGCTGGCCCGGCCCGTGCCAGGTGATCTTGCCGCCGCGGTCGACGTCGACGACCGGCGTGCCGTCCGTGGGCCGCTCATGGGCCTCGGTGCGCTTCCCGGCGGTGTAGACGGCGGCGTGCTCGAGCAGGAGCACGGTGTCGTCGAGCTCGCCGGCGACGACCTGCGCGTGCACGTCGCGCTGCGCCTGCCACGCCTCGTGGTAGTCGACGAGGTCGGGCGCGAAACCCAAGTGCACCATCCGCATGTCCTCCACGGTACGACCGATCGCATCGGGTCGGATGCCGTGGTCGCGGGCCGGGTGACGCGACGGGCGCCGGGTGTTCGGGGATCTGGGCGTTGCGGATGACGCGGCGTCGGTGCGTGCTCCTAGGCTGACCCGTCATGAGCGATGCTCGCATCCCGGATGACGCCGACCGCGCCGGCGCGGCCGACCAGGCTGGTGGGGAGGAGCCGGGTGACGGCGACCTCGGCCGGGACGGCCGCCACGCGCCGGGACGCCGTCCACGGCTGGTGCTGCTCGTGGCGGCCCTGGTGGTGACGGGCTGGTTCGCGGTCGGCGGCCTGGGCGGGCAGTACACCGGTCGGCTGTCCGAGGTGCAGACCAACGACAACGCGAACTTCCTGCCGGAGGAGGCCGAGTCCACCGAGGTCTCCGAGGCGGTCGCCGAGTTCTCCGACGAGGACACCCTGCCTCTCGTGGTCGTCGTGGAGGCCACCGGCGGCGGCCGGCTCGACCAGTCCGGGCTGGTCGCTGCCGAGCGGCTCGCCGCCGACCTCTCCGGTCTGGCCCTGCCCGACCTCGGCCCCGGCGTCACGGTGGGCGACTATCTGGCCGAGAGCGGCCCGCTGGTGCCGACACCGAGCGCCGACGGCGAGGCACTGCTCCTCGTGGTGCCGGTCCAGGAACGGGCGGCGAGCGAGGTGGTCGAGGAACAGGCGCCGCTCGTCGTCATCACCGAGGCGGTGCGTGCCGCCGCGGACTCCTCGTTCGACGGGGTCGCCGCGGGGGCCTACGTGGGCGGGCTCGGAGGTCTGCTGGCCGACTTCTCCGAGGCGTTCGGCGGCATCGACGGCATCCTGCTCGGCGTCGCGCTCGCCGTGGTCCTCGTCATCCTGCTCATCGTCTACCGCAGTCCGATCCTGCCGCTCGCGGTGCTCGCGACCTCCCTGTTCGGGCTGGGCCTGGCGTCGGTGGTCGTCTACCAGCTGGCGAAGAACGACGTCATCGAGCTGTCCGGGCAGAGCCAGGGGATCATGTTCATCCTCGTCGTCGGTGCCGCCACCGACTACGCGCTCCTGCTGGTCAGCAGGTTCCGTGAGGAGCTGCACGACGAGCCGAGCTCCTGGGTGGCGATGCGGCGAGCCTGGCGGGGCGCGGTCGAGCCCATCGTCGCGTCGGCGGCGACCGTCATCCTCGGTCTGCTCTGCCTGCTGCTCGCCGACCTGCAGAGCACCGCGGGCCTGGGCCCGGTCGGGGCGCTCGGCGTCGGGGGAGCGCTGGTGGCGTCGCTCACCTTCCTGCCCGCGGTGCTCGTGCTCGTGGGGCGCACGTCGTTCTGGCCGTTCGCGCCGCGTCTCGACCACGTCCACGCCGAGGACGTCATCGGCACCCGGTCGATCTGGGGCCGGGTGGCCGGCGTCGTCGGGCGTCGTCCGCGCCGCACCTGGGTGGTCACGCTCGCGATCCTGCTCGGGTTCGGCGCGTTCGCGCCGACGTTCGAGGCCGAGGGCGTCTCCGTGCAGGACACCTTCCTCACCGACGTCGAGTCGGTCGACGCGCAGCGGGCGGTGTCCGACCACTTCCCGGCCGGCGCCGCCGACCCACTGCAGGTGGTCGTGCCCGAGGCCGAGGCGCAGGCCGCGCTCCAGGTCGTCAGCGCCGACGAGGGCGTCGAGACGGCGTACCTCGGGCTCGCGCCCCCTGTGCCCGGCCAGCCGGCCCCGGCCACACCCGTCGTCGAGGGGCGCACGCTGATCCAGGCCACCACCACCGGCGCCAGCGACAGCGCCGAGGCGGAGCGCACCGTCGAGCGGCTCCGGGAGTCGCTCGACGCGGTGAGCACCGACGCGGTCGTGGGCGGCAATGCGGCCATCAACCTCGACGTGCTCGACGCCAGCGCCCGCGACCTGCGCGTCATCGTGCCCACCATCCTGCTGGTGATCTTCCTCGTGCTCTGCGTGCTGCTCCGGTCGGTGGTCGCGCCGCTGGTGCTGGTGGTGGCGAACGTCGTGTCGTTCGCGGCCACCATCGGTGTCGCTGCCGTGGTGTTCGACGTCGGGTTCGGTTTCGCCGGCAGCGACCCGGCGATCCCGCTGTACGGGTTCGTGTTCCTCGTCGCGCTCGGTATCGACTACTCGATCTTCCTCATGACCCGGGTGCGCGAGGAATCGCTCACCCGAGGGACGCGTCCCGGCATCCTCGTCGGCCTCGCGGTCACCGGTGGCGTCATCACCAGCGCCGGCATCGTGCTGGCCGCCACCTTCTCGGCGCTGTCCGTGCTGCCGCTGGTGTTCCTGGTCCAGATCGCCTTCATCGTCGGGTTCGGCGTGCTGCTCGACACCTTCGTCGTGCGCTCGCTGCTCGTGCCGGCGTTCGCCTACGACCTCGGGCGCCGCACCTGGTGGCCACTGCGACTCCAGGCCGACCGTCGGCCGGATCCTGCTCTGGCGCGAGGTGACCAGGCCGGATGACGCGTGTCGCGCTCGCCGGGTACGGCTCGGCCGGTCGGGGCATCCATGCGCCGCTGCTCGCCCAGGCCGGATGCGAGGTGGTGGCGGTGTCGACGGCCGACGCCGGGCGTGCCGAGGCCGCTCGCGCCGACATCCCGCACGTACGGGTCGTACCGCGCCTGGAGGACCTCCTCGGCCTCCGCCCGGTGCTCGACCTCGTCGTCCTCGCGACGCCGAGCGGAGGACACGCCGCACAAGCCCGGGTCGTCGCCGACGCCGGTCTGGCATGTGTCGTCGACAAGCCGCTTGCGGTCGACGCCGCCACGGCGGCCGATGTCGTCCGGCACGCCGCAGCCCGGCGTGTCGCGCTGACCGTGTTCCAGAACCGCCGCTTCGACCCCGACCACCGCACCACCGCCCGGGTCGTGCGCGACCGGCTCGTCGGCGAGCCGTTCCGGTACGAGATGCGCTGGGAGAGATGGCGACCCGTGTCGAAAGGCCGGTGGCGTGAGAACGCGCCGCCGGACGACGGCGGCGGCATCCTGCTCGACCTGCACAGCCACCTCGTGGATGCCGCGGTGCAGCTGTTCGGGCCGGTCGCCTCGGTCGCGGCGACCGTGGCGGCACACACCTCGCCCGCCGAGGACGAGGCGTTCCTGTTGTGCCGGCACGGATCGGGTGTCGTCTCGCATCTCGGCGCGACTTCGGTGGCCGGCGCCCCCGGGCCGCGGGTGCGCCTGCTCGGCACGTCGGCCGCATATGTGGTTGCCGACTTCGAGGCCGAGGCGCACGTGTGGGACGCTCAGCGGGACCTCGACCCGGACCACTGCGGCTGGCTCTACCGCGGGATGGAGCGTGAGGCCGTGCCACGGATGCCGGGGGAGCAGGCGGACTTCTATCGAGCGGTCGTCACCGCCCTCGGCAGTCCGGACCCACAGCAGGCCATGCCCGTCGACCCGTGGGACGCGGTGCACACCCTCGCCGTCATCGACGCCGCGCGGGTGTCGGCTGCTGAGAACCGGGTCGTTCTCGTGACACCGGGTCGCTAGCGCGCACG
>JBOFBK010000509.1:0-1513 GCA_051645525.1 Dermatophilaceae bacterium | reverse complement strand
TGCCGACGCCGTCGGCGGCGATGGCCCGGCCCATGACCGGGTCGAGGTCGTGGCCGGTCATCTCGCCGACCGCCTTGACGTGCCCGGCGTTCTCGGCGACGAGGGCGATGACGGCGGGGAGGACGAGCAGGATGGCCGCAACCGAGAACGTCGGGAGGTGCCAGCCGACCACCTCGGCGCCGTCGGCCGCGACCGTGGTCTGCGACGGGAAGCCGAACCAGGCCGCGTCGCCGACTCCGGCGGTGTTCCAGCGCTCGTGGGCGAACGCCGTGGCCTGGCAGAACGGGCCCTCCGGGGTGCAGGCCTGACCGGCGCTGTCCCGGAGGTTCTGGCCGGGGAGCACGCTGGTGACGGTGGTGAAGCGGTCGAGCAGCCAGGACAGCGCGGTGCCGAAGACCAGTGCGAGGAACACCGCGATGCGCCCGATGAACCCGCGGAAGGCCACCGCGCAGACGATGGTGAAGAGCATCGTCGCGATGGCCACCCACTGGTCCTGCGGCCAGTAGATGCCGGCCACGACCGGCGCGAGGTTGAACCCGATGAGCATGACCACCGCACCCGTGACCACCGGCGGCAGCACCCGGTGCAGCACCGCCGACCCGAGGTCGTGGATCGCCACGCCGACGGCGACCAGCGCCAGGCCGGCGACGAGGATGGCGCCTGTGACCTCGCGGGAGTCGCCGCCGCTCGCCCGGATCGCTGCCACACCGCCGACGAACGAGGCCGATGTGCCGAGGTAGCTCGGCACCTTGCCCTGGACGATGAGGAGGAACACGATCGTCGCGATGCCGCTCATCATGATGGCGAGCTGGGCGTTCAGGCCCATGATGAGCGGGAAGACGAACGTGGCGCCGAACATCGCGACGACGTGCTGGGCGCCGAGCCCGACCGTGCGGCCCCACGAGAGCCGCTCGTCGGGCGCGACCACCTCGCCGGGGGCGAGCGACCGGCCGTCGCCCTTGACCTTCCATCCGAGTCCGAGGGGCATCGGGGTCACCTTCCTGCGTCGGGCGCGGGCACCGCGGCACGCGGGCACCCGTGATACACGGACGGTAGTGACCACGCCCCCACGGCACCCTTGGCAATCGTTGACAGCCGGTGGCCGTGCCGGTTGGCAGGAGCGCGGTATCGCTCGCCGGCTGACGAGGTGCGCCACGTCGAGCTCCTCCCGGGTCCCACCACGGACGCCTGGGTGCGCGAGCAGTGGGCGGCGCTGGCGGCGACCGGCCTTGCTCAGCCGGCGATGGCGGCCAGCCGCAGACCTTCCCGCTGCGCGGCGTCGCCGAGCCTGCTGTCCAGGCAGACGAACTCGAGATCATCGAAGGCCTGGTCGGCGGCGATGAGCGCAGCGGCGAGCTGCAGGCTGTCCGCCGCTCGCAGCGGGTGGGTGTGGAGCAGACGCACCGACAGCGCTCGCCCCGCCGGCGTCGGCTGTACTTCGACCCAGGCGGCGGCGAGCGCATGCAGCCGGTTCTCGGCATCCCGGAGGTCGGCGGGCGCGAGCAGGCCCTCG
>JBOFBK010000508.1:0-2011 GCA_051645525.1 Dermatophilaceae bacterium | reverse complement strand
TCAGCTTCGAGTGCACCGAGGCCGTCACGAGGTCGAGCCGGGCGAGCATGGCGTCGGTCTGGTCGAGCGAGCCGTCGTCGCGGATGTCGACCTCGATGCCCGTGAGCAGCCGCAGGTGGTCACCGAGCGAGCGGTTCACGGCGTCGACGACCGCCAGCTGCTTGGTCAGACGCTCCACCGACAGCCCGTTCGCGACCCGCAGCGACGGGCTGTGGTCGGTGAGCACCATCCAGTCGTGGTCGAGCTCGGCGCCGGTGAGCACCATCTCCTCGATCGGCGAGCCGCCGTCGCTCCAGTCCGAGTGCAGGTGGCAGTCGCCGCGGATCGCCGCGTACAGCTCGCCGCCGTCCTCCTCCAGCGGGCCGCCGGATGACGCCTGCAGGCTCGCGAGGTAGGCCGGCAGCTCCCCGGCCACCGCCTCGGCGACGACCCCGCTCGTCGCCTTCCCGATGCCGGGAAGCTCCTGCAGCGTGCCGGCCTCGGCCCGCTCGCGTACCTCCTCCTCCGGCAGCTCGCGCAGCACCGTGACGGCCTTCCGGAACGCCTCGACCCGGTAGCTGCCCGCGAGCGAGCGTTCGAGGAGGAAGGCGACTCGGCGCAGCGCGTCGACCGGGTCGACCGGTGCCGCCAGTGGCGCGAGGGTGGTGACCACGTGGCTACCGGCGCGTTCAGAGGCGGTATTGACGCCGGATGACGCTGTCCCAGAGCCGGGTACCGCCGAGCGTCCGGGTCGCCACCAGCGCCTTGGCCGCGGGGGTGAGGAGGTAACGGGCCCGCGGGTTGGCTGCCTCCACCGCCTTGACGATGGCCTCGGCGACGCTCTCGGACGACGCCGACATGCGTTGGTTGGCATAGGACGCGGAGTTGACCTCCGCGATCGAGCGGCGCATCTTCTCGTACGGCGAGTGAGCGGCATCCGCGCCCATCGCGTCCGACTCGCCGATGGTGGCCTCGAAGTTGCTTCTCGTGACGCCCGGTTCGACCACGACGACCCGGATGTCGAACTCGCGCACCTCCTGGCGCAGCGCGTCGCTGATCGCCTCGACCGCGTACTTCGTGGCGTGGTAGTACCCGCCGAGCGGGAACGTCATCCGCCCACCCATCGAGCTGATGTTGACGATGCGACCGCGCCCGGCCCGCCGCATGCCCGGGAGCACGAGCTGGCACATGCGCGCGAGACCGAAGACGTTGGTCTCGAACATGCGGCGTACCTGGTCCATCTCGACCTCTTCGACGGCGCCGTACTCGCCGTAGCCGGCGTTGTTGACCAGGGCGCCCACCGCGCCGTGCTCGGCCTCGACCTGCGTCACGGCGTCGGCCATCGACCGCTCGTCGGTGACGTCGAGCGCCACGGTGCGGGCCCCGCGCGCCTGGAGGTCGGTCAGCGTGTCGACGCGCCGGGCGCTCGCCCACACGGTGTGGCCGTGCGCCAGCAGCGTCTCGACGGTTGCCCGGCCGATGCCGGTGGAGCAGCCTGTGACGAGCACAGCGCCAGTGTTCTCGGATGCCATTGATGCTCAACCCTTTCCGGTGGAGACGATGTCGTCGAGGGCGGTCAGGAGGCGCTCGACGTCGGATGACGAGGTGTATGGAGCGATGCCCAGGCGCACGCCGCCGGTGTCGCCCAGGCCGAGGTGTCGGGAGCACTCGAGCGCGTAGAAGGTACCGGCTGGCGCGTTCACGCCACGCTCGGCGAGGCCGGAGTAGACATGCCGCAGGGCTAGGCCGTCGACAGTGAACAGCAGTGTGGGAGTGCGTGATCGTGCGTTCGAGTAGACGCGGATGCCCGGCATGGCGCGCAGCGGTGGCTCGAGCGTGGCGAGCAGGGAGCGCTCGTGCTCGGCCACCTGCGTCATCCCGGCCAGCACCCGCTCGCGGCGGGTGCTGGGGTCGCCGGGTGAGCCCAGGCTGCCGTGGGCGTCGAGGTCGGAGAGCGAGGCGATGACGTCGACCGCGGCGGTGGCGCCGGCCAGGAGCTCGTAGGGGAGGGTGCCCAGCTCGAACCGCTCGG
>JBOFBK010000507.1:0-2392 GCA_051645525.1 Dermatophilaceae bacterium | reverse complement strand
TCAGGTGGTGCCGGCCGGCTTCTTCGCCACCGAGCCGGTGAGGGCACGACCGGTCTCCCGCTGTGGGTCGTACAGGTAGCACTGCACGCTGCGATCGCCGCCCTCCCACGCCTCCTGGCCCGGCCAGTAGAAGCCGCCGTCGAGCGCCGAGTCGTCGAAGGCCTCGCCGGTGTAGGTGGGGAAGGCGTCGAAGCAGATCTCGTTGGCGGCCTCGCTCACCGAGTCGTCACCGGGCCACGGACCGGCGGCCAGGCTCCTCACCTCGAAGACCTCCCAGTCGTGCGGGCGCGCGCAGTTGATCGCCCAGACCATGCCGTCGTCGAGGCGAGAGTCGTCCTTGATGCCGCAGTCGCCACGCTCGATCTCGGTGAGGTCGACCCAGCCACCCCCGACGAGCGCCTCCGCCGAGGCCAGCCGCCAGTCGAGCTCTCCGTCGTCGCGCATCGTCACGGTGAGCTCGGTGGTCGCCCCGAACTCGGCGGTCACCTCGCAGGTGAAGGTGTCGCCGGCAGCCCGCACGACGGTCTTCTGCTCGGGGCAGGCGATCTCGACATCGGTCGTCGCCGCCTCGGCCACCGGCGCGGCGAAGTCGCTCTCGACCTTGCGCAGGTCGACCACCGCAGCCTCGGCGGTGACGCTGTAGTCGCCGGCGGTCTCCGGCCGGCGCACCGTCATCGGCAGCGAGTCGTCGCCCACGTCGACCGTGCACGACACCGTCGACCCCGAACGCCAGGACAGCTCGCCCGAGCAGCGAGCCGCGCCGACCTCCGCCGCCGGATAGTCCTTGCGCACCTGGGCCACGGCGGCACGCTGCAGCGTGGCGGCATCCTCGGAGCTGCTCACCGTGACCACGGCCAGGACGAGCGCTCCGGACAGCACCACGGCCCACGCGCACGAGATGGCCAGCGCCGCGATCGCCAGACCTCGCCCGCGCTCCCGGGTGCGGCGGATGCGCACCAGCGAGGCGATGGCCAGGCCCGCTCCGACGACGACCGTGGGGATGACGCTGAACACCAGCGCCAGCACCGCCAGCGAGTCGGTGCCGGATGCCGCGGCGCCGCCGGGTGGGCGGCCATCCGGGTGCGGCGGACCGTCGAAGCCGCCGCTCGGCGGCGGGACGGCCGGCAACGGAGCGGTCGGGTACGGGTCGGCCGGCGGCGGGCCGGGCCGGCCGGGTGGCGAGGGTGGCATGTGGGACATCAGTCGTCTCTCCTCCTGCAGGGAGCCCACGAACATGACCGAGGGGCGTGTGGTGACCCGGCGCCGTGGCCGAGGGCCGACCATGCGCGATCCTACGTGCGCCGTCCGGTCGACGTCCTGGGTCGTCGGCCCACGCAGGTGGAGCATCCTGCTGCCAGATCGACGACGTGATCTCACCCACCCCGACGACGCCACTCGTACGGTGTCGTCGTCGTCACCCTCACCAGCCCGGCGCGCTCCAGGATCGGCCGCGAGTACTCGGTGGAGTCGCTGTGCATCAACGTCTTTCCCAGCGCGAGCGCCGACCGTGCACGGGCCGAGGTGAGCGCCCGGTAGATGCCCCGGCCGCGCCACTCGGGCCGTGTCGCCCCACCCCAGATTCCAGCGACGTCGGTGCCGGGCACCGGTTCGAGACGCCCGCAGCTGACGATCCACCCCTCCGCCTCGGCGACCCAGAGCTGCATCCCGTCGTCGCTCGTCAGCCGGCGGAGGAGCGCCTCCGCGTTCGCGTGTGAGTGCGACAGGGCGTCACCGAAGACCTGACCGGCCATCGCCTCCATGGCGTGCACATCATCCGGCTCGGTGATGCGGCGCAGGGTGACTTCAGGAGGCAACGGCACGTCGGCGACCAACGCCGCCGCCGGCCCGATCATCACCGACTCCTCGTCGTCGGGCCGGAACCCGTGCGCCAGCAACGCTGGATGAAGCCCCGGCGCCTCGTCGTGCCCGCGCGTCTTCCACTCCACCTGGGTGATGTCCGGCATGGAAGCAAAGTGCTCGACCGCATCCCCCACCCATGACCGGATGACGGCAGCGCCCGCCCCGCCGAGGTCGCGGTAGGTCACGAACCCCCGACCGCCGGCGAACGTCACGAGCCGCAGCGGACCGAGCCGGGCGACGGCGAGCGCACTCGGCGTCTCGGCGTCGGTGCGCAGCTGGTCGTCGTAGGCGCGGAGCAGCGCGGGACGGTCGAGGGTCACGACCGCCATCGTGCCCACCACGGTGAGCGCGACGCCAGCGTATTGACGGGCAGTTCGAGCGCCTCGACGGGCGCTCGGCCGAAACGCAGGACGCCGCCCGCGACGCGCGGCTACCCTCGACGACGACACCGCGGCGCAGGGACATCGGTGGCACCACTGATCCCACCGGAACCGCCCGCGAGGAGTCCCTCATGCACTCGTCGACCCACCGA
>JBOFBK010000506.1:0-11225 GCA_051645525.1 Dermatophilaceae bacterium | reverse complement strand
TCGTTCTCGCTGGAGACGACCAGGCCCTTGATGTTGAGGATGATCTCGGTGACGTCCTCCTTGACCCCGGGGATCGTGGAGAACTCGTGGAGCACACCGTCGATGCGGATGCTCGTGACCGCGGCACCCGGGATGCTCGAGAGCAGGGTGCGACGTAGGGAGTTGCCGAGGGTGTAGCCGAAGCCCGGCTCCAGTGGCTCGATGGCGAAACGGCTCCGAGCCTCGGAAACGACGTCCTCGGTGAGGACCGGACGCTGTGCGATCAGCACGGTGATTCTTCCTTCCCACGGGCGACCGCTATATGACGCCTCGTGATTCTGGATGACGAGCATCCAGCAGGCGCCGCCACCTCTGTCTGTAGCGGAGCCGACCCAGAACGCTTGAGGTCCAACCCGCTCGCGAAGCGAGCCCGGGAAACGCGGGAGCGAAGCGACCCTGCGTTTCCCGGAACATCGAGACAGCGCGAGCGCAGCGAGCTCGTAGCCTTCCGGGGCCGTCGGGGCAGAGCCCCGACTAGTTCTTGGAGTAGTACTCGACGATCAGCTGCTCGGTGAGCACGGTGTCGATCTGGGCCCGGGTGGGCAGCTGGTGGATGAGGATCTGCAGGGTACCCGGGACGACCTGCATCCAGGCCGGCACCGGCCGCTCGCCGAACGTCTCGCGGGCGAGCTGCATCGGGAACGACTCCACCGACTGCTTGCGGACCGTGATGATGTCGTACTGCTCGACGCGGTAGCTGGGGACGTCGACGCGCACGCCGTTCACCTCGAAGTGGCCGTGCGTCACGAGCTGGCGTGCGTGGCGGCGGGTGCGAGCCAGGCCGGCGCGGTACACGACGTTGTCGAGGCGGGACTCGAGGATGGTGAGGATGTTCTCGCCGGTCTTGCCGGGGCGGTTGGCCGCCTCCTTGTAGTAGCGGCGGAACTGCTTCTCCATGACGCCGTAGGTGAAGCGGGCCTTCTGCTTCTCCTGCAGCTGGGTGAGGTACTCCTTCTCCTGGATCCGGCGCCGGCCGTGCTGGCCGGGCGGGAACGGGCGGAGGTCGAAGTTCTTGTCGCCGCCGACGAGGTCGGTCTTGAGCCGGCGGGACTTCTTGGTGATGGGTCCGGTGTAGCGGGCCATGTCTGTCTACGTACCTTTCGCGAAGTCTCGGCGCGCGCTCAGACGCGACGGCGCTTGGGCGGGCGGACGCCGTTGTGCGGGCTCGGGGTGACGTCCTGGATCGAGCCGACCTCGAGGCCGGCGGCGGTCAGCGAGCGGATTGCGGTCTCGCGACCGGACCCCGGACCCTTGACGAAGACGTCGACCTTGCGCATGCCGTGCTCCATCGCGCGGCGCGCGGCGGCCTCGGCGGCGGTCTGCGCCGCGAACGGCGTGGACTTCCGCGACCCCTTGAAGCCGACCTGGCCGGCGGAGGCCCAGGAGATGACGGCACCGGTCGGGTCGGTGATCGAGATGATCGTGTTGTTGAACGTGCTCTTGATGTGGGCTTGACCCACGGCGACGTTCTTCTTCTCCTTGCGGCGCACCTTCTTGGCGCCCGTAGCCTGACGGCCCTTGGGAGGCATGGATTCTCTTTCCTACGGAGTTTTTGGACGTTGCGGAGAAGGCGGCCCGCTCGCGAAGCGAGCCCGGACGACGCGGGAGCGAAGCGACCCGGCGTCATCCGGAACAGCAGGACGCGCGAGCGAAGCGAGCTCCGAGCAGTTCCGGGGTACACGGGGGCGGAGCCCCCGTGCGTTACTTGCCGGCCTTCTTCTTGCCGGCCACGGTGCGCTTGGGGCCCTTGCGGGTACGCGCGTTGGTCTTCGTGCGCTGGCCGCGAACGGGGAGGCCGCGGCGGTGGCGGAGGCCTTCGTACGAGCCGATCTCGACCTTGCGGCGGATGTCGGACGCGACCTCGCGGCGGAGGTCACCCTCGACCCGAAGGTTCTCCTCGATCCAGTCGCGAAGCTTGACCAGCTCGTCGTCGACGAGGTCCTTGACGCGGGTGTCGGGGCTGACGCCGGTGGCGGCGAGCGCCTGCTGTGCGCTGGTCTTCCCGACTCCGAAGATGTAGGTCAGCGCGACCGCGGCGCGCTTGTCGCGCGGGAGGTCGACGCCCATGAGACGTGCCATGTGGGGATGGTTCCTTGTCTGTTGATGGCCGGAGGTCTGGTGCAGCACCGGTCCGGCCCATCCTGGTCCGGTCCCCGGCCTCCGTGCCGGGGGTGACGTCCCGCGCCCACCTGCCTGTTCCAGGTGGCCCGTCGGGGGTCGGGTGCTGCGTGCTTCTCTTGTCGCGCGGAAGGCCCGTGGCCTGTGCGGCTCCGTGACCGGAGCGGTGCTGCGTCCGACTCTCGTCAGCCCTGGCGCTGCTTGTGGCGCAGGTTCTCGCAGATCACCATGACCCGCCCGTTACGGCGGATCACCTTGCACTTGTCACAGATCTTCTTGACGCTCGGCTGAACCTTCATGTCGCCTTTGCTGTCTGAAATCGGTTGGGGCTAGCGGTAGCGGAAGACGATGCGGCCGCGGGTCAGGTCGTAGGGGCTGAGCTCCACCACCACACGGTCCTCAGGAAGGATCCGGATGTAGTGCTGGCGCATCTTGCCCGAGATGTGCGCGAGAACCTTGTGACCGTTGGTGAGCTCGACCCGGAACATCGCGTTCGGGAGAGCCTCGACGATCGTGCCCTCGATCTCGATGACGCCGTCCTTCTTGGCCATACCCTCTCAATCCGTTGGTGGGCAGCCCATCGATGACGTCGGGCGACCCATGGAAATCGGCCCCGTGCTGCTGTCGCAGGGTCTGTACCCGTGCGAACGCACACGTGACCGACGGTCAATGGTAGGGGACCGGGCACCCGGGCACGAAATCCACCAGGCATGACGACCACCCTGGAGCCCTGGGCATCCGGGGCTGCGCAGGTGCATGCGCAGGTGCACTAGGCTGGACCCATGAGCACCCTCGAACGACGCCTCCACGTGCTTCTCGACGCGGCACGCTACGACCGGCTCGAGGCGGAGGCTCGCAGCAACGGTTCCTCCGTGGCCGCGGTGGTGCGGGTCGCCATCGACGAGCACTTCGCCGCTGGGCGGCCTGATGCCGAACGGCGGGCGACCGCAGCCCGGTGGCTGCTGGCGAGCGCCGACGACGACCGCACAACCGCCGAGCCCTGGGACGACGTCCTGACGGCACGCGAGCGCGAGGTCGACGAGATGCTCCGCTCGTGACCCGGGCGGTCTTCATCGACACCAGTGTGCTGCTGCATGCCGTCGGCGGGCCCGGCCCGAACCGGGCCTCCTGCCGTCGCGTACTGGAGGCGGCCGAGGAGCGTCGGGCCGTCATCCACCTCAGCGCCGAGAGCGTGCAGGAGTTCCTGTTCCATCGCATGCGGGTGGGCGAACGGCGGCTCGCGGTCGACCAGACCAGAGCCGTACGGGGCCTCGGTGTCGTGCACGCACTGGATGACGACGTGCTCGACCGGGCGCTCGAGCTCGTCGAACGGCACCGAGCACGAGGTCGCGACGCCGTCATTGCGGCCACCGCGCTCCTGCGCGGCTTCGACGACATCGTCACGACGGATCGCCGATTCGTCGAGGTTCCCGGACTCTCGCGGGTCGACCCCGGCGACTTCTGACGACCCGGCGCCCAGCTGACAGCCGCCGAGCACGGCAGACCATGGTCGTACGGCAGTTGGCTCGCCGGCTGATGCCGTTGCCCTCGGGGCAGAGGAGACTGGCCGTCATGACCGTGCGCATCGCTGCTGTGGGCGACCCCGGCCACGTCGAGTCCCGGGTCGCCGTCGACCGCGCGCGTGCCCGCTCGGTGGGTGCGGCGGCTGACCTCGAGTGGTGGCCCGTCTTCTCCACCGAGGCCGACGCGAATCGCCTCGGCGGGTTCGACGCGGTGTGGCTGATCGACTTGCCACAAGGCCCCGAGGGCGAGCGGCTGCGCGATGCAGCATGGCAGGCGCACCGGAGCGGCACCCCCATCCTCACCTCCACCGACGAGCCACCGTCGTGGTTCGTCGCGCAGGCACGGCACCGGGCCGCACACCGTCGGCAGCAGGAGCGCCGGCTCGCCGCCGCGGCGCTGGAGGCGATGGAGCGCGAGCCGCGCTCCTCCGTGCACCAGCTGCGGGGCCCACGCCACCGGTGGTGGCGGCCGCTCGTCGCACTCGTCGTGGCGGTCGCTGTGCTCCTCTTCGGCGTCGCCGTGCTCTTCGCCGCCGACGCCGTGCTGGGTGTTCTCGGGGTGGACGCCGACTGGGAGGACCCGGCCGACCCGTGGACGACGCTCCTGGGGAACCTCGTCCTCGCCGCGCTCATCCCGGCGACGCTGGTCGGGGTCTGGGCCGGCTTCCGGCGCAGTCCGTGGCGGGTGCTCTCCGTGGCGGGGCGGCTGCGGTGGGGCTGGCTCGGGTGGTGCCTGCTCGTCCTCACCCCCCTGTGGGCGACCTTTCTGGCGGTGTACTGGGTGGTGTTCGACCAGGAGGTGCTGGACCGGCCCGACCACTGGGTCGCGCTGCTCGTCATCACCCTGCTCACGACCCCTCTCCAGGCGGCGGGTGAGGAGGTCGCCTTCCGTGGCGGTCTCGTGCAGGGCGTCGGCGCCTGGATCCGCTCCCCGGTCGTCGCGCTGGTGGTGACCACCTGCCTGTCGACGGCCGCGTTCGCCGCGGCGCACGGCTCGGCCGACCTATGGATCATCGTCGAGCTCGGGTCGTTCGCCGTCGCCGGCTGCTGGCTCGCCTGGCGCACCGGTGGCCTGGAGGCCGCAATCGCGCTGCACGTCGTCAACAACGTGCTGTTGATGTCCCAGGGTGCGCTGCTCGGCGGGCTCGAGCAGTCCTACGTCGACGGCGCGAGCCAGGGGTCGGCGCTCTCGGCGGCCATGGGCGTCGTGGCAACCGCGCTGGTCACGGCCGTGCTGCTGCGCCTCGCCCGCCGCCACGGCGTGGCGCCGCCCGGGTGGCGCACCCCGGCGCTCGGCTGACCGGCCCCGGTCACAGGCCGAGCAGGCCGAGGATGCGGGCGGCCCCGTCAACAGCGCTGAGCCGGCCCTCGCGCACGGCCGACTCGATCTGCGCCCGCTGCTCCCGAACGGCCGGCGCGCTGCGCACGGCGTCGGTGAGGTGCGCATCGACCATTGCCCACATCCAGTCCTGCTGCTGGCGCGCCCGCCGCGACTCCAGCGACCCCTCCAACACCAGCGACTCGCGGTGCTCGAGCACCGCCGCCCACACCTCCTCCAGACCGGTGCCGGTGAGGGCCGAGCAGGTCAGCACCGGCGGTCGCCGCACGCCCGGCCCCGGCATCATCAGCCGCAGGGCACCGGACAGCTCGCGTGCGGCCACTCGCGCCGGGCCCTCGCCGTCGCCGTCGGCCTTGTTCACGGCGATGACGTCGGCGAGTTCGAGGACGCCCCGCTTGATCCCCTGCAGCTGGTCCCCGGCCCGGGCCAAGGTGAGCAGCAGGAACGTGTCGACCATCTCCGAGACGGCCACCTCGTTCTGGCCCACGCCCACGGTCTCGACGACGACGACGTCGTACCCGGCGGCCTCGAGCACGAGCATCGACTCGCGGGTCGCCCGGGCCACCCCGCCGAGCTGATGCCCCGACGGGCTAGGCCGCACGAACGCGTTCCCGGATGCCGCCAGCCGCGCCATCCGGGTGCGGTCGCCGAGGATCGAGCCGCCGGTGCGCCGCGAGGTCGGGTCGACCGCGACGACCGCGACCCGGTGGCCCTGCTCGACGAGCCGCACCCCCAGCGCGTCGATGAAGGTCGACTTGCCCGCCCCGGGCACACCCGAGACGCCGACCCGCACCGACCCTCCCGTGCGGTCGGCCACCCCGGCGAGCAGCTCCGCGGCGAGCTCGCGGTGGTCGGCGCGGGTCGACTCCAGCAGGGTGATCGCCCGTGCGACGTGGGGCCGCGAGCCGTCCCGCACCCCCGCGAGCAGGTCGGCGACGTCGGGCGACCTCACCCGAGGCGCTCGCGCAGGTCGCGCACGAGGTCGACCGCGGCCCGGCTGATCACCGTGCCCGGCGGGTAGATCGCGTGGGCGCCGGCCTCGCGCAGCGCGGCGAAGTCCTGCTCGGGGACGACGCCGCCGACGACGACGACGATGTCGGGACGGCCGAGGTCGTCCAGAGCCACCCGCAGCGCCGGGACGAGGGTGAGGTGGCCGGCGGCGAGCGAGCTCACCCCGACGACGTGCACGTCGGCCTCCACGGCCTGGCGGGCCACCTCGTCGGGTGTCTGGAACAGCGGACCGACGTCGACGTCGAAGCCGAGGTCGGCGAACGCGGTGGCGATGACCTTCTGCCCGCGGTCGTGGCCGTCCTGGCCCATCTTGGCGACGAGGATCCGCGGCCGCCGGCCCTCCTCCTCGGCGAAAGCCTCGACGGCGTGCTGGGCCGCGCGGACCGTCTCGTCCTCACCGGCCGCCGCCCCGTACACGCCGCCGATGGTACGGATCTGCGCGGTGTAGCGGCCGAAGACCTCCTCCATCGCGGCCGACATCTCCCCCACCGTCGCGCCGGCCCGGGCGGCGTCGACCGCGCGGGCGAGCAGGTTGGTGGCGAGGGTCCCGTCCGAACCGGCGCGGGCGGCATCGGTCATGGCGGCCAGCGCCCCCTGGCACGCGGCCTGGTCGCGCTCGGCACGCAGCCGCTCGAGCTTGGCGACCTGGCTGGCCAGCACCGCGGCGTTGTCGACCGCCCGCACCTCGATCGGCTCGTCCGCCTCGGCGACGTACCGGTTGACCCCGACCACCGGCTGCTGCCCAGAGTCGATGCGGGCCTGGGTGCGAGCGGCGGCCTCCTCGATGCGCATCTTCGGGATGCCGGCCTCGATCGCCTTCGCCATGCCACCGGCGGCCTCGACCTCGCTCAGGTGGTGCAGCGCACGCCGGGCGAGGTCGTGGGTGAGCCGCTCGACGTACGCCGACCCACCCCACGGGTCGATGGTGCGGGTCGTGCCGGACTCCTGCTGGAGCACGAGCTGGGTGTTGCGGGCGATGCGCGCCGAGAAGTCGGTCGGCAGCGCGATCGCCTCGTCGAGGGCGTTGGTGTGCAGGCTCTGGGTGTGCGCCTGCGTCGCCGCCATCGCCTCGGCGCAGGTGCGCACGACGTTGTTGAAGACGTCCTGGGCGGTCAGCGACCAGCCCGAGGTCTGGCAGTGGGTGCGCAGCGAGAGCGACTTTGGGTTGCGCGCTCCTTGCTCACGCACGAGCCGCGCCCAGAGCAGGCGGGCCGCCCGCAGCTTCGCGACCTCCATGAAGACGTTCATGCCGACCGCCCAGAAGAAGGACAGCCGGGGCGCGAAGGAGTCGACGTCCAGCTCCACCGCCTTGCCGGCCCGGAGGTACTCGACACCGTCGGCGAGGGTGTAGGCGAGCTCGAGGTCCTGCGTCGCCCCGGCCTCCTGCATGTGGTAGCCGGAGATCGAGATCGAGTTGAACCGCGGCATCCGGCGGCTGGTGAACGCGAAGATGTCGCTGACGATCCGCATCGACTGCTCGGGCGGGTAGATGTAGGTGTTGCGGACCATGAACTCCTTGAGGATGTCGTTCTGGATGGTCCCCGTGAGCTGCTCCGGCGCGACGCCCTGCTCCTCGGCCGCGACGACGTAGAGCGCGAGCACCGGGACCACCGCGCCGTTCATCGTCATCGACACCGACATCCGGTCCAGCGGGATGCCGTCGAAGAGGGTGCGCATGTCGAGGATCGAGTCGATCGCGACGCCCGCCATCCCGACGTCGCCGGTGACCCGCGGGTGGTCGGAGTCGTAGCCGCGGTGAGTGGCGAGGTCGAACGCGACCGAGAGGCCCTTCTGCCCCGCCGCGAGGCCCCGCCGGTAGAAGGCGTTGCTCTCCTCGGCCGTCGAGAAGCCGGCGTACTGGCGGATCGTCCACGGCCGGGTCGTGTACATCGTCGGGTACGGGCCGCGCAGGTACGGCGGGGCACCGGGCACCGTGTCGAGGAAGTCGAGCCCGTCGAGGTGGGCCTCGGTGTACAGCGGCGCGACCTCGATCCCCTCCGGCGTCAGCCAGGGCGTGCCCGCAGGCTCCGGGCTGCGGCCCTCGGGCCGGCCGTCGCCGAGGTCAAGGGCGGTGAAGTCGGGCAGCGCGCTCATGGGGTGCCTCCGGCCGCCGGTGCACCGAGCCGGTCGAGCAGGTCCTCGAGGATGCCGACCACGTCGCTCCCCGCGTACACCTCGCCGTCGACGGCTCCCGCGGCGTCGCCGAGCTCGCTCGCCCGCCCGGCGAGGAGCACGTGATTCGCACCCTCCGTGCGGAGGTGCGCCACGGCATCCGCGCCCTGCTCGGCGTAGAGCCTGGTGCTGGACGCGAGCACCGCGACGGGAGAACCCGATTCGACCACCCGGATGCCGCCCGCCGCGAGCGTGTTCTCGATGAAGGTCTGCCGCGGCCCGTGGTCGCGGGCGGAGCCGAGTGTGCGCACGACGGCCGCGGGCGGCTCGGCCGCGGCCCGCGCCCGGGCGCGGAGCCGCTCGAAGGCCTCGGTCTCCCGACGCGGCGCGAGGGCTCGCTCCCCGGCGCGGATGACGGCACGCGGTCGCCGCTCGGGCGGCGCCTGGCCGAGGTCGGGGAAGGTCGACGTGCCGACGACCGGGCGGCGACGCGTCGCGACCGCCCGGTCTCGCTCGGCATTCGCGGCGGCGACCCACTCGTGCAGGACACCGTCGGCGAGCGCGCGTTGCACACCGCCGGCCCGCTCGACCTCCTGGAAGCGCTGCCACACCGCGTGGGCGAGGTGGTCGGTGAGCGCCTCGAGGTACCACGAGCCGCCGCCGGGGTCGCCGACCCGTCCGACGCCCGCCTCCTCGGCGAGGAGGATCTGGGTGTTGCGGGCGAGCCTGAGGGAGAACCTCTCCGGCAGGCCGGATGCCGTGTCGTGCGGGAGGACGGTGATCGCGTCGGCGCCGCCCACCGAGGCGCCGAACACCGCGACCGTGGTGCGCAGCACGTTGGTGAAGGGGTCCTCGCGGGTCGTCATCCGCAGGCTCGTGACCGCGTGGGTGAGGGCGCCGCGGTCGGCCTCGGGCACGCCACAGGCCTCGCCGACCCGGGCCCAGACCCGGCGCAGGGCGCGCAGGGTCGCCGCGGTGAGGAACTGGTCGGCGGTGGCAGGGACGCGCCACTCCAGCCCGCCGAACGTGGTCGCCGGGGCCAGGTCGTGCGACGCGAGGTGGCGCAGGTAGGTGACGGCGGTGGCGAGGCCGACGGCGAGCGCGTCGACCTCGCTCGCGCCGGCGTCATGGAGCACCGTGGTGTCGACGCACAGGGCGCGGCACGACGGGCGGGACGCAGCAGCGCCGACCAGCCCGGCCAGCGGCTCCAGGTCGGGGCCGGCGCCGAGGCGGAGCGCGGCGCCGACCGGGTCCAGGCCGAGGTGCAGCCCGGCGACCTCCCGGTCGCCGGCATGGGCGAGCAGCGCGTGGACGGCTCCCGGCTGGTCGGTGTGCGAGGAGACCACGACGGGTGCGAGGTCGAGCCGCACGTCGGCGAGCACCTCGGGCAGGTCCCCGAGCGCCACGCCGTCCTCGCCCATGTGCACCCACACCGAGGTGACCCCGTTCTCGAGGTCGTCGAACACCGCGGCCCGGCTCCGCGCGGCGTCGGGGTCGTCGTGCCGCTGCCGCACGTGCCACGGCAGGCCGGGATCGCGCAGCACCCGGCCGCGAGTGAACGGCATCCGCCCGGGGACACCGAGCGGGCGGTGGTCCGCGGGCCGCAGATACAGCGGCTCCACGGTGAGACCGCCCTCGACGGCGGTGCGCAGCGAGGCGACCGCGGCCTCGGGAGCCGGCGGGTCGTCATCCGGCCGACGCGTGGCGAGCACCGTGGCAACCAGCCGCTGCCAGTCCTCGGCGGAGTGCGGGGGGAAGCCCTCGGCGAGCGGGAGCGGCCCGCCCTCCCGGTCGAGCGACGCCTGCGTCATCCGCCCTCCTCCTCGTGTGCCGCCATCAACCCTAGTGCGGTACGTCGAGGTGTCACCAGGACGGGCCGAGACCTCGCGCACACCTGATGCGATGCCGCCGCGCAGGCGTTCAGGCCGGGTCGATGGTGGCGACCGGCGCGCCGAGGTCGGCGAGCCGGGCGGCCCCGCCGTCGTGGGCGGTGAGCACGCAGATGCCGGCGGAGGTCACCGCGACGGCGTGCTCCCAGTGGGCGGCCCGGGAGCCGTCACGGGTGACGACGGTCCAGTCGTCCTCGAGCACGGTGTTGTCCTGGGCGCCGAGGGTGACCATCGGCTCGATGCAGACGGTCGTGCCCTCGACGACCCGCGGGCCGCGGCCGCTCACGCGGTAGTTGGGGACCTGCGGGTCCATGTGCATCGAGGTGCCGATGCCGTGGCCGACGTAGTCCTCGACGATGCCGTACTCCCGGCCGCGGCGGGCGCCGGCGGTGGCGAGGGCGTCCTCGACGGCGGCGCCGACGTCGTGGAGGCCGCGGCCGACCCGCAGCGCCGCGATACCCGCCCACAGCGCGGCCTCGGTGTCCTCGCTGAGTTCGAGGTCCTCGGGGCGGGCGGTGGCCGGGTCGCCGACGACGAGGGTGCGGGCGGCGTCGCCGTTCCAGCCGGCGACCTCCGCGCCGCAGTCGACCGAGACGAGGTCACCCTCCTGCAGCACCCGCTCGCCGGGGATGCCGTGCACGATCTCCTCGTTCACCGACACGCACAACGTGTGGCGGTATCCAGGGACGAGCTGGAAGTTGGGGATGCCGCCGGCGTCGCGGATGCAGGCCTCGGCGAGGGCGTCGAGCTCGAGGGTCGTGACACCAGGGCGGACCGCCTCCTGCACGACGTCGAGCGCGCGGGCGACGAGCAGGCCGGCGGTGCGCATGCGGGCGAGCTGCTCGGGGGTGCGCCCCTCGATCCGCTCGCGGCTGAAGAGTCCCATGGTCCGGGGCGACTCAGACGATGGCGTCGATGACGCGCTGGGTCACCTCGTCGACCTCGCCGACACCGGGCACCTCGACGAGCAGCCCCCGCTCGCGGTAGGTGTCGGACAACGGCTTGGTCTCGCGGTGGTAGATCGCCATGCGCTCTCGGATGACGTCCTCGCCGTCGTCGGCGCGGCCCTCGACCTCGGCACGGCGGAGCAGCCGGTCGACGACGACGTCGTCGTCGACCTTCAGCTCGAGCACGTGGTCGAGCTCGGTGCCGCGCCCGGCGAGCATCGCGTCGAGGGCGCTGACCTGCGCCAAG
>JBOFBK010000505.1:0-3021 GCA_051645525.1 Dermatophilaceae bacterium | reverse complement strand
CCTGCGGGAACCTGGTGCCGGAAGTACGCCGTCATGGCGTCATCAGGGATGGGATGACGGAACGCCCGTTCGACATAGTGCTCACGCCACGGTGCCTGGCGATGACTGAGGTGACGAAGTGCGCTAGCGGTCCAGTCCTGGTAACGCGTCCAGACGGCCCCGAGAAACGCTTCGATGTCTGCGGGAAGCGGACGGGCATCAGTGCCGGCCGGTGTGTTCGGGTCGATGATCTGCGTGCCGTTGTACGCCTGCCAAACGGAGTACACGGCCGGGCCATGCTCGAACGCCTCGACGTCAGCGTCGAACAGGCGCTCACCAGTGGCGGCCAAGTAGTTGGCTTGCGCGAGGTAGAGAAGCTTCTGGAGCTTCATCGGCGTGACGTCCGGCTCGTCGCGCAGGTGGTCGGCGCGTACGAAGAAGGCCGCAGCGTCGAGTGGCTCGATGTGATGCGTGAACTGGATGTCGTCCGCGGTGACCATGGCTCCTTCTTTCTCAATTACTAGCGTAGCGCCACCCGGCGACAGCCGGACTCGAGCGAGGTCGGACGGAGGCAGGGTCAGCGACTCGCCACCGCTCGCCGGTAGGCGCGGATGCCGCGGCGCGCCATCCGCGGCACGTTGCCCAGCCGCGACCGCATCGGCACGGACCACACCCCGTGCCCGGGCAGCCCCCAGCCGGTGAGCAGCCGGTCGGCGGCCTGCCAGCCGGTGGTCGCCGCTCGCTCCATCAGGGCCACCGGCAGGTCGCAGCGCACCGCGTCGCCGGCGAGCACCACCCGCGGGTCGGGCGTCCCGACACCGGGCCGCGAGGCCCACGGCTCCAGCCCGACGAGCACGCAGTCACGCTGGACCAGCCACACCTCGTCGACCACGGACAGCGCGGCGGTCTCGGGGTAGAGCCGGTGCAGCTCGGCCCGCATCGACTCCTTCAGCTCGCTCGCCCCCGCAAGCGGGAGGTGCCCCCGGCCCGTCCCATCGGGCACGGCGTAGGCGTGCAGCTCGACCACGGAGCCTCCGTGCTCGGCCGACCAGCGGGCGGCGTGGTCCTCGAACAGCTCGAGCACCGACACGTTGTCGACCGGTCCGTACCCGCTGGTGCCGAGGAACGGCGGCCGGTGCGGCGCGACCTTCCCGGACAGCCAGAGCCGCCACACCGCGAAGGCCGGAGCCGACCGGATGCCGCCCACCCGCCGTCGCCAGTCGGCCCCGTCGGCGCCCGTTCCCCCGAGTGCTGGCGAGGAGGCGACCACGGACCGCAGGCCCACCGGGTCGAGCGCGAGCACCACGGCATCGGCGGCGATCTCCTCGGCCGGCGCGGCGTCATCCGGCATGGCGTCATCCGACATGGCGTGCGACTCGACGCCACCCGGCGCGGAGCCAGGCCCGGCGTCATCCATTGCGGTGGACGACCCGGCCGGGCGGTGCCGGATGACGAGCCCGTCGCCGCGATCGATGACGCCGGTGACCTCGCGACCTACGCGCACGTCGACGCCGAGCCCGGCGAGGTGCCGCCCGAGCGGCGCCCAGAGCACGGAGTCGTAGTCGTCGCGCGGCACGTCGAACAGCAGCCCCTCGGCCGAGCCGACGAAGTACATGTGGAACATCGCCACCAGCTCGGCGCCGGAGAACTCGCTCGGGTCGGCGAAGAAGCTGCGCGCGAACACCTCGAGCGCGAGGTGCCGGGCCGCCTCGGGGAAGCGCAGCCGGTCGAGCACGTCGGCCGCGCTCACCCCGTCGAGCTCGTGGAACGTGGCCGGGAAGTCGACATCGAGCAGGCCGAGCGCGGCCTCGACGTCGACGCCCGCCAGCCCGCGCAGGTCGAAGCTCGGGCTGCGGGCCACGAACGCCGCGAGGTTGGCCGGGGGGGTGCGTGGGATGCGCGCGAAGGAGTCGGCGGCGCCGCCACGCCGCACCAGTGGGTAGTCGTCGAGGGCCCGCAGCCGTTCGAGGGCCGGGTCGGTGCGGCCCAGCACCGCGCGGAGGTTGTAGTACTGCCGGAAGAAGGCGTGGAACCCGCGGCTCATCTGGCTGGTCGTGCCGTCGCCGAGCGTCACCGGCCACGACCGCACCCGTCCGCCCAGCCGCTCCTCGCGCTCGAACACGGTGACCCGGATGCCGCGTTCGGCCAGTCCCAGCGCGGCGGTGAGCCCGGCGATGCCGCCGCCCACGACGACCACGTGCCGCGAACTCGGTTCGCGGGCAACGTCATCCGTGCCGATTGGGGCACGTGGCGGATGGAAGACGGCATGCCGGTCGCGGCCGGGGTGCCACCGTGCGGGGCCGGCGAGGAGCGGCGTCATGACGGACGTGTGGCGGCGATCGAGTGCACCAACCCGCGCTGCCATCCGGGGTGCTCGAGGTGCTGCACGCCGGTGAAGCCGGTGGCGGCCAGTCGTTCGCCGATGCGCGCGACCGAGTCGAAGTCGCGGACGCTCGTGTACAGGTAGCGGTGCAGAGGGAGGTCGGAGCGCTTCCAGACGGCGAGCGGCATGACGACGCCGTGGCACACGGCGGCCCACGTGGCCCGGGCCATGGCGTTGCCGGCCACCGAGTAGTCGTGCACGACGAGGACGCCGCCGGGTCGCAGGACGCGGCCGACCTCGCCGACGAGTGCGTCGCGGTCTGGCACGTTGCGCAGCAGGTACGAGGCGAGCACCGCCTGGACCGATGCGTCGGGCAGTGCGCCGAGATAGGCGACGGCGTCGTCGACGACGAAGTCGACCCCCGCCGGCCAGGGTTTCGCCCGGGCCTGGGTCACCATGCCGTCGGACGCGTCGACGCCGACCACCTCGATCGGGCCCGGCCGTGCGGCAGCCCACGCCCCGAGCAGGGCCCGGGTCGACGCACCCGACCCGCAGCCGAGGTCGAGCGCCCGCAGCGGGTCGCCGTTGACGGTCGCCGGTGCACGAGCGACGAGCAGGTCGGCGGCGCGACGCAGCTGGTCGTGGTACCCGGGAGAGAGGGCCACCATCGCGTCGTAGCTGGGGGCGGCGCGGTCGAACGCGTCGGCGAGCACCCACCG
>JBOFBK010000504.1:0-6708 GCA_051645525.1 Dermatophilaceae bacterium | reverse complement strand
ATCGAGGTCGAGGCGGTCGAGGATGCCGCACCCGGCGCCCGGTATCCGCGCTGCACCGGCGGGCGGCGGGCGGCGCCGCCGGAGGACTGCGGCGGTGTCCCCGGCTACCACGGCCTTCTCGACGCACTCGCCGATCCCGCCGACCCGGAGCACGCCGAGCTGCTCGACTGGATGCCGCCCGGCTGGGACCCCGCCCGGTTCGACCGTGGTGCGGTCGACACGCGCCTGTCGCTGCTGCACTGATCGCGGAGCCCGGCCGGCGGGAGAGCGAGACATCGAGCCGGGTCAACGACGAGCGTCGCTCGCCGCGGCCATAGGGCGTCCGAGCGCCGCTCGGACCTCGGGCCGGGAGAGCAGCGCGGTGAGCGCTATGGCGACCACGAGGATCGCGAGCAGCCCCCCCTCGATCGACGTGCCCTCGCCGACCAGGACGGACGGCCCGGTCTGCTCGATCTCGAGCAGCGCGTATCGGTACTCCGGAGGGTCGTCGACGTTGGCGAGGCCGACCACGCCGTACTGCATGACGTTCCATGCCGCGTGCCAGCCGATCGCGAACCACAGCGCGCCGCTCCACAGGCGCGTCGCGATCAAGAACGTGCCGAGAAGCAGGGCGCCGAGCACCCAGGCCACCCCGAAACCGGAGTTGCTGCCGTGCAGCAGGGCGAAGATCAGCGTCACTGGCAGCACAGTGACCCACACGGGCACGCGCTCGCCGAGAGAGCGCATCAGATAGCCGCGGAAGACGAGCTCCTCGGTGAAGCCGGCTGAACCCTCGACGAGGACGACCACCGCGACCCCACCGAGCGCCGCGAGCAGGCCTGCGGTCTCCCACCGCACGTCGGTGACCCGGACGAATCCGAGCATCACCTGGATCCCGAAGAGGGCGCCGAGCATCGCGGCACCGACGAGCACACCGCCGAACAGTTGCCGTCCTGCCCGTGCGGGAGGCCCGACGATGCCGGTGTCGGACAGTGCCCTTCGGTCGATGAGCCGGCAGATGAGCCACACCAGGGTGAGGATGCCGCCGCAGTAGACGATGGCGTACGCGAGGGCCGATCCGATCAGGCCGGTGCTGTAGCCGGCTTCCTGGTCGAACAGCGGCGACGCCATGAGGTTGATGGCGACGAAGCCGACGACGACGAGGACGAGGCTAGCGAGGAGCCGCAACCAGCTGCGTGCCGGACGTGGCCCGGCGACCGACCGCGTCGGTGGTTCCGTCTCTGCCGCGGTTCGCTCATCCATCACCTGTGTCACTCCTCGTCTCGGCCTGCCGGCGGGGTGCCGGTCGCTGGCCAACCCTTCGGCAGCAGGGAGTCAACCCGCGAGATGCGCGTCGGTTCACATCGCCGTCAACCGTTGTCGACTCGGCACTGGTCGCCGGCCCATGCTGATCGCCGGCCGGCGCCGGTGGTTCCGAGGTCCGCTGCACCATCGAGGAGACGCCGGCCGGGCGTCATCCAGCGTCGTTCGCCCGCCGCGCCCGGTCGGCAGCGGGGATGCCGAGGACCGTGCCCACGGCCTGGACCCGCGTGCGCACACCCAGCTTGTGCAGCGCACGATGCACATGGGTCTTCACGGTGCCCACCTGGAGGCCCAGCGACCTGGCGATGCGCCGGTCGTCCTCACCGGCGACCACCAGCTCGACCACCTCGCGTTCGCGCGTGCTGAGCAGGTGCCAGCGGACCAGCACGTCGGGGTCCGGTTGGTCGGCCGGCATCCGGCCGACCAACGCCCTGAGGACGGCCGGTGAGATGACCGCCGAACCGGCTGCGACCGACCGGATGGCGGCGACGACCTCGGCCGCCGAGCTCGACTTCGACAGGTACCCCGCAGCGCCGGATCGGATGGCGGCGACGGCGTGCTCCTCGCCCACCTGGCCGGTGAGCACGAGCACGAGTGGTGCCACGTCAGCTGCATCCGAGCGGAGCGCGCGGATCAGGTCGATACCGTCGCCGTCGGGGAGGAGGAGGTCGACGACGGCCACCTCGGGACGGGCCACCTCGGCGACCGCTCGCGCCTCGACGACGCCGGCCGCCTCGGCGACGACGTGCAGGTCGGGCTCGGCGTCGATGACGGCGCGCAGGCCGGAGCGCACGACGTGGTGGTCCTCGACGAGGAGGACGGTCGTCACGGCCGGGGACGCTGTGCGCATCTCACGCCTCGGGTGGCGCGGGCGCGGCGACGGGCCGGCGCGGCATCCGGCTCGAGTCGGCGCCGGACGCCGACCGCGCCCCGGTCGACCTGGCCGGCGTGGCCTCTGTGCGTGGTTCAGCAGGCAGTCGCACACTGAGCCGGAAACCGCCGTCCGAGTGAGGCCCGGAGTGCAGGGTGCCACCGAGCCGCTCGACGCGCTGTCGCAGGACGGCCAGGCCGTGACCACCCGGGGGAAGCCGCGGCGGGCGGGCTCGGGCCCCGCCGTCGTCGACCACGTCGACCGCCAGCACGGTGCCATCGTCGGTTTCGGTCTGCTTCGCGGACACCTGGACGTGAGCGTCGACGCGATGCCGGATGACGTTGGCCAGCCCCTCCTCGACCACGGCGTAGGCGGCTGCCGCCACCTCCTGCGGGAGCGGCTCCGCGAGGTCCGGCACATCGGCGAGGTGCAGCTCGACCGTGACGCCGGTCGCCGCCTGGAGCCGGTCCGCCAGCGCGGCGACATCGTCGAGCGACCGCGCCGGGCGTCGGGTGGGCGACGGACCAGGGGCAGGCTCCAGACCCGACGCAGTCTCGTCCCTCGGTGACGAGGCGGTGCTGGAGGAGCTCAATCGATGGACGAGGTGGCTCACTTGCAGGAGCGCGTCTCGGGCGGAGTCGGCGACCCGCGGCCAGGCGTCCGATGCCGAGGCGGACGCCGTCGACGAGGAGCCGCGCGAAGGAGCCGCGGTCACCGCCTCTGCGCCGATCGCGACTGCGCTCAGCGTCGAGGTGAGCGCATGGACGTCATGGGCGAGCTGCTGTCGCTCGACGAGCAGCGATCTCTCGCGTGCTCGGTCGGCAGCGGCACGTTCCCGCCGCCCGCGGAGCGCCCACGCCGCAGCGACCGTGATGCCGGCGACCGCGGCGAACCCCGCTGCGGCGTCCCACCGGCCGAGCCACGGTCCGGGCGGCATGGTGAGCACCATGGCGCAGGCGAGCGCGACGCTGCCGGTGCGCCGACCGCGAGGTGCGTGACCGGCCACCGTGAAGAGAGCCACCAGGCCTGGCACGCTCAGGCTGTCCGGCTCGTGCCATCCGAGACCGAGCAGCACCAGCACGATGGCGGTGATCGCGACCAGCACGGCGAGCGGATGTCGCCGGCGTTTGAGCAAGGCCGCGGCGGCGACGATGACGAGGGCGCTGGTGCCCCATGCGCGACCGGCTGGTCCGTCGCCGACGAGGTCACGCCACGGGGTCTCGTTCGCCCAGACGAGCAGAGCGACCGTCGCGTCGACGAGGCGTGGCCGTGCGGCCAGGCGGTCGAGAAGCGGAGAACCGCTGACGACGGATGACGTCGCGTGTGCGTCGGAGACGGCGTCACCCTGCATCCGGTTGATGGTACGGAGTGACGCAACGCCTCGTGGAGACTCGCCCCGGCGACCACCATTGGGTAGAGGGTCCAAACATGCCGGCTGCCGGAGAAGCCCCGGCGGCTCGACACGGGCTCTGCGTCGCCGCACGGCCCCCTGCACCCGGTCGGCGCGGGCGTCATCCGGCACGGCCCGTCGTGGGGAGGGCGTCATCCGGCGCGGGCCGTCGTGGGGGAGGGCGTCATCCGGCGCGGGCCGTCGTGGGGGAGGGCGGCATCCGGCACGCCGGACGCGCGAGTTCTGTCGTCCTGCCACACATCTCGGCGGACGCCATATATGGTGGTTACACCGATGTAGTTCGTCCACATCTTGTGCACACGAAACACCCGTCATCCACAGGTTGTTCACACCACCGTCCACCGCGACGTCCACAGCACCCACGACGAGGAGAGGCCGCGACCCGCCGTGCACTGCCCGTTCTGCCGCCACACCGACTCGCGTGTCATGGACTCGCGCGCCACCGACGACGGCTCCGCCATCCGCCGCCGCCGGCAGTGCCCCGAGTGTGGCCGCCGCTTCACCACCGTCGAGACGGCGAGCCTGAGCGTGGTCAAGCGCTCCGGCGCCACCGAGCCGTTCAGCCGGGCCAAGGTGCTGGTCGGGGTGCGCAAGGCGTGCCAGGGCCGCCCGGTCACCGAGGACGACCTCGCGATTCTTGCCCAGCGGGTCGAGGAGAGCATCCGTAGTACCGGGCAGGCCGAGGTCGAGGCGGATGAAGTGGGGCTGGCGGTGCTCGAGCCGTTGCGCGAGCTCGACGAGGTGGCCTACCTGCGCTTCGCCAGCGTCTACCAGGGCTTCGACTCCCTCGAGGACTTCGAGACGGCCATCACCTTGCTCCGCGTCGAGCGCGACGCCGCCGGACCGGGTGGCGTCGGCTCCGCTGACGTGCCGGATGGTGCGTCGGGCGATGGGCCGGATGACGCGCGCCCACCGGGGCCCGGGCGGGCGTCATCCGCCCTCGCCGAGCGCGGTGCCCGCACGGCCACGCCCCCGTAGCCGCCCCGGCTCACCCACTGCACGCATCTCCGCAGCCGCCGCCCGCCGGCCGCTGTCGGACCTCAGGAGTAGAACCACTAGCAGGGTCACACCGCCCCCCGTGGGCAGAAGGAAGGGACATCGATGACCGAGATCGCCGGAGCACGTGCAGGTGCCCGTAAGTCCGCTCGTGGCAAGGGGATTGCCGTCGAGCGCATCTACACCACCCCGGGTGTGCACCCCTACGACGAGGTCACCTGGGAGACCCGCGACGTCGTGCAGCAGAACTGGAAGACCGGCGAGACGATCTTCGAGCAGCGCGGTGTCGAGTTCCCCGACTTCTGGTCGGTCAACGCCTCCACCATCGTCACCACGAAGTACTTCCGCGGCGCCGTGGGTACGCCGGCGCGCGAGACCGGGCTGCGGCAGCTGATCGACCGGGTGGTGCTCACCTACGTCAAGGCGGGCAAGGACCACGGGTACTTCGCCACCCCCGAGGACGCCGAGATCTTCGAGCACGAGCTGACCTACGCCCTGCTGCACCAGGTGTTCAGCTTCAACAGCCCGGTCTGGTTCAACGTCGGCACCAAGAGCCCCCAGCAGGTGAGCGCGTGCCAGCCGTACCACGCGCTGGTGAGCACCCCGGCCGGCCAGATCCCGATCGGCCGGCTCGTCGAGACGAACGCGGTCGGCACCAAGGTCTACGACGCCAGCGGGGTCACGAGCATCCTCGCGGTCAAGGCCAACGGCATCAAGGACGTCCTGCGGCTGCACACCAAGGCCGGCCATGCGCTCGACGTGACGGCCGACCACCTGGTGTGGAAGAGCACCGGGCAGGGCACCGGCCGGTTCGTCGAGGCCGGCACGCTCCGACCCGGCGACAGCCTCGAGTGGCACCGCCGTACCTCGTTCGGCGAGAAGGAGATCCAGTCCGTCGAGGTCGCCGAGGCCGCGCTCGCGGGGTGGATGCAGTCCGACGGCTTCGTCGGCCAGTACGAGGGCACCAACCGCTCGCTGACGATGGAGGCCCTGACGGTCACCAGTGCCGAGTACGACTGGGTGCACGCCGCGCTCGATGTCGTGTTCCCCGACGCGCACCGTAAGGTGCGGTCGTTCGAGACCATCAGCACGGAGCTCGACGGTCAACGCACGCGCCTGTACGGCACCGGGCTCACCGACTTCGTCGAGTCCTGGGGTCTACGTGCCCGTGGCACCGAGATGGAGGTTCCCGAGCGGCTGTTCGAGGCGCCGCTACCCGTGGTGGCGGCGTACCTGCGCAGCATCTTCCAGGCCGAGGGGTTCGTCTCGGCTCGTGCTGTCTCCACGGTGGTCGAGGTCGACATGATCGGCGAGAAGCTGATTCGCGGCATGCAGTCGCTGCTGCACCGCTTCGGCATCTTCAGCCGGGTGGGTTTCAAGGCGGACCCGCGCCCCGACCGGCACGGCTGTTGGACGCTGCGTATCCAGAACGCCGGCGACCGCCGCATCTTCGCCGACGAGATCGGGTTCATCGACCCCGTCAAGGCCGGCAAGCTCGAGAAGTCGTTCGACCTGCCGGGTCGTGGAGCGGGGCCGGTCAAGCAGCTGCAGATCGCCCGCGTCGAGCAGCTCGGGGCGATGGAGGTCTACGACATCCAGACCGAGTCCGGTGAGTACCTCTCCGACAGCCTCCGGGTGCACAACTGCTTCATCCTCTCCGTCGACGACTCGATGGACTCGATCCTCAACTGGTACAAGGAGGAAGGTTTCATCTTCAAGGGCGGCTCGGGCGCGGGGCTGACCCTCTCGCGGATCCGTTCGAGCAAGGAGCTGCTGTCCTCGGGCGGCACGGCATCCGGCCCGGTGTCGTTCATGCGCGGCGCCGACGCCTCCGCGGGCACCATCAAGTCCGGCGGCGCCACCCGGCGCGCGGCGAAGATGGTCGTCCTCGACGTCGACCACCCCGACATCGAGGAGTTCGTGCAGACCAAGGCGCGCGAGGAGGACAAGATCCGCGCGCTGCGCGACGCCGGCTTCGACATGGACCTCGGCGGCAAGGACATCGTCTCGGTCCAGTACCAGAACGCGAACAACTCGGTGCGGGTCACCGACGAGTTCATGCGCGCCGTCGAGGACGGCACCGAGTTCGGCCTCCGGGCGCGGATGACGGGCGAGGTCATCGAGACCG
>JBOFBK010000503.1:0-1461 GCA_051645525.1 Dermatophilaceae bacterium | reverse complement strand
ACGCCCACGGTGTACTCGCCGTTCGGATGACGCTTGTACTGGGTGTAGAACGTGGCCACCCCGGACACCTCGGCGGTGCTGAGGTCGAGCAGCTCGGCGCACAGGTCGATGCCGCGCCCGGTGACGTACCCGTCGACCGACTGCACGAGGTGCAGCAGCGGCAGCAGCGCCGACCGCTTCTGCGGGTACCGGGCGATGACCTCGGCCGCGTCGGCGCGGAAGCGCGCCTCGACCTCGGCGGGGTAGGGCTCCTTGGACTCCTCGGGCACGGTGAGGTGGCCGGAGGCGGTCTGTAGCCCGAAGTCGGTGGCCATCAGCGGTCGACTCCTCCCATGACGGGGTCGATCGAGGCCACCGCCACGATGACGTCGGCGACCTGGCCGCCCTCGCACATCGCGGCCACGGCCTGCAGGTTGTTGAAGCTCGGGTCGCGGAAGTGCGCCCGGTAGGGGCGGGTGCCGCCGTCGGAGACGGTGTGGCAGCCGAGCTCGCCCTTGGCCGACTCGACCGCCACGTAGGCCTGGCCGGGCGGCACCCGGAAGCCCTCGGTGACGAGCTTGAAGTGGTGGATCAGCGCTTCCATGGAGGTGCCCATGATGGTGCGGATGTGCTCGAGGCTGTTGCCCTGGCCGTCGCCGCCGACCGAGAGCTGGGCCGGCCAGGCGATCTTCTTGTCCTCGACCATCACCGGCTGGCCCTCGGTGCGCCGCAGCCGTTCGAGACACTGCTCGACGATCCGCATCGACTCGTACATCTCGTCGATGCGGATGCGCAGCCGGTCGTAGGCGTCGCAGCCGGTGCGGGTGACCACGTCGAAGTCGTAGGTCTCGTAGCCGCAGTACGGGGCGCTCTTACGCAGGTCGTGCGGCAGCCCGGTGGAGCGCAGCACCGGCCCGGTGACCCCGAGCGCGACGCAGCCGGTGAGATCGAGGTAGCCGATGCCAACGGTGCGGCCCTTGAGCAGCGGGTTCTCGTTGAGCAGCAGCTCGAGCTCGCCGATGCCGCGGCGCAGCTCGCGGATCGTGCTGTACACCATCTCGATCGCGCCGTGCGGCACGTCCTGCGCGACCCCGCCTGGCCGGATGTAGGCCATGTTCATGCGCAGGCCGGCGATGGCCTCGAACACCCGCAGGATGCGCTCGCGCTCCCGGAAGCCGACCGTCATCACCGTGGTGGCCCCCATCTCCATCCCGCCGGTGCCGAGGGCGACCAGGTGGGAGTTGACGCGGGTGAGCTCCATCATCATCACCCGGATGACGTCGGCCCGCTCCGGGATGCGGTCGGTGATGCCGAGCAGCCGCTCGATGGAGAGGCAGTACGCGGTCTCCTGGAAGATCGGCGTGAGGTAGTCCATCCGGGTGCAGAACGTGACGCCCTGCACCCAGGTGCGGAACTCCATGTTCTTCTCGATGCCGGTGTGCAGGTATCCGACACCTGCTCGCGCCTCGGTGACGGTCTCGC
>JBOFBK010000502.1:0-6384 GCA_051645525.1 Dermatophilaceae bacterium | reverse complement strand
TTCTCGATGAGGTAGCCGGCGAAGTACTGCTGGCCGAACTCGGAGCCGTACACCGACCAGATCAGCGCGCCGAAGGCGACCCCGAAGGCGACCCACACCGTGGACCACACGGCGGCCTCACGCACGGAGATGACGTGCGCGTCACGGTGCATGAACAGGTCGAGGGCGAGCATGGCCAGGATGACGCCGAGCACGGCGATCCAGGCCCAGAACGGAACGTCCATGGCGGAGAGAACCTCGCTTCATCACGAAAGATGTCACGAGGGTCTTCCCCGGCCTCCCCGAGGCCGGGGTGGCCCGCCGCGCCGGAGCCGGATGGCTCGGAATGTCGACGCGGCGAGGTGGGTGGGGTACTCCCCCTCGGTCCGGCGCGACGACGCCCGGACGGCATCAGAATGCCGGAAAAGCGCTTCCGATGTCAAGCCGGCTGTCGGGCGACGTCCTCGGTGGTCGGGTCGTGAGGCGAGCCCTACCGGGCGCGGGTGTCGCGATGCGTCTCGACCGCGGCCTTGGCGGCGGCGAGCCCGGCGCCGGTCTCGGCGCGGTAGTGCTTGATCGCAGGCAGCAGCTCGCCGCGGTCGATAGCGTCGTCGATGACCGCTCTGGCCTGGGGAGAGAGCGCGGCGACCGGTGTGAACGAGAGGCGGCCACTCGACCGGCCGCGCAGCGCCGACGTGACCACGAACCAGAGCAGCACCAGCAGTGCCACGACGATGACGATGCGGAGGAAAGGTGACACGCCTCCCAGCGTAGGTGCGCGGACGGCATCCACGGGAGGGGCACGCCAGCCCATCGTGCAGGCGGGACACGGCGGAGACGGGTCCGGAGCGCACGACCGGCGTGGTGGGATGGCCGGCGTGGTGGGGACGGCCGGCGTGGTGGGATGGCCGGGTGGCCGACGTGAGGACGAGCGATCCGGCGCGTGGCGCGCTGCGGCGCATGGTGCTCGTGGTGGCCGGGCTGAATCTTCTCGGCTTCGTCGGTGAGGCGTCGATGGCGCTGTCCATCGGCTCGGTGGCCCTGTTCGCCGACTCGGTGGACTTCCTCGAGGACACCTCGATCACCCTGCTCATCGCCCTCGCGCTCGGCTGGTCGCTCGCCCGGCGCGCTCTCGCCGGCCGGGTCATGGCGGCCGTCATCCTCGTGCCGGCACTCGCCGCGGCCTGGCAGGCGGTGGCCAAGGCCGCCGACCCGGTACCTCCGGACGTCGGCCCGCTGGCCCTCACGGCCGGCGCCGCGGCGCTGCTGAACACGGCGTGCGCCGTGCTGCTCGCGCGGGTGCGCCACCACGGCGGCTCGCTGGGGCGGGCGGCGTTCCTCTCGGCACGGGGTGACGTGGTGGTGAACGTCGCGATCATCGGGCTCGCGGCCGTGACGGCGTGGACCGGGTCGGGCTGGCCGGACATTGTGCTTGGGGTACTCATCGTGCTCGTCAACGGGACGGCGGCGCTCGAGGTGTGGCGGCTGGCCGGCGACGAACGTCTCGCGGCCCGCGCCCTCGCCGGCGAGGACGTGGACAGCTGAGCTCCGGGCGTGTGCGTCATGGACCTCGGCCCGCGGAGCCCGAGCAGGCGGACCCAGACTCCGGCGGCGCGCCGACGACCGCCGGGCCGGCTGACCGGTGGTCGTCCTCGACTCCACGCTCCTCATCGACGTGCTGCGGGGCCGCCCGGCCGTCGCGCGGCTCCGCGGACTACGCGAGCGCGGTACGCGTCTGGCCACCACCGCGGTCAACATCGGAGAGATCGTCCGCGGCATCCAGCCCGGTGAGAAGGACCATGTGGCGGCGCTCGCTCGCGGCCTCGAGGCGATCCCCGTCGACCACGAGGTGGGCTGGCGAGCCGGTGAGTGGCGCCGCGAGCTCGCCGGCCGCGCCATCACGCTCTGGCCGGCGGACTGCCTCATCGCCGCGGCGGCGGCCGAATGCGGCGCGGCGCTGGCCACGGGCAACCCGAAGGACTTCCCGATGGACGGCCTCGACCTGCAGCACTGGCCCGTCGGGGCCTGAGCACCGACCGGGGCCGACCAGGCGCGTGAGCCGGTCAGACCGACGTCGTGCCGAGGAGCATGCGGACCTCGGCCGCGGTGACGACGGAGCCGGTGGCGACCACACCTCCCCCGACACCGCCCTCGTCGGCGAGCTCGGCGGCGCGGTCGAGGGCATCGGGAAGGTCCCCGACCACCGTGACGCGATGCTCGCCGAAGACGTCGGCGGCGATCTCACCCAGCTCGGCAGGACGCATCGACCGCGGCGAGGTGTTGCGCGAGACGACCACCTCGTCGAACGCCGGCTCGAGGGCCTCGAGCATCTCGGCGGCATCCTTGTCGCGCATCACCGCGAGCACGCCCACGAGCCTGGTGAACGCGAACGAGTCGGCGAGCGCGGCCCGCAGCGCTCGGGCGCCGGCCGGGTTGTGCGCCGCGTCGACGAGCACCGTAGGGCTGCGGCGCGCGATCTCCAGCCGACCGGGCGATTCCACCGACGCGAGTGCGGCGCGGAGCGCCTCGAGGTCGAGCGGCTGCTCACCACCCCCGAGGAACGCCTCGACCGCGGCCACGGCGACGGCGGCGTTCTGCGCCTGGTGCGGGCCGTGCAGCGGGAGGTACAGGTCGGGGTAGTCGCCGGCAAGACCGCGCAGGGAGAGCTGCTGCCCACCGACGGCGATGTCCCTCGCGCTCACGCCGAAGTCGTTTCCTTCCAGCACCATTCGTGCACCGACCTGCGCTGCGCGGTCGGCGAGAACCGGCAGCACGTCATCCGCGCCCTGCAGCGCGACCACGGCGATGCCGCCGGACTTGACGATGCCCGCCTTCTCGGTGGCGATCTCGACCACGGTGTCACCGAGGAAGTGCCGGTGGTCGATGTCGATCGGGGTGATGACGCTGACCGGCGCGTCGACGACGTTGGTGGCGTCCCACGAGCCGCCCATGCCGACCTCGACCACGGCGACGTCGACGGGCAGATCGGCGAACGCGGCGTACGCGACCGCGACCAGCACCTCGAAGTACGTCATCCGCGGCCCACCGTCGGCGGTCGAGCGGTGGTCGACCAGCTCGACGAGCGGGATGACGTCGTCGTAGGCCGCGAGGAAGCGCTCGGCGTCGATCGGCCTGCCCGCGAACGAGATCCGCTCGAGCATCGAGTGCAGGTGCGGGGAGGTGAACCGCCCGGTCCGAAGACCCAGCTGGGTGAGGACGGCGTCGACGATCCGGGCGGTCGTCGTCTTACCGTTGGTGCCCGTGAGGTGGATGACGGGGAACGTACGCTGCGGGTCGCCGAGCAGGTCGGCCACTGCGGAGATGCGATCCAGCGACGGCTGGAGGTCGTGCTCGGGCGCGCGGCCGAGGACGGAGCTCTCGACCTCGCGCAGCCGCCTGGTCTGCTCGAGGACACGGGCCGCCTCGCGCTGCGCGGCGTCGGGTGCGGGACTCACCCGGTCATCCTCGCATCCGGCGACGGGCGGGTGGTGACGTCGCCACCACCCGCCCGGGCGCGGTCAGCCCTTGCGCTTCTTGCAGGCGTTGCCGACGTTCGCGACGTCGCCGCGGTCGACGACGACCTGCTTGCTGGCGATGACCTTGCCGGACGCACTGCAGGTCAGGGTCCACGCCTCCTTGACGCCGGTGACCACCTCGGGGTCCGGGGAGCGGAATGTGACGTCACCGGTCCAGTCGCTGGTCTCACCGCCCGCGTAGTTGTTCAGCTCGACCCGGTAGGTGCCGGGCACCGGGTCGATGAGCACGGCCACCTCGGGGTTGTCCTCGCTGGCGGCCGAGCCGACCTCGCGGCCCTGCTCGTCGTAGACGAAGACGTCCCAGTCGACCGTGGCGTCGGGCCACTGCACGCGGATCTCCGCCTTGGCGTTGTCGTACTGCGGCATGCCCTCGATGGTGAAGGTCGTCGACTCCGAGGCGCCCACCGCCGGGGTACCCGCCGGGTTGGTCAGCGGCTGGCCCGGCTGCGGCGGCGCGAGCGGGTCGCGGCCCCACCGGCCGGCGACCACGGGCCGCGTCGAGGGGTTCACCGCGATCCGGAAGGTGCCGCCGGTCGAGGTGTACGAGCTGCTGAGGTCGTTCTCGTAGGTGAGCGGCTCGCCGACCGTGCCGTCGGGCTGGATGACCGGCGAGGTCGTGCCGAGGAACTGCTTCCGCACCGTGATGGTGCGCCCGGCCGGGGCGTCGCCGCGGATCACCGAGTGGTTCGCGGGGTCGATGGTGGCCTCGGCCATCCGGTAGTAGGCCTCGCGGTTGCCGCCCTTGCCGGCGCCGGCGGCGGGCTCGAGGCCGAGGTACTCGGCGACGACGGCCTCCTCGTAGGCGGGGTGGAAGCCGTCCGGGCCGATCTCGTAGGTGAAGCCGAGCCCGCCGGTCTGCCAGTAGCTCCAGTCCTCGGTGGAGCCCGAAGTGTCGTAGAGTTGGAACCCCCCCTGATTCGCGTAGCCGCCGTCGTCGTGGAGCACAGCAAGGCCGAGCGACTCCGCTGCGGCGGCGACCAGGAGGTCGGGGATCTTGCGTCGTCGTCGGCTGCGCTCAGCCAGCAGCCGTTGAACCTGCAGCGCCCGGCGCAGGTGGGCCGTCGTGGTGTCAGTCGCCTCGGCAAGATCCAGGGCCGCGATGAGGGTGTCCCAGTCGCTGGCGTTGCGTGCTGAGTAGCCGATCTCCAGGTCGCAGATGCGGGGCCTTCCGAGCTGCCCCTCGGCGGCGAGCGGCTCGACAGCGTTGCGCACGGTCGGATGTGACAGGCGGGTCAGGACGCTGGTGTCGACCAGGATAGTCAGCGCCGCCCGTCTGACCGGTCGTCGAGGCCGGCGGCACCGAGCACGTCGAGCGCCTCGGCGACCCGAGTCGCGCACCTGCGGCGACGTCGCGAGGCACTTCTCCTCGGAGGTCAGTCGCGCACGGTCAGGTGGATACGAAGGCCAGAACCATCGCTCAACTGGGTGACAGAGCCGTTGGACATCCCTTGGACCCGTACGCCGCTGGTGGGCTCCTGCTCGGGGGTGGACGCCGGGTCGACGGGAACCTGCTCCACGTGGGCGCTCGCGCTCGCCAGCGTCTCGCCCTCGATCAGCGACCGGTGCCGCTCGAGAGCCTCCACCACCTGATCACCACCCGACAGCACGAGCTCGATGCGATCTGAGACGGCCAGCTTGGCCTCACGGCGTGCAGTCTGGACGGCTCGAACGATGTCCCTCGCGGTTCCCTCGAGCTCGAGCTCGGGCGTCACCTCGGTGTCGAGCACGACCAACCCGCCACCGCCCGGGAGCGCCGCCGTGGCCCGATGTGCGGCGGCACCGTCGGCCTGCGCCTGCTCGAGGGAGTACTCGCCGTCCTCCAGCCGGATGCCGCCCGCGGTCATGACGCCGTCGTCACCGACCGACCAGTCGCCGGCCTTGCTCGCCCGGATCACGACCTGAACCTGCGTGCCGAGACGGGGCCCCGCGGCCCGGGCGTTGACGACGAGTCGCCGGACGATGCCGAAGTCGGCCTCGTCGACGGTCGCGGCGTCGAGGACCGTGACCGTCTTGACGTTGAGCTCGTCGGCGACGATCCCGGCGAACGGCTCGACCGCGCTGGGGTCGGGAGTGACCACGGTCAGCGCCGCCAGCGGCAGCCGAACCCGCAGCCGCTCGGCCTTGCGCAGCGAGGACCCCACCGAGCAGACCGCGCGCACCTGGTCCATCGCGGCCACCAGAGCATCGTCGGACGGCAGCGTCGCGGCATCCGGCCAGTCCGCGAGGTGGACCGATCGCCCTCCGGTGAGCCCGCGCCACACCTCCTCGGTGACCAGCGGGAGCAGCGGCGCGGCGACCCGCGTGAGCACTTCGAGCGTCGTGTACAACGTGTCGAATGCCGCCTCGGGCGTCGCGGACGCGTCCTCCGAGCGAGAACCGCTGTCCCAGAAGCGCTCTCGCGACCGGCGGATGTACCAGTTGGTGAGCACGTCGACGAACTGGCGCACCGACTCGCACGCGCCGGACACGTCGTAGACATCCAGCTGCGCGGTGACCGTCTCGACGAGACCGCGCAGCGTCGCGAGCAGGTACCGGTCGAGTGGGTCGGATGACGCCGTCGACCACCGCGCCTCGTAGCCGGCCCCGCCGGCCATCGCGTTGGCGTACAGACCGAAGAAGGACCAGCTGTTCCACAGCGGGATGAGCACCTGACGCACCCCCTCGCGGATGCCCCCCTCGGTCACCACGAGGTTGCCGCCGCGCAGGATCGGGCTGGCCATGAGGAACCACCGCATCGCGTCGGCGCCGTCGCGGTCGAACACCTCGCGCACGTCGGGATAGTTCTGCAGCGACTTGCTCATCTTCTGGCCGTCGCTGCCGAGCACGATGCCGTGGGAGACGCACGAGGAGAACGCCGGCCGGTCGAACA
>JBOFBK010000501.1:0-1778 GCA_051645525.1 Dermatophilaceae bacterium | reverse complement strand
GGTGGTGGTGATCATGCTGCAGTCCCGCTGGGTCGTCCAGCCGGGCCGGTCTGTGCGTGATGGGTCTCGTAGTCGGCGGGGCTGAGGTAGCTAAGGGTCGAGTGCCGACGGGTTGGGTTGTAGAAGCCTTCGATGAAGGAGAAGATGTCAATGGCCAAGTTCAGGTCCCCGCTGGTGGCCAACTGAATGTCCCCACCCCTTGCGGGTGAAGTTCAGGTGGTGGGGCGGCCTCCTGTCCGGGTTTTGGCGTCGCGCATGCGGTAGGACTGGCCGGTGGTGACCACGGTGGTGGCGTGGTGCAGGAGCCGGTCGAGGAGGTTGACGGCGGTGGTGTGCTCGGGTAGGAACCGGCCCCAGTCCTCGAAGGACCAGTGCGAGGCCACCCCGAGGGCGCGCCGCTCGTAGGCGGCGGCGACGAGCCGGAACAGTAGTTGGGCGCCGGTGTCGTCGAGTGGGGCGAACCCGACTTCGTCGATGAGGATGACGTCGTGGCGGAGCAGGGTCTCGATGGTCTTGCCGACGCTGTTGTCCGCAAGCCCTCGGTACAGGGTCTCGACGAGGTCGGCCGCGGCGGCGTACTTGACCTTGTACCCGGCGTGGACCGCTGCGTGCCCCAGCGCGATGAGGGTGTGCGACTTGCCGGTGCCGGCCGGGCCGATCAGGGCGAGGTTCTCCCGGGCGGGGATCCACTCCAACGAGGTGAGGTACGCCCACGTCGGCGGAGGGATCGAGGACGCGGCGACGTTGAACTCCTCGACGGTCTTGACCACGGGGAACGTCGCGGCCTTGAGCCGGGCGGCGGTGTTCGAGGCGTCACGGGAGGCGACCTCGGCCTCGACGAGGGTCCGCAGGACCTCCTCGGGAGCCCAGCGTTGCGTCTTCGCGGTGAGTAGCAGCTCGGGCGCGAGCTGGCGGATCGTCGACAGTTTGAGCCGGCGTAGCCCGGCAGCGAGGTCGGCGGGTAGCTCGGGCGGGGTCTTGGCGGTCACGACGACACCTCCGCTCGGGCGAGGACCGTTGCGGCCGTCAGGTGCTCATGGGTGTGCTCGGGTGGGTGGGCGGGTGTGTACTCGCTGAGCGGACGCCCCGAAGCAATGGGGAGGTCGATCACGAGGGCGTCCCCGGCGGGCCGGGGGTGGGGTGTCCCGGCGCCGGCGGCGAGGATGGAGCGCACGTCCGCGGCGTGCCACCGACCGAACGCGGTGGCCCGCTCGAGCGCGGCGATGAACACGCTCTCGCCGTGGGCGGCGGCCATCGTGTTCAGCTCGGCCAGTTCAATGCCGAGGCGGGTGTGCCCGGCGGCGGCGGCGCCGGTGATGAAGGCTTCCGCGGCGGGGCCGAGTGCGCAGAACTGTTTCTCCGCAGTCGTTTTCGCCCGTACCGAGCGACGCGGCGCCGGGCGTGGGCCGCCGTAGTGGACGTCGAGGATCGAGGCCTCGCCGGGCGCGACGAGCGGGTGCTGCGCGTGGACCTGCCCGGTGGCGGGGTCGAGGATGCTCACGTGCGGTCCGTCGGTCACGACCGCGACGCTGGCCCCGCGCAGCACGCTCGGCACGGAGTACCGGGCGGAGCCGAGGCGGATCGTGGCCAGCTTGTCGACCTTGCGGGTCACCGGTGGTGGGCCGATGCTCGGGCGCAGCGACGGCAGCGGCGTCAGCAGTTCCCGCTCGCGGGTGAGCCGCTCGGCCGGGGCGGCGCACGTCTCGCTGTGCACGGCCGCGTTGACCTGTGTGCACCAGGCCGCGGCCTGCGCGTTGGCGGCTCGAAGATCAGCCAGC
>JBOFBK010000500.1:0-6377 GCA_051645525.1 Dermatophilaceae bacterium | reverse complement strand
CGGATGTGGGGGATCCGGACGGCGTCGGCACGGACGAAAGCGTACGGCCGCCGGTCACCCGCCCGTAGGCTGACGAGCGTGCCCGCGCCCGTTCCCCCGGTCGACGGGTCCAGGTCCTGGCACCGGCCCGGCTCCGGCGCGGCGGCCGCCGTACTGGCGTCGGTGGTCGTCACGGTGGCCGTGCTCCGCGGTGTGACGGGCTCCGGGCCCTACCTCGTGCGCGACTTCGTGGCTGTCCCCCGGCCGGCCCGGCCGCGGTCCTTCCTCCCCGACACCCCCGAGGCGCTGCGTGCGTGGCCGCTGGACGCGGCATCGTGGGCGGCCAGCTGGCTGGTCCCGACCGGCGTGCAGCAACGCCTTCTCCTGACGGCGTGCGTCCTCCTCGCCGGGTGCGGTGCGGGGCTGCTCGCCGCACGGTGGGGACCTGCCCCAGCGGTGGCCGCGAGCTGGCTGGCGGCGTGGAACCCCTATGTCGCAGAACGCCTGCTGCTCGGGCAGGCCCCGACGTTGCTGGCCTATGCCTGTCTTCCGTGGATCGTCCTCGCCGTGCGCCGGTGCCCACCTGGTCCGCCGCGTCTGTTGGCGGTCGCTGCGGCATCCGCGCCGGCCGCGCTGACCCCGTGGGGAGGCGCGGTCGCCGTGAGTGCCGTACTCGCCGCCGCGCTGTCCCGGCACGACAGGTCGGTCCGGTCGGTGCTCGCGGTGACGTGGGTGCCGCTCGTCTGCTGCCTGCCCTGGATGGTGCCCGCGCTCCTGGTGGGTGGGGTCTCGGCGGATCCGGACGGGGCGGTCGCGTTCGCGCTCGCCGACGACACCGGCCTGGGGGTCTGGCTGTCCGGGCTGACCGGCGGCGGCATCTGGGCCGAGGGTGCGCGGCCGGCCTCCCGGTCGTCCGCGCTCGCCCAGGCTGCCTCTCTCCTGGGGCTGGCGCTGGCGCTCGGCGGAGGCCTCTGGTGGTCTCGGCGCCGCGACCGCCGCGCCCTCCTTGCCCTGCTCGCCGTCCTCGCCCCGGCGACGCTGGCCTGGTTCATGTCCGGGCCGGCCCTCGATGCGCTGACCGCACTACAACGGTTCCCCGGCGCCGCACTGATGCGCGACCAGCACCGCGCGCTCGCACCAGCCATGCTCGCGGTGGCGATCCTCGTGGCCGCCGTCGTGCACCGGGTGGCGACCGCCGACCGGCTCGCGGGCCTGCTCGCCGGGTGCGTCCTCGCCCCCGGGATCGCGGTCGCCACCGTTCCCGACCTGCCCTCCACCCTCGCGGCCACCTATCGCTCGACTGCCTATCCCGGCGATTGGGACGAGGCGCTGTCGGCGCTCGTCCGCGACGCCGATCGGCCGGTGGTGCTGTCCCTGCCGTGGCAGCCGCTGCGCCGCCCCTCGTGGGCGGGGGCCACGCCGTTCCTCGACCCGCTGCCGCGCGCCGTGCCGGGTGAGGTGCTGTCCTCCACCCAGCTCCGGGTCCGCCGCGACGGTCAGGTGCTCGTGGTCGATGACACACCCCGCGCCGAGGCGGCCGACTGGGTCGCCGGCCGGGTCGGCCGGGCGAGTCTGAGCCACCACGGCGTCACGCACGTGGTCGAGTGGCTCGGCACCCCGGGAGCGCTGCCGGTGTCCCGCCCGGGCTGGCGCCTGGTGCACCGCGGTCCGAGTTTCGTCGTGTGGGATGTGCGCTCAGCGCAGTGAGCCGTCGGAACGACGCGAACTGCATCGTCCCCGCACCCGGCGCGGAGCGCATTGTCGACAGATCCGCAGCTTGGCCCCAGGGAAACGCTAGGATGCCGTGAACGTTGCCCCAGAGAGGTGTCGATCCGTCGATGAGCGAGATAGTCAATGCCCGAGGTTCGGCCCTCTCAGGGATCATCCTGCTCCTGGTGAGCCTGCTGGCCGGTGTCGCGATGGCGTTCGCCACCGCGGCCACGATCGTCTCGACCAGCGGTCCAGGCGACGGTGCGGCTGTCACCGACGGTCAGCAGCAGCCACTTCCCCCCGAGGAGCTTCTCGAATACGGCGGCTGACCAGCCGCGGTCTCCGGCGCGGGGCCGGCGACACGTCATCCGGACCGGGACCGGGACGGTGACCTGCGGCCCGCTCGTCGAGCACCACCTCCCAGGCCGCCACCGTGTGCGACCAGGTGAACCGCTCCGCGTGACCGACGGCCGCAACCCCGAGTGCCCGGCGTGCCGCATCGTCGTGCAGCAGAGCGTCGACCACCGCCACCATGTCGTCGAGGTCGTCCACCAGTCTGCCGGTCACGCCGTCGACGATGGACTCGCTCAACCCTCCCGCGCCCCGGTAGGCCACCGTCGGCGTGCCGTGCGACGCGGCCTCGACGACACAGAGGCCCCACCCCTCCTTGACACTCGGCGCCAGGGCCACCCAGGCCTGCGCGAGCTCGGCGTGCTTGGTGAGCTCGTCGACGTGACCGAGGAACTCGACACGGGAGGCGACCCCGAGGGCACGGGCGGTCGCGCGTACCTCCGTGCTCCACCATCCGTCGCCGACGACGTGCAGCCGCAGCGCCGGATGACGGTCCTGGAGGCGGGCGACGACCTCGAGCGCATGCTCGACCCGCTTGTGCGGCACGACGCGGCCGAGCATCACCAGACGAGGGTCCCGGCTCCGTGGTGTCCCCGTGGCGAGCGCGGGCTCGGTGCCGTTGTGGATGACGGCGACGTCGCCGGCTCGCACGCCGAGGGCGCCGAGCTCCTCGCGGGTGCGCTGTGACACCGCGACGTACTGGGCCCCGCGGAAGACCCGCGGCGCGACCTGGGACTCGAGGAACCACCCCACTCGTGCGGCCACCGGTCCGACGACGATGGGCCACTGCTCCCGGTGCACGTGGTGGACGAGGACGACGACCGGAGACGTGGTCGCGAGCCGCGCCCAGAAGGGGACGCCGTTCTGGGTGTCCACCACCACGTCGAAGGCACTTTCGGTGCGCTCCAGGTGACGCAGGCGGCGCAGCGAGGCGGGATAGACGCCGAGACGACCACCCTGACGCAGCACGCGCACCCCGCGCCGGGTCTCTGTTCGCGGAGCCCCGGGATGTGCCGCGCAGAGCATCGTGACCTCGTGACCGGCGGCGGCCAGGCCTTCGCAGACCGTCTCGGCGTACTTCTCGGCGCCGCCTCCCTCGGGATGTGTAGAGTCCCGCCAGTTCATGAAGGCAATGCGCACGTGTGCTCTCTCCTACGAGGCCGGAGACGGATGCTACCTCAGGACCTCCGCCCTGATCAGAGGGTTGCCGACCGGCCGTCGCTCGCGAGGTCGGTGGGGCTCTTCCGGGCGTTTCGCGTCGAGCAGACCGACCCCGACCGCTTCTACGGCATGCTGGCGGCCGACTCCGTGGCACTGCTCCGGCGATGGACCGGGCTGCGTGGGCGTCTCGTGCTCGACATCGGCGGTGGTCCCGGCTACTTCTCCGAGGCGTTCGACCGGGCGGGGGCGCGCTACGCCGGCCTGGAGCCGGACGCCGGCGAGATGACCGCTCGAGGCGGTGTCGCCGGCATCGCGCTGCGCGGCTCCGGTTTGCATCTTCCGGTCGCCGACCGGAGCGTCGACGTCGCGTTCTCCAGCAACGTGCTGGAGCACGTGCCCGACCCCGTGCGGATGGCCGAGGAGATGCTCCGGGTCACCCGGCCCGGCGGGGTGGTGTTCCTGTCCTGGACACCGTGGTTCAGCCCGTGGGGCGGGCACGAGACGTCGCCGTGGCACTACCTCGGGGGCGCCCGCGCCGCCGACCGCTACGCGCGCCGACACGGGCGCCGCCCGAAGAACGATCTCGGCCGCACCCTGTTCCGCTGCCACGTCGGCCCGATGGTCCGGTGGGCCCGTGCCGTCGGCGACGCCGGCCGCGCCGAGGTCCTCGACGTCTTCCCGCGATACCACCCGTGGTGGGCGCAGTGGGTGATGGCGGTGCCCGGCGTCCGGGAGGTCGCCAGCTGGAACGCCGTCATCGCCCTCCGTGCGGGTCCCGCGTGAGCGCTCCGGTCGATGCCGCGCGGCGATGGCGGCGCCGGCTCGACCTCCTGCTGCCCACGGTGTTCCTCGCCGCGCTGGCGTTCGTCCAGCGGCCCGGATGGACCGCCGCCGACACCAAGCTCGACCTCGTGGTGGACCCGGGCGGATTCCTGGCCCGAGCGATCAGCCTCTGGGATCCGCTGGCCGCGGGCGGACAGCTGCAGAACCAGGCCTACGGGTACCTGTTCCCGATGGGACCGTTCTTCTGGGCCGGCGACGCCATGGGTCTGCCCGGATGGGTCGTGCAGCGCTGTTGGTGGGCGCTCCTCCTCGTGGTCGCCTACCACGGAACGCTCCGGGTACTCGAGCGGCTCGGTGTCGGGACGACGTGGTCCAGGGTGATCGGCGCGTTCGCCTATGCGCTCGCCCCGCGCATGGTCATCGGGCTCGGGGCCATCAGCTCGGAGATCTGGCCGATGGCGCTCGCACCATGGATCCTGCTCCCGCTCATCTCCCCGGCACCTGGCCGGGAGCGTCCGGCCGCACTCCGTTCGGGGGTGGCCGTGCTGCTGCTGGGCGCGGTCAACGCCGTCGCATCACTGGCGGTACTCCTCCTGCCGCTGTGGTGGATCCTCACCCGTCGCGGCCGGGTACGTCGGGTCCTTCTCGGCTGGTGGGTCCTGGCCGTCGGGCTGGCCACCGCATGGTGGATAGGGCCGCTGCTGCTCCTCGGCCGGTTCAGCCCCCCGTTCCTCGACTGGATCGAGGACGGTCGGGTCACGACCGCGGCGGCGAGCGTCACCGAGGCGCTGCGGGGGACGACACAGTGGATCGCGACCATCGGCGGTGCCGACAACGCGGTCTGGCCGGCCGGCTGGGTCGTGATGACGTCCCGCAACGCCATCCTCTTCGGTCTCGTCGTCGCGTGCGCCGGGCTCCTCGGGCTGGCCGTCGCCCGAGGTCCCTGGTCGGTGTTCGCCCGTGGTGGGCTGGTAGCCGGCCTGTTCCTCGTGACCTTCGGGCACGTGACGGGCGTCGCGGGTCCGTGGGCGGATGCCGGGGCCGACCTTCTCGACGGCGTCCTCGCGCCGTTCCGGAACACGCACAAGTTCGAGCCGGTGGTCCGGCTGCCCCTCGTTCTCGGCGTCGCCCATGGGCTTCCGTGGGCCGTCGACTGGCTGCGCAGGAACGGGGCACCGTGGCCCCGGATCGCGCCCGCCCTGGTCGTCCTCGCGCTCGTCGGCCACACAGCGGTGCCAGCCTTCGTCGGGGTGATCCAGCGCGGTCCCTTCGTCGCGGTGCCGGGCGCCTGGGAGGACGCCGCCCGGTGGCTCGGTAAGCATCCCGACGACGGACGAACGCTCGTGCTCCCCGGCGGTAACGCTCCGGCGCGTCTCTGGGGCGAGCCGAAGGACGAACCGCTTCAGCCCTACGCCACCGAGCCGTGGATCGTCCGTGACGCCGTGCCCCTCGGCTCGGCAAGCGCGACCAGACTGTTGAACGAGGTCGAGGCCAGGGTCGCGCAGGGTCGAGGCGGTCCCGAGCTGCTCTCGCTCCTCGACACCCTCGCCGTGACGCGCGTCCTCCTCGTCGCCGATCACCAGCGAGCCACGTCGCGCACGACCCCACCGGTCGTCGTGCGGGCCGCGCTCTCCGACAGTGGCGCCCGGTCGGTGGCCGCCTTCGGGGAGCTCGTCGGTGGCTCCACCGATGTCCGCCTCGTGGCCGACTGGGGCCTGGACCGGCCGATGCGCGAGATCGAGATCCTCGAGGTACCGACGACGTCGTCGATCGCACCTGCGGCCCGGCTACCACTCGCGGCGACCGCGGCCTTCGCCGGCGGGCCGGAGGGTGTCGGTGCCGTGCCTGCCACCGCTCCGGCGCTGTCTGCGGCCGACGCACCGGACGCTGCCGGCTCCGATGGACCGACCGTCCTCACCGACACCCTGCAACGACGCCAGGCCAGCTTCGCCACCGCCACCGACCTTTACGGATCGCTCCTCGCGCCCGACGAGCCGTATCGCTCACCGCGGGCCGTCCACGACTACTGGCCCGACCCTCCGGCCGAAGGCGACTCCGACCTGACCGAGCACCAGACCGTTCGGCTCGACGACGGCGGTTCGCGCGCCGCGGCATCCTCGACGCTGGCGGAGCCTGCTCTCGGCCAGGGCCGCGAGCTGGCCAGTGACGCGTGGCGCGCCTTCGACGGCAGTGCCGAAACAGCATGGCGTTCCGCCGGCTACGACCCCGAGGGGGAGTGGGTCGAGCTCGAGTGGGCAGAACGGACCGACCTGCCGGATCAGGTGACCGTCATCCTCGACACCACGCTCGGAGCGAACGTCGCGGCACTGTCGGTCGTCACCGACGCGGGCTCGGAGCGGACGCCGGTGACGAGTCCCGACCTTGCCGGCGAC
>JBOFBK010000499.1:0-3425 GCA_051645525.1 Dermatophilaceae bacterium | reverse complement strand
CACCGTCCCCGAGGCGATGCGGCCGCAGGTGAGCACCACCGGGTCGACAACGTCGAACCGCCGGGTCACGGCGGTCTGCAGGGCCAGCACCACCTCGCACGCCACCGGCACCGGGTCGAGCGCCCGGTGCGGTGCCGAGCCGTGTCCCCCGCGCCCACGCACCGTGACGTGCACTTCGTAGGCGGCGGCCATCAGCGGCCCCGGCCGCCCCCACCACACGCCCCGGGATGGTCGGCCGCCACGACGTGCACGGCGTACGCCGCCGACACCCGCGGGCCGGCCGCGGTGAGCAGACCTTCCTCGAGCATCGGCAGGGCACCGCCCGGGCCCTCCTCGCCCGGCTGGAACATCAGCACCACGTCGCCCACCAGCGAGTCGCGCAGCTCGCACAGCACCCGGGCCGCCCCCACCAGCGCGGCCACGTGCAGGTCATGACCGCACGCGTGCATCAACCCGGTTCTCTCCGAGGCGTACTCGACGTCGACCTCCTCGGCCACCGGAAGCGCGTCCATGTCTCCACGCAGCAGCACCACGGGCCGCTCACCATCGTGCGGCGCGGTGCCGCGCACGACCGCGACCACCGAGCTGAGCGAATCGCCCGTCGTGACCTCGAGCGGCAGCCCGGACAGTGCCTGCAGCACCTCCGCCTGGGTGTTCGGGGAGGTGCAGCCCGCGTTCGGGGATGCGGTGCAACCGGCGACGCAGCGTCACCAGCTCCCCCGATGCGCGAGGCGACGGCGGGCGGAGCGGGCGGATGACGGGGCGGGCGTCATCCGCCGGCGGTGCCGCGGAACTCGGCGCGCCGGGTGTGCAGGGCCAGAAGGAGGGCGCGCTCCTCGTCGGCCACATGGGCGCCGGCGGCCGAGTGCGTCATCCGGTGCCGGAGCAGGGCGAGCTCACTGGCGGCGTCCTGGAAGGCACGCATCGCCACCAGCCCGGCCCGTCCCGCGTTGGCCCGAGCCCAGATGCGGGCCTCGCGGCGTCGCGACATCGACGCGAGCATCGACACCTCGCTGCGCGAGAGCCAGCCCGCGTCGGCGTAGGGCCGTAGATGCCGCCCGATGAGCCGGCCCTCGCGACGCCGGGCCCACACGACGAACGCCACGAACGCGAGGAACACCGGCACCTCGACCAGCAGGTAGACGGTGACCAGTCCGGTGCCGCCGGTGACGGCGGCCAGGTTCCACAACGCGTGCGCTAGCACCGCGAGCAGGTAGCCGACGAGCGGTGCGACCGTGCGCGGCACCCAGCCACGGCTGGTGGCCGCGATGCCCACCCCGATGCCGATGAGCACGGTGAACATCGGATGCGCGAACGGGGAGAGCAGGCCGCGCAGCACGAACGTTGCGGTCAGCGCCTCCTGGCCGCCGTCGGTGTAGGCCTGCGCGAGGTACTGGATGTTCTCGGTGAAGGCGAAGCCGGCCGCGCACACTCCGGCATAGACCATGCCGTCGGTGATGCCGTCGAACTCGCGCCGCCGGAACCACCAGACGAAGAACACGGCCACGCCCTTGAGCGCCTCCTCGACGACCGGCGCCACGAGCACCGCGGTCGTGGCGAGCGCGGCATCGGGGTCCGAGACGGTCTCGAGCACCGCGATGGCGCTGGTGTTGAACAGCGCCGCGACGAGGGTGGCGACGAGCGCGCCCCAGAGGAAGGAGGTGACGAGGTACCGGGTGGGTTCGGACTCGAACCGGTCGAGCCACAGGAACGCCGGGATGACGATGCCGAGCGGCACGGCCGAGGCGGCCAGGGCGAGCAGCACCGTCTGCAGCCCGAACGCGGCACCGAGGTAGGTCGAGACCACCAGCGCGGCGAGCAGGAAGCCGACTCCGGCGACGCCGGTGAGCAGCCAGCCGCGCAGGGCCCGGCGGGTGGTGGGGTCGCGCCTGGTGCCGCCCGGGGCCGCGAGGAGGTCGCCGGTCATGGCAGGTGACCTTAGCCGTCATCCCCCAGCCGGTGCGGTCGTCATCCGGCCGTCCGGTGCGGTTGCGACTCGGTGGTCCGGTGCGGTCATGATTCGGTGGTCCGGCGCAGTCGTCATCCGGTGGGCTCGGGCCGGCTCTTCGAGCCGGGGCCCGCGGGCACCTGGCGGGTCGGCCTACGATGGCCGGATGACGTCGACCGACCGCGCGCTCAGCGACCGCATCGTCTGGATCGACTGCGAGATGACCGGGCTCTCTCTCCAGGATGACGCACTCGTCGAGGTAGCCGCACTGGTCACCGACTTCGACCTCACGGTGCTCGGCGACGGGGTCGACGTCGTCATCCGGCCGCCCGACGAGGCGCTCACGCAAATGGGCGACTTCGTGCGGCAGATGCACACCACCTCAGGGCTGCTCGACGTGCTCGCCGAGGGCATCACGGTTGCCGACGCCGAGGAACGGGTGCTCGGGTACGTGCGTGAGTGGGTACCGGATGCCGGGCGAGCGCCGCTCGGGGGCAACACGGTGGCCACCGACCGGGCGTTCCTCGCGCGTGACATGCCGGGCCTGGAGTCGCACCTGCACTACCGCATCGTCGACGTGTCGTCGATCAAGGAGCTCGCCCGCCGGTGGTACCCGCGGGCGTACTTCGCCGCCCCGGCCAAGACCGGTGGGCATCGGGCGCTGGCCGACATCCGCGAGTCGATCGCCGAGCTGCGGTACTACCGGGAGGCGGTCTTCGTGCCGCCGCCGGGCCCGGCGTCCGAGGACCTGCGAGCGCTGGCCGCCCGTCATGTGGTCGGTCATGCCGAGGCCGGGGCGGTGCCCGGGCCGGCGGGCGAGCCGGGGCCCGAGAACGCGGTCGGGACCACCCCCGGCTAGCAGGTACGATGGTCGCCGCCACGGGCGCGGTGCTGTCACTCTCCGGCGAGGACGGCGGGCGCCTGTCATGGTGGGTGTAGCTCAGCTGGTAGAGCATCGCGTTGTGGTCGCGAGGGCCGCGGGTTCAAGCCCCGTCACTCACCCCCTCCGGGCCCCCGGCCGACCAGGCCGGGGGTTCGTCGCATCTGGGTTCCTTGCGAGGATGGGCCTATGCGTCGCATTCTCCTGGTCGTAATTGTCGCGGTTGCGATGACTGCCGTTGGTGGGTCGGGCGCCGGTGCCACGCCATCCGAGGTCTCCCGCGGGTGGACCTCCGGGGCATCGGCGGCGCTCACTACGCCCGGGATTCCGGGAACCATGTCGATGCATGCCAGCCTGACCGGGTCCACTCCTGCCGATGGCAGTACGGTCGAGACAGTTCGCACGGTGGCGCTGACGTTCGACGAGGCGCCGACCACGCAGTTCGCTCACATCACGGTGGTCGGCCCACGCGGTTCTGAGGTCGTCGGCACGCCGGTGGTGGCAGGACGCACGCTCACCCAGGCCCTGGCGCCTGACCTGCCGGCCGGCGAGTACACGGCGACCTACCGCATCGTCAGTATCGACGGCCATCCGATC
>JBOFBK010000498.1:0-1274 GCA_051645525.1 Dermatophilaceae bacterium | reverse complement strand
GAGTGCTCCGGACCCGCATACGGTCGAGGCACCGCGTCGGTCGACATCACGTGTGGATGGCGCGGGCTTGGACCACGTGTAGAGGGACGGTGGCGGCCCGGGGACGCCGATCGGCCCGTCATTCACACTGGATGACGGGCCGACCGGTGGTGGGACGGGTCGAGAAGGTCAGCGGATGGGGTACACCGGCTGGGACTGGGCGTTGAACTCCCGGAGCGAGACCTTGGCGGCCGGCCGCAGGCTCGGCTCCCGGATCTGCAGCACGTCGAAGCCCTTTTGGATGTCGGAGCTGTAGACGTACCCGTTGTAGTAGTACGCCGACCACGAGCCGCCGACGTTCGCCGGCTCGAGCGGGCCACGCTCGAACCAGCCGAGCTCGACCGGCTTCCCGGAGTCGGTGAACTCCCAGAGCGAGACCCCACCCTGGTACCAGGACTGGATCATCACGTCGCGACCCTTGATCGGCACGATCGACCCGTTGTGTGCCACGCAGTTCTCGGTGTCGAACTGGTTGCGCGGGATCTTGTAGTACGACCGGAAGGTGAGCTGCCGGTCCGAGCCGAGGTCGTAGATGGCGTTGGCGCCGCGGGTCGGGCCCACGGTGTCGTTGCAGGTGGCCCCACCGCCGCCACCGAGCTCGTCGGTGACGACGACCTTGGTGCCGTTCGCGCTGAACGTGGCCGAGTGCCAGAACGCGAAGTTGGTGGTGTCCTGCACGGTCTCGACGACCTTGGGAGCCTCCGGGTTGGCGATGTCGAAGATCACGCCGTCGCCCATGCACGCGCCTGCCGCGATCCGCAGTGCGGGGAAGGCGGTGATGTCGTGGCAGCCGGACGTGGCCGAGTACGGAGTGCCTGTCGGGCCCGTGCCCCCGGGGGTTGCCGCCGTCGGGGAACAGGGTGGGCACCGCGACCACGGCGGCCAGCTCCGGAGTCGACTTGGGCACCTTGACGATCGAGATGGCGTCGTGCGGAGCCCGGCAGTCGGGGAACGTCGCCGACGGCGAGTATGCCCTCCCACGCGTCATTGTTGACGGCGCTGAGCGACGTCGACGAACACGAGGCGGGCCGGTGCTCCAGCTCGGAGCGCCCGGCGAGCCGAACCGCACCCTCACCGGACCCGGGGCCACGCCGGCCGTCACATCCACGGGATCGGCGGCCGACGTGTGCGGCCAGTCGGTACCCCCGGAGGCGACGAACCCGAACCTCGTCGACCATGACTCGCACTCCATGCCGGGGATGGCGAGCGAGGCCGAGATGCAGCGGCTCGCGGCC
>JBOFBK010000497.1:0-3151 GCA_051645525.1 Dermatophilaceae bacterium | reverse complement strand
TCGGCGAGCGTCGTCGAGTACGCCATGTCCACGCTGATCGCGTGGCCGTGGAAGTACGGCGGCTCCGGGGTCAGCTCGAGCGTGGGGCTCCAGGTGTGGCCGAACGCGATGACCCGGTCGAGGTCGAGCTCGTGCAGGTTGGGCACCTCGAGCTCGAGCATGGTGCGGATGCCGTCGTACGTCACCCGGTCGCCGATCGCGCGGAGCTCGGGGGTGCCGTCGAGGTGACCGAAGCGGGTGGCCAGCAGGTCCTCGCCATACTTCTCGAGCAGGTCGAACACCGCCTCGTTGCCCACCGTGGCGATCTTGATCAGCTCGGCCATGCCGTTGCGCACCTGGGGGGTCGGCAGGGTGCGCAGGAACGAGAAGTCGAGGAGCACCTGCTGCGACGCGTGGAAGGCACCGAGCCGGTTCTTGGCCTTGCCGTGGTTGACCGCCACCTTGATCGCGACGCTCGCGTCGATGAGCCCGATCAGCGTGGTCGGGATGCGCACGTAGTTCGTCGACCGGCGGAACATCGAGCACGCGAACCCGGCGACGTCGGTGAGCAGGCCACCGCCGACGACCAGCACCGGCTCCTTGCGCACCAGCCCGAACGCGCCGAACTCGTCGACGATCGTCTCGGCCGTGCGCATCGTCTTGTCGGTCTCGTTGATCACCATCGGTCGGGCGGTCAGCGCGATGCCGTGGTGGTCGAAGTAGTCCCGGGCCTGCTCGCCGTAGTGCTCGTGCACGTGATGGTCGACGATCATCAGGCAGCGGCCCCACGGGCGGTACACCTCGGCCAACGCGGTGTTCGCGATGTCGAACACGCCGTCGACGACCCTGAGCGAGTAGTCGATCCGCTCGTAGGCCCGGATCTCGAAAGCGGTGTCGGTCACGGACAACGTGGCCTGGGGCGCCGTGCTGACCAGTCCGGCCGGTGCGCTCGTCGGCGGCTGGGCCGGTGCGCTCGTCGGCGACCCTGTCGGTGCGCTCATCATCGGCTCGGTGGTCGTCATGGCACGCATCTCCTCGGTCTGGTCGCCGGACAGCCGGCGAATGGTGCGGTCGGGCGGAGCTCGGACAGGTCAGGCGGGGGCGGGCAGGTGCGCGTCGAGGTCGTCGAGGCCGATGCGGTCGACGACGGCCACGGCGGCGCCGAAGTCGTGGCCGGTGGTGTTCTCGTTCGGGAAGGCGATCACGGCGACGCCCGCGGCGCGGGCCGCGGCCACGCCGTCGACGTTGTCCTCGACCGCCACCGACTCCTCCGCGGGCACCCCGAGGCGGTGCAGCGCGACGGCGTACGCGGCACCGTCGGGCTTGGGCCGGTCGACATCGGTCGCGTCCACGACGACGTCAAAGTGCTCGGCCGTGACCGTCGGCGCGAGCGACTGCAGCAGCGCGGCGACGTTCGCCGGCGCGGTGGTGGTGACCAGGCCGACCCGATGACCGGCGGAGCGTGCGGCATCCAGGGTCTCCGGGACGCCCGGACGCGGATCGACGCCGGCGGCGGCCAGCGACTCCTGGAACAGCCGCGACTTGGTGGCATGCACCGCGTCGGCGTCGACCTGCTCCCCGCGCTCCTGCGCATAGGCGGCGACCCGGTCACGACCTCCGGCGGTCGACAGGCGGGATCGGTAGTCCTCGGCATCCCAGCTCCAGTCGAGCCCGTGCTCGGCGAAGGCGCGGTTGAACGCGTCGCGCTGCAGCTCGGAGGTGTCGGCGAGGGTACTGATCGAACCGAACAGGACGGCGGGCATGGGCTCTCCTTCGCGAGTATCGCCTCGGCGACCGCCGATGGGCCGGCGCCGGCCGAGGTCCGCCGGGCGACGTTGTCGAATGCCGACGATATGCAGCCGGCCGTACCCGTGTCGCGCCGAGATACCCGACACGTCGAGCTTGTCTAACCTCGCGCGGACACACCGGCCCGCCTGGCTGCGCCGTCGCCCGTGCCCAATCCGGGCGCGGCGGCCCGGGCGCCGGCGTCATCCGGCCGGCGCCCGGGCCCCGTTCAGCCGGGTGTGGGGACCGTTCAGCGGGGCGTGGGGATGCCGAACACGCGCCGGCTCCAGCGGACGCGCCGGAGCACCAGCCACTCCAGGGCCAGCACGACCGCGAGGCTCACCCCGAACACCGGAAGGAACACCGCGAGCGCGACCACGAGCGCCGCGAGCGCGGGAGTGGCCGCGAGCGGCATCCGCCCCCGGGGCGCCCCGATGGCGCCCGTGCCGCGTGGGCGCCGCCGCCACCACATCATCGGCCCGGTGACGCACGAGACGACGACGGCGACACAGAACGCCGTGGTGAGCACCATGTTGAGGATGCCGAACCGCCGCCCCTCGTGGATCGCGATGCCCTGGCTGACCGCTTTCGCCAGCACCGGGTAGTCGTCGTAGCCGTAGGTGCCGGCGACCCGCCCGCTGTACTGGTCGACGTGCACCGTGCGTTCACGGCCCGGGTTCTCGAAGGCGTATCCGACGGCCGAGAACACCCCGCCCTCGTCGCCGGGCAGCGCCACGGTGAGTGGTCGGCCCAGCCCGGCACCGTCGGCCACCGCGACCGCGGTGTCCACGTCGGCCACGGCCACCTCGCCGCCGGGTCCGCCGGACCGGGGGACCGGCGTCTCCTCCTGGGCCCACGGCACCGCGCGATGGCTGTGCGGCAGCGACTCGTCCAGCGTCGAGGTCGGGTCGGAGAGAGCGCCCTCGTCCTCCGACCAGAGCGAGGAGCCGGAGGAGGTGGCCAGCCGCTGCGCCTGCTCGCCCCACACACCGGTCCACGGCAGGCCCGACACCACGAGAAACAGGAGGCCGACGCCGACGGCCGCACCGGTGTAGGCGTGCCCGCTCCAGAGTCGGGCGCCGCCGACGCCACGTCGCCGGCTCCGGCGGCGGGCTCGCCAACCGCGGGCGAACAGGTAGTACCCGGTGAGCGCCATGACGATCGCCCAGCACGCGCCGAGCTCGAGCACGATCTCGCCCATCCGGCCGGCCATGAGGTCGCCGTGCAGCCGCACCGCCGCACCGCTGACCGTGGTGTCGGGGTCGAGTGCGCCGAGCACCTCGGCGGTGTACGGGTCGACGAACACGTCTCGCACCTCGCCCTCCGGCGTCTCGACGGTGAACCGGGTGCTGTGGTCGCGCTCGGCGGGCTCGGTCATCGACACCAC
>JBOFBK010000496.1:0-12128 GCA_051645525.1 Dermatophilaceae bacterium | reverse complement strand
CGACCGGGTGCGCATGGTCGCGCCATACCCGGAGAACCCGGCGGGGAGTCGAGCGTGCACCAAAGCCACGCGACGGTGCCCGAGTCCGCGGACGCGTTCGAGGGCGTCGCGCATCGTCGAGTCGAAGTCGATGTCGACGAAGTCGACGCCGGCGGTGTCGCGGGTCCGCCCGATGAGAGCGAAGGGCAGCCCGGCACTGTCGAGCGCAGCGACTCGTGGGTCGTCGAGTAGTACCTCCATCAGCACGACGCCGGCGAGGAGGCGCGTGTCCACGACCTCGGAGATCGCCTCCGCGGTGGACTCCAACGGCCAGAGCACCATCTGGTGCCCACGTTGACGGGCCCGCTCGGCGGCCGCCACGAAGAAGGTCGACCCGGTGGTCGTGATCCGACGGGTCCCGACCGGGAAAGCCAGGGCCAACACCTTCGACCGACGCGAGGCCAGCGCCTGAGCGTGCGGGTTGACCGCGAAGCGCAGCTCGCGCATGGCCGTCTCGACCCGCTGCCGAGTCTGCCGGCTGACCGGCTTGGTTCCGTTGACCACGAACGACACGGTCGCCGTGGACACGCCTGCTCGGCGCGCCACATCGGCGGCGGTGACCTGCGCTCGGCTCACGGCGGTCTACTCCCTCATCCGGTATCTCGTCGGGCAACCGTCGGTCCGCGGATCGAGCAGATACAGCAGGACTACGGCTCTTGACGACGGTTACGCGGATAACCTACCGTGTGGTTAAGCGCTTAACCACCAAGTGCTACACACAGCCGCAACATCACGACGGAGTGGACATGACACGGAAAACGATCGGAGTGACCACCGGTGTGGCGACGATGCTGCTCGCGGCAACGGCATGCTCGGGCGGCGACACCTCTGCCGCGGACGGCGACAGGCCCAGCGGAGAGCGACTGGTCTTGACCTCACTCGACTACTACACCGACGAGCCCGCCAAGTCGCTGTACGAGGCTGCGGTCGGTCGATGCGCGGACGAGGTGGGGGTGGAGGTGAGGCGCGAGAGCGTCCCGGGCGGCGAGCTGGTCTCGACAGTGCTGCAGCGCGCCTCGAGCGACGACCTGCCGGACATCCTCATCCTCGACAACCCGGACGTCCTCCAGATCGCCGACACCGGTGGCCTGATGCCGCTCGACACGGACGGCCTCGACCTCGCCGACCGCTCACCGGGGATGCGCGACTCCGCCACCGCCGACGGCAAGCTGTACGGGCTCGCGCCGATCGCGAACACCCTCGCGCTGTTCTACAACAAGAAGCTGCTCGCCGAGGCCGGCGTGCAGCCCCCGAGGACATGGGCCGAACTGCGCGCGACGGCCAAGAGGCTCACCAGAGGCGACACCTACGGACTCGCATTCGCCGCCCCGGCAAGCTACGAGGGCTCCTGGCAGTTCCTCCCGTTCATGTGGACCAACGGTGGCGACGAGACCGACCTGACCAGCCCGGAGGTCGCCGAGTCCGCCGACTACCTCAGATCTCTCATCGACGACGGTGTGGTGTCGAAGAGCGTCGTCACCTGGGGCCAGGGCGATGTCAACGACCAATTCTCCACCGGCAAGGCCGCGATGATGATCAACGGCCCGTGGAACATCCCCGCCCTCAAGAAGGTGCAAGGCTTGGAATGGGACGCAGTGACGGTCCCGGTCAACCGACCGGGCCAGACACCGGTCGCCCCACTCGGCGGCGAGGTATGGACGGTCGCCGCCACTGGCGACGACGCCGCCCAGGCCAAGGCTGCCGAGGTCGTCACGTGCGTCAACGCTCCCGAGCAGCAGCTGGAGCTGGCGCTCGCCACCTATACGGTGCCCACCGACGACACCTTGACCGAGCAGCTCGTGGCCAAGGCGCCCGAGATGAAGGCGTTCGCCGATCAGGTCGCTACCGCCAGGTCTCGCACCGGCAAGCTCGGCGCCGACTGGCCGAAGGCCGGCACCGTCATCTACACCGGGCTGCAGGCCACCTTGACCGGCTCCGCTCCCGGCACCGATGCGTTCAAGGCGGCCGCCGCCGACGCCGGATGACGCCGGCTCCCGGTGGCCCCTCCGCCGCCGCGTACCGGAGCGGCGCTCGCGCGGCCCGGTCCCGGGCGAGTGGGACACCACCCCTGACGCTGTTCCTGCTGGCTCTGCCCGCTCTGCTGCTCCTCGTGGCGTTCTTCGCCGTGCCGGTAGGCCGCAACCTGGTGATGTCGCTGCAGGAGTACACGACCCGCACGTTCTTCACCGGCGAGGCACCATTCGTCGGCGGGTCGAACTATGCCGATGTCGTCACCAGCTCGCTCTTCTGGAGCAGCGTCGCCAACACGGCACTGTTCACCGTCGGCTCGATCGCACTGCAGTTCGTCGTCGGTCTCGCTCTGGCCGTGTTCTTCGATCGGGCGTTTCCGCTCAGTCGCACGCTGCGTGCCGCACTGCTGCTGCCGTGGCTGATCCCCCTGGTGGCCGGCAGCGCAGTCTGGCGCGGCATCCTGGACCAGGACGCGGGCATCCTCAACAGTGCGCTCGGCGCGGTCGGTGTGGAGCCGGTCGGCTGGCTCACGAGTCCCGACATCGCGCTGGCCTCGGTGGTCCTGGTGAATGTCTGGGTCGGCATCCCGTTCAACCTGGTGCTGCTGTACAGCGGCCTGCAGGACATCCCGGCCGAGCTGCACGAGGCCGCCGCGCTGGACGGCGCGAACGGCTGGGAGCGTTTCCGGCACGTCACCCTCCCACTCCTGCGGCCGGTCGTCCTCGTGGTGCTCGTCCTCGGGGTGGTGTACACCCTCAAGGTGGTCGACGTCATCGTCGCGCTCACCGGGGGAGGCCCCGCCAACGCCACCCAGACGCTCGCCGTACGGGCCTACCAATCCGCGTTCATCGACTTCGAGTTCGGCGTCGGCGCGGCGTGGAACGTCGTTCTCACGGGCTGCTCGCTGCTCGCCGCCGCGACCTACCTGCGACTCGAGTCCAGGACGACCACATGAGAGCCCAACCGTCATCCCCGACGATCCGGCTACGGCCGTTGCTGCGCACCGCGGTCGCGCTCGGCATCAGTGCGCTGCTGCTCTTCCCGCTCTACTGGATGCTCAACGCCTCGCTCCAGCCCGGCGGCAGCAGCCTGCCCGACGACCTCCTCCCGCTGGAGCCGACGCTCGCCGGCTACCGGCGCGCCGTCTCCGACCAGGGACGCGCCCTGCTGGTCAGCATCGTCGTCGCCGTCGGTACGGCGCTCGGCACCGCGGTGATCGCCACCCCGGCGGCCTTCGCGCTGAGCCGCGCCGGTACACGGTGGCGCAGCGGTGCGCTGCTCCTGCTGTTGCTCACCCAGATGGTCCCGGGAATCGTCGTCGCCACCGCCTTGTACCCCGCATACCGCGGCGTCGGGATGCTGAACACCGTCCACGGCTTGGTCCTCGCGAACACTGCGACGACGCTACCGTTCGCGGTGCTGCTGCTCGGCTCCTCCATGCGCGCCCTGCCCGCCAGCGTGTTCGAGGCGGCCCGTGTCGACGGCGCCTCCACTCTGCGGGTGCTGCTGAGCATCGCGGCACCGATGAGTCGCAACGGAATCGTCACCGTGAGCCTGTTCGGGTTCCTCTTCGCCTGGAGCGATTTCCTCCTCGCTGTCACCCTCACCACCGACAACGAGGTACAGCCGATCACCATCGGCATCTACCGGTACCTCGGACTCGACGTGGCGAACTGGAACGCGGTCATGGCCACCGCCGTGCTGTCCGCATTGCCGGCCACCGTCCTGCTGATCCTCGCCCAGCGCAGCATCGCGACCGGCATCCACCAGGGAGCGGTCAAGTGAGCGCGAACCGGACCAGACGACGAGGAGCGACCGGATGAAGTTCTCCGACGGGGTATGGCTGGACCGTCCCGGGGCCGACGCCGTGCGTGCCCGATGGGTGCACTCCGCGACCGCCGTAGGCGACGCGATCGTCATCCTCGCCACGCCGCGGCCCACCCACGATCGACGAGACGTCGCCGGTCAGCCGGTGCTGCGGATCACGCTCGACGTCATCAGCGAGGGAGTGGTTCGGGTGGTCGCCGAGCACCACCACGCACCGCCGCGCGGATTCCCCTGGGTCGAGCCGACGACGGCGCCGCCCGCGACGACGGTCTCGGTGACCGATGACGGCATCGCCACCCTCGACGCTGGAGCGCTCCACGTCGAGGTCACCATCGGTGCTCCGCTCGCGATCCGGGTCTCTGACGGGCACGTGACGCACGTCCTCGACGCCGACGCCTTCGCCCACGTCACGCTCGACGTGGAGGCCGCCCCGTCGTCACCGGGCGTGACCCCGTGGCGCGGAGGCCGCAGACACGATGCGGTCCACCTGCGCGCGCGTCTGCCCGTCGATGTCGGTGAACTGTTCTTCGGCCTGGGAGAGCGTTTCGGCCCGCTGAGCCGCAACGGGCAGTCGGTTCGTCTGTGGAACGCCGATGGCGGCACTGGAAGCGACCAGGCGTACAAGAACGTCCCGCTGCTGCTCAGCACCCTCGGTTACGGGATCTTCGTGAACGACACCGCCGACGTCGATGTCGAGGTCGCGACCGAACGGGTGGACGCGGTACAGGTGTCGGTGCCGGGTGAGCGCCTCGAGCTGTGGCTCGTCTCCGGCCCGCATCCGAAGGATGTGCTGCGGCGGTACACCGGTCTGCTCGGCCGGCCGCCACAGCTGCCCCAGTGGTCGTTCGGGCTGTGGCTGTCGACCAGCTTCAGCACCGACTACTCGGAGTCGACGGTGCTCGAGCTCCTCGACCGGATGGAGCAGGCCGGCGTGCCCGTGTCGGTGTTCCACGTCGACTGCTTCTGGATGAAGGAGCTGCAGTGGTGCGACTTCGCCTGGGACGAGCGCGTATTCCCCGATCCCGTGGGCATGATCGAGCGGCTGCACGACCGCGGGGTGAAGGTCAGCGTCTGGGTCAACCCCTACATCTCGGCCCACTCGCCACTGTTCGACCAAGCCCGGCGGGACGGCTACCTGCTCACCCGCGACGACGGCACCGTGTGGCAGTGGGATCACTGGCAACCGGGGATGGGCATCCTCGACCTCACCAACCCGGCAGCACGAACGTGGTTCCAGGGCCACCTCCGCCGGCTGCTCGACCAGGGCGTCGACACGTTCAAGACCGACTTCGGTGAGCGGATCCCGCTCGACGTCCGATACCACGACGGGTCCGACCCCCGTGCGATGCACAACCAGTACGCGCACCTGTACAACCAGGTGGTGCTCGGCGTCGTCGAGAGGATGAAGGGGCCCGGGCAGGCCATGGTGTTCGCGAGGTCCGGCACCGCCGGCGGGCAGACCATGCCCGTGCACTGGAGCGGGGACTCCCGGCCCACGTACTCCTCGATGGCCGAGACGCTGCGTGGCGGGCTCAGCCTGTCGTTGTCCGGGTACGCGCACTGGAGCCACGACATCGGCGGTTTCGAGGGCACGCCGAGCGCCGACCTGTTCACCCGCTGGCTGGCCTTCGGGCTGCTCACCGGCCACAGCCGGATGCACGGCAGCGAGTCCTCCCGCGCTCCCTGGGAGTTCGGCGACACCGCCACTCGAGCCGCAGCGCGGTACACCCGGCTCAAGCTCCGGCTGCTCCCCTACCTGGTCGGTCTGGCGGCCGAGGCCGCCGCGACCGGCATCCCGCTGCTCCGGCCGATGTGGCTCGAGTACCCGTGCGATCCGGTCGGCCCGTATCTGGACCGCCAGTACCTACTCGGCGGCGACCTCCTCGTCGCGCCGGTGATGCGGGATGACGGGCAGGTCACCTTCTATCTCCCGCCGGGTCCCTGGACTGACCTACTCACCGGTGAGGTGCACCACGGTGGCCGATTCGTCTCCCGCACCTGCGCCCTCGACGACATCCCCCTGTTGGTGCGACCCGGTGCCCTCCTGCCCATCGGGTCCCGGGACGACAGCGCCGAGTACGACATCGTCGACGACCTCACCGTGCGGCTCCACCCGTCCGAGCTCGCGCACCAGACGGAGAGGATCACCGTCACCTCGGCCACCGGCCGCACCGTCACCGTCGGCTATCGGCGTGACGATGACGTGCTCGATGTCGCGATCACCGGGGATGTCGGCGTCCACCTCGACCTCGTGGGCGCCGGTCCGCCGCGATGGATGGAGCCCGGCATCCGGAGCTCGCTGCCTGCACCTCGTCCGACGACGCACCTCGCTCACCCGTGAGGGCCGGGGAGAACACGGCGCCCCGGACGGCGCACGGGAGTGCGGCGACGCCGTCCACGCACGATGACACCGTGCGGTCGGTGACCCTTGACGACGGAGGATCCACATCGACCTTCGGCTCGGCGGCCACGGGCCCGAGCTCTCGACTGGACGCAGCCCGCCAGTCGCGCGTCATCCGTGGCTATTGGTCACCGGCTCCGGACTCCCATCCGGATCGCCGAAGCCGGGCGACCCCGTCGAGGATGACGTCGAGCGCGAACTCGAACTCGAAGTCCTCGTCGCAGCGCTCGGCGCCGGGTCGCCGTGCTCGGGCATCCGCCGCGATGCTCAGGATGCCGGGGTAGTCCTGCGGGTCCGGCGTGCCGGAGGTCCGGCGCCGACCTGTGGCGGTTGGTGGGCCGGCCGGGTCGGTGAACAGCTCGGGGCTGAAGCCCCAGACCCGGTTTCCGAGCAGGTGCATGACGTGGTGGGTGAGGTCCGGGGTGAACCCGGCGCCGAGGAAGACCTGGGTGAGGCGCTCCAGGTAGGCCAGCACCGCTGGCGTACGGACCGATCGGGTCTCGATCGCCCGGCGGGCCCACGGGTGGGTGATGACGACGGCTCGGGCGCCGAGGACCGTCTCGCGCACCGTCGTTCGCCACTGGTTCGCCCGCTTCTCCTCCACGACGGGCAGGTCGTCGATGAGGGTGGCGACCATGCCGTCGAGCAGGTCGTCCTTGTCGGCGACGTGTTTGTAGAGCGCCATGGGAACGACGTTCAGGGTCTCCGCAAGCCGGCGCATGCTCACGGCATCCAGGCCCTCGGCATCCGCCAGGGCGATCGCGGCTCTGAGCACCGTGGCCCGGGTCAGCGACTCACGATCCGGGGCGCGCCTGGCCATGTGGCATCCCTTCCGCGGCTTGACGTGGTGTACATCGTACACCTACCCTGCGAGCTCCACGGTGTACGCCGTACACCTCAGTGATCTCAGGAGCACCGATGTCCACCCCCCGAATCCAGGCACGTGTCGCCGCATTGCTCTATCTCGTCACCTGGGTGACCTCGGTGGCCGCCGTTCCGCTCTACGGCGGTTCCGGCTTCAGCTCGGGAGCCCCTCTTGCGGAACGGTCGTCGGTGCTCGTGGCCGCACTCCTGGAGGTGGCGCTCGCGGTCGCGGTCGTCGGCACGGCCGTCGTGCTGTACCCGTTGCTGCGCCCACACGGACACGCATCGGCCATCGGCTACGTCGGCCTGCGCACCCTCGAGGCCACCGTCATCCTCGTCGGCGTCGTAGCGATCCTGCCTGCAGTGGCCCGCCCCGCAACCACCGCCGACCCGGGTCTCGGCCCGGGCGTGATCGCGGGCCTGCACCTGCTCCACGACTGGACCTTCCTCGTCGGGCCGGGGCTGATCAACCCGGTCAACGCGGTGGTCCTCGCCCTGGTGCTGCTACGCCGCCGACTGGTGCCGCTCTTCATCCCGGTCCTCGGCATCGTCGGGGCAGTCCTCGTCGGCTCGATGAACATGGCGGTCCTGTTCGGCGTCATCAGCGTCCAGCCGTTGGTCGCCGTGCCCCTCTTCGCGTGGGAGATCTCGCTGGCCACCTGTCTCGTGCTGCGCGGTGTGCGCCCGCCCGAGCGAGCGCAGCCCTCGGCGATCGGTAGCCTCGCCGGGTGAACGAGCCCGCCCCCGACATCGCCATCGCCGGACCACCGAGTCGTTCGCGCGTGGTGGCCACGTTCGTCGCGGCGTTCGCCGGCGACCCGGTGATCCGGTTCCTCTTCCCCGATGACGAGACCTATCCACGGCTGTCCGCTGCCTACGGCGGTCACCTATTCGACCTCCGGGTCCGGCACGGCACGATCTGGACCGCCTCCGGTGGCGACTCGGTGGCGATGTGGGAGGCGCCCGGTGGCGCCGACGACCACGACCTGCCGTCCGAGATCGACCCGACGAGCAGGCGTCGGTGCACCGCGTACGCCGATGCCCTGCGCGACCAGCTACCCGACGAGCCGTACTGGTATCTCGGTGTGTTGGCGACACACCCGCGGTCGGCGGGTCGACGGCTCGGACGCGCCGCACTCGGGCCGGGCCTGGCGGCCGCCACCGCGGCCGGGCTCCCCGCGGTGCTCGAGACGTCGTCCGAGATCAACGTCGGCCTCTACCGCCGCGCCGGTTTCGAGATCGACTCGACGTTCTCCGTGGGCTCGGTGCCGGTGTGGGTGATGCGGCACCCCGGCGGCAGATGACGGCCCTGGCTGATCACGGCATCCGGCATGGTGGCTCGTCCGTCGCCCGGTCTGCCGCGTCGGCACCGTCGAAGGGTTCTGGCGTCAAGCGTGCCGCCCGGCACCGCTTGACGCCAAGCACCGACGGCCGCTCCCATAGAGGTGCACGCCGTCGGTCTGGCACGGGCCCGGCCGACGTTCCGCACGGTGGAGGGGCTCATGTGGTTCCGGCTGGTCGCCGACGCCGCCATGGTGGCGCACTTCGCGTTCCTGGCCTACCTCGTGGCGGGCGGGCTCGTCGCGTGGAGGTGGCCGCGGACCATCTGGGCGCACGCCGCGGTCGCCCTGTACGGGCTCTTCAACGTGCTCATCGGCTGGCCGTGCCCACTGACCCACGTCGAGAACTGGGGCAGGGCGCGTGCTGGTGAGTCGGCCCTGCCCGGCACCGGCTTCATCGACCACTACCTCGCCGGCGTCGTCTACCCGCAGGAGCGCGAGAGCCTGGTCCAAGCGCTCGTGGCCGTGGTCGTCCTCACCTCGTGGGCCGGCCTCGTCGTCCGCCGTCGGAGAGCCCTGCGGCGATGAGCCGTTCGCGTCACGGGGTCGGTCGGATCGGCGACGCACCTGGCGGCTTCATCGACGTTCCGCCGGGCTGGTGTCACACACTGGACGTGGTCGGTGTCTGGATGGCGACAGGCCAGTCGACGTACGGAGGAGTCATGACCACGAGGATCCCTGCTCGAGAGATCACCGGCCCCTACGGCATCCTCGTCGAAGCGTTCAGCAGGAGGATGTTCGGGCGGGTGCCGGCGTCGCTCGGGGTGATGTGGCACAACCTGCCGGTGCTGAAGGCGTCGATGGGCTTCGGTCGGAAGGTGCAGAAGCTGGACAGGTGCGACCGGACGCTGAAGTCGTTCGCGCACATGGCCGTTGCCTCGTACGTCGGCTGCTCGTGGTGCCTGGACTACAACTACTTCGTGGCGTTCAACGAGGGGCTCGACATCGACCGGGCGCGGGAGATCCCGCGGTGGCGGGAGTCCGACGTGTTCGGCTCGCTGGAGCGCGACGTGCTCGAGTACGCCGAGGCGATGAGCGACACCCCGCCGACGGTCACCGACGAGCTGGTGGCCACGCTGCTCGACCAGCTGGGCCCGGCGGCCCTCGTCGAGCTCACCACGGTGATCGGGTTCGCCAACCTCACCACGCGGGGCAACGTCGCGCTCGGCGTCGAGTCCGAGGGCTTCGCGGCATCCTGCGATCTCGCACCGCTGGCGGAGCGCCCCGGGGCGACATCCGAGACGGCGGCTGGGGCGCCATCGGAGGCGGCGGCCGGCGGATGACGACCGACCCGTTCGTGACCCACCGCGGCCTGCTCTTCACGGTCGCCTACGAGCTGCTCGGCTCGGCCGCCGACGCGGAGGACGTGGTCCAGGAGACCTGGCTGCGGTGGGCGCGGGTCGACCATTCGGAGGTGCGGGACCCGCGCGCGTACCTGGTGCGCTCGGTCACGCGTCAGTCGCTCAACCGGCTGCGCACCGTCAGCCGCCGGCGGGAGGAGTACATCGGGGAGTGGCTGCCCGAGCCCGTGCTCACGAGCCCCGACGTGGCGGATGACGTCGTGCTCGCCGAGAGCGTGTCGATCGCGATGCTCACCGTGCTGGAGACCCTCACGCCGACCGAGCGCGCGGTGTTCGTGCTGCACGAGGTCTTCGACGTGCCGTACGACGAGATCGCGACCGCCGTGGACAAGTCGCCGGCGGCGGTCCGCCAGGTGGCGCACCGGGCGCGGGCTCACGTCGCCGCGCGACAGCCCCGGATGCAGGTCGACCTCGCCGAGCAGCACCGGGTGATGGAGCGGTTCGTCGCCGCGGTCACGGCGGGCGACGTGCAGGGGCTGATGAACGTGCTCGCCCTGGACGTGGTGCTGCTCGCCGACGGCGGCGGGGTCGCACAGGCGGTGCGCGTGCCCGTGGTCGGCGCGAGGAAGGTGGCGAACCTGTTGCGTCCGTTCCCCGCGGTGTCGGCCAACCCGGCGGTCACCGTCATCCGGCTCAACGGTGCGGTGGGGGTGCGGGTCGACGACGAGGCCGGCGGCCCCACGATCGTGGGCCTGGTGATCGAGGACGGGCGGATCACCCGGATCTTCGCGATGCGCAACCCGGACAAGCTCACCCGGCTGCACGAGGAGACCGAGCTCACCCGCTGAACCTCGACCCCTGCGGCCCGCCTTGGCTGATCGTGACCCGCTGTCGACCCAGCTTCGATTGTATCGCGTCTCGCTACGCGATACGATCGACGGGTGATCGTCAGCTTCCGGCACAGGGGCCTGGAGAGGCTGTACCGCGACGGTGTGAAGAAGGGCGTTCAGGCAGACCACGTGCCCAAGGTGCTCCGTGTCCTCTCAGCCCTGGACGTGGCTCAGACCCCCGAGGATCTTGCGATCCCGTCGTTCCGGACCCACCGGCTCAAGGGCCGCTTGGCCGGGCACCACTCGATCTGGGTGAACGGAAACTGGCGCATCACCTTCCGGTTCGTCGAATCGGATGTCGAACTGGTCGACTACCAGGACTACCACTGAGCAGGAAGGAGAGACCGATGATGAAGAACCCCGTCCACCCCGGCGAGATCCTGCGCGAGGACGTGCTCGCCGAGATCGACCTCAGCGTCAGCGAGGCCGCGTCGCGGCTCGGCATCTCGCGCGTGACGTTGAGCCGCGTGCTGCATGGTCATGCCCGGATCAGCTCCAACCTCGCGGTCCGCCTCGAGGAGGCTGGTGTCGGTACTGCGCGTTCGTGGTTGGCCATGCAGGCGGCCTACGACCTCGCCGCCGAACGAGCTGCGGGCACCCCGAAGGTCCGCCGCCTCGAGCCGGTCGCGTAGGACCCGCAGCCCCGAAAGGCGGATGTCGTCGGCGGTCGCCCCGGGCTCGCTGCAACCGACCCGCCCGGCTCGCACCACAACCGTCGTCGCTCCACCCCGGGCACACCGGGCTGCGACTCATCCGGAGACGGACACCGTCTCGCGCAGGTGGCCGCTGCCTTCGACGAGGTCCGCGTGAACGGCCGCGACCCGCGCCGGGACACCGTCATCCTACGGGCCCGACCGTCGGTCGACGTCGTGTGGGTGTCGTCGCCCCCGTCGGTGAGGTTGACCGGCTGGACGAGCGTCCAGTCGAGCCCGGACGAGCGGACCACCTGCTCCTGCCGCTCGGTGTCCTGGATCTGCGGGCTTCAGCAGCGCGGCGAAGATGAGCCGGGGCACCAGCCCCAGGTGCGGCGTGGTCGGGCCGACGCCGTATGACGTCTGCACGACGACCCGGCGCACCCCGGCCGCGCGAGCCGCCCGGAGCACGGCATCCGTGTGAGGCTGGATGCCGGCCAGCTCGCCCTGGTGCCGCGCGGCATCGGGCACCGCGTCTCGGCCTCGCCGGGCGCCCGGGCCCGGGGGCGCGCCGACGAGCTGCCGCAGACCATGCTCGGAGAAGCGTTCTTCCTCGTGACCTTCGGCGAGCCGGGTGCCGAAGCTGCTCGCGATCCTGTGCGGCGTGGTCGCCTTCGACTCCCCCGCCGTGCACGACCTGCTGGCCGTGCTTCCCCGGTCGTGCGGGTCGACTCGGCGCGGCACCCGGTGATGGCCTCGCTCCTGCCGCTGCTCGCGGAGGAGCTGCGGGTGCCGCGGCCGGGCGGCGACGCCGTGGCGACCCGGCTCGCCGACGTGCTCGTCATCGAGACCGTGCGCTCTTG
>JBOFBK010000495.1:0-3892 GCA_051645525.1 Dermatophilaceae bacterium | reverse complement strand
TGCTCTCGGTCTGGGCGGCCTGCTCCGCGGAGACCGGACCGGCCGGTGCGATCAGGGCGACCGTCGCCCCCTCGGGCACCGGCGAGGGGCGGACCGGTCGGCCGGTGGATCGGGTGGGTGACGCAGCCTGAGCCGTCGGAGCGGCGACACCGGCGAGCCCGATCGTGCCGGCCACGCCGACTCCTGCAGATGTGAGAAAACCTCTGCGGTCCATGAGAGCAACGACTCCTTGACGTGGGTGCTGGAGGGAAGACGGGCGCATGCGGTGCCTCTGGACAGCCGAGTGGACGGCATGGCGACGACGCCCCACCTCAAGCTCACACAGGTCGCAGATCAGCGGAAGACGGCAGTTCTACCCATGCGTGGGGGATGCTGCACAGCAGGCGGTGTCGACACAGCCCTCTCAGGTGCTTCCGGCGCGGCGCGCGAAGGGGCGGCGAGGCCCGCTCGACGGTGTCCGGGCGGTGCCGTCGATAGCCTGTGGTCCGTGGATGCGTCCGATCTGCTGCGTGGTGCCCTGCTCCAGATGTCGGAGTCCGACGTCATCCGCGCCGCCGTCGTCAGGGCGCCGGTGAGCCGCTCCGTGGTCCGGCGGTACGTCGCGGGCGAGCGGGTGCCGGATGCCGTGGCGGCCGTCGGCGAGCTGCGCGCGACCAACCGGCTGGCCACCGTCGACCACCTCGGTGAACACGTCACCGACCGGGCTCAGGCCGTGGCTGCCCGCGACACCTATGTCGACCTTCTCGGTGCGCTCGCGTCATCCGACCTTGCCGCTTTCGGCGCCGCGGAGGTGAGCGTCAAGCTGAGCGCGGTGGGCCAGGCCCTTCCCGGTGACGGCGCCGCGATCGCCCTCGACAATGCGCGTGCTGTGTGTGAGGCGGCGGCTCGCGCCGACACCACGGTCACGCTCGACATGGAGGACCACACCACGATCGACGGCACCCTCGAGACGCTGCGCGAGCTGCGGGTCGACTTCCCCTGGGTGGGTGCGGTGCTGCAGTCATACCTGCACCGCACCGAGGCGGACTGCCGCGACCTCGCCGCTGCCGGCAGCCGGGTGCGGCTGTGCAAGGGGGCCTACCAGGAGCCGGCGTCGGTCGCGTACCAGGACGGCGACGACGTCGACCTCTCGTATGTGCGGTGCCTCAGGGTGCTCATGGCCGGCGAGGGCTACCCGATGGTGGCCAGCCACGACCCGCGGCTGCTCGAGATCGCCCAGGCGCTTGCCGCGCACCACGGCCGCGCCCCGGACAGCTACGAGTTCCAGATGCTGCTCGGCGTGCGTGCGACGGAACAGACCCGGATCGCCGACCGCGGTCACCAGATGCGGGTGTACGTGCCGTTCGGCGCGGACTGGTACGGGTACCTCGTGCGCCGCATGGCCGAGCGTCCGGCGAACCTCCAGTTCTTCCTCCGCTCGCTGGTCACGCGCGGCTGACCCGAGGAGCAGGGCCGCAAACGAGGGCCCACCCCCTGTGCGTTTGGACACCATGGCGTCGAGATGCGTGGGTGGTGTCGGTATGTGGGCGCCGGCCACGTACCTGGACGCCATGGCGCCGAGAATCGGACGGGTCGGCGGGACCCACCCGGCATACTCGCCCGCATGGGTGTGGTCGCGATCTTCGGTGCCGGTGTCATGGGCGAGACGCTCCTCTCCGGCCTCATCCGCGCCGGCCGGGAGCCGGCCGACCTCGTCGTCGCCGAGCGACGCGTCGACCGGGCCGCCGAGCTCATCGAGCGCTACGGCGTGCGGGTGCTCGACAACGTCTCCGCCGCCGCGGCCGCCGACACCCTCGTGCTCGTCGTCAAACCGCAGGACATGGCCGGCCTCCTCGACGACATCCGTGACCATGTCCGCCCCGGCGGGCTCGTCGTGAGCCTTGCGGCCGGCATCCCCACCAGCTTCCTCGAGCAGCGCCTCCCCGACGGCATCGCCGTCGTGCGGGTGATGCCCAACACGCCGGCCCTGGTCGACCAGGGCATGGCCGCGGTCAGTGCCGGTGCGCACTGCGGCCCGGACCAGCTGCGCGAGGCCGAGACCCTGCTCGCCGCCACCGGCAAGGTCGCCGAGGTGCCCGAGGCGCTACAGGATGCCGTGACCGCCATCTCCGGCAGCGGGCCGGCATACATCTTCTACGTCGTCGAGGCGATGATCGAGGCCGGCGTCGTGCTCGGGATGCCGCGCGCCACGGCCACCGAGCTCGTCGTGCAGACCCTGTACGGTGCCGCGACGATGATCCGCGAGACCGGTCAGCACCCGACGGTGCTGCGCGAGCAGGTCACCTCGCCGGGCGGCACCACGGCCGCCGCGCTGCGCGAGCTCGACGACCACAAGGTGCGGGCCGCGTTCATCACCGCGATGGAGGCCGCCGCCCGCCGCTCCCAGGAGCTCGCCGGTGGCTGACCTCGGAGTTCCCCCGACCGACCGGCGAGCCGGCGCCACGGCATCCGAGACCATCTCGGATGCCGCCCGCGCGCCTCGGGTGGTGCGGCTCACCGAGTCCCTGTGGAGCACCTGTCGCGACGTGCGTCTCGCCGCCCTGATCGACAGTCCCCGCGCGTTCTGGTCGACCTACGCGGAGTCGGCGCGGCTGAGCGAGCAGGAGTGGCGGGCGCGGGCGTCATCCGAGCACCCTTTCTGGCTGGCGTTCGACGGTGAGCGCCCGCTCGGCGCGGTCGGGTTGTACCGGCCCGACGGCATGCCGGACGACGAGGTCGCCCTCATCGCGATGTGGGTCGCCACGGTCGCCCGCGGCAGCGGGGTGGCGCAGGCATTGGTCCGCACTGCGCTGGGCCAGGCCCGGTCCGACGGACGGCGCCGGGTGCTGCTCGAGGTGGCTCACGAGAACCGCCGCGCCTGGGCGTTCTACGAGCGGTGCGGGTTCCGGGCCACCGGCCGGGTCGGGCGGATGCCGTGGGACCCGTCGGTCACCGAGGAGGAGATGGTGCTCGACCTCGCCGACGTCACCGGGCACTCGCGTTGACGACGACGCCACGGCAGGCGCACCGATGACGACGCGGCGGCGGGCACCCGCAGTGTTCACCTGCCCGGGTTGCCGGCCGTCCCCGCGCGCGTGGGAGAGTGCTCCGCATGGGTGACATCACGGTGCGTCCGCTGGGCGCAGACGAGTGGGAGCAGTACCGCTCCGTCCGCCTCACCGCGCTCCTGGAGTCGCCCGAGGCGTTCGTCGCCACCCACGAACAGGAGGCCGCCGAGCCCGAGCAGTTCTGGCGCGGCCGGATGACCCGCTCGACGCGCCTGCTCGCCGAGCGCGACGGTCAGGCTCTCGGCATCGCGAGCGTGGGTGCGGTCGCCGACGACGAACCCGACTCCGCGCAGCTGTTCGGGCTCTGGGTGCGTCCCGAGGCGCGGGGGAGCGGCGTCGCCACCGCGCTGGTGCGCGCCGGCGCCGAGTCGGCGGCCCAGGCGGGGAAGAAGCACCTGCTCTACTGGGTGGGCACCGACAACGGGCGGGCCGTGGCGTTCGCGAGCGGCTTCGGGTTCCGCCCCACGTCCGAACGGCGGCCGATGCGGGTGGTCTCCGAGGATGACGGCGAGGAGGAGGTCGCGATGACCCTCTCGCTCGCCGGCGACCGCGGCGCTCGGTTCACCTTCTGACGCACGGGGGCGTCGCCCCTGTGGGCCCCCGAACCGACACTGGTCAGGGTCGGGCGGCGAGCCGTTCGATGAGCGTGGCCGGGCCACTGACGATCAGCGTGTCGTGTGCCGACACCTTCGTCGACGGCACGGCGTAGGTGAAGGCCTGGCCCGGCGGCTTCACGCCGACGATGGTCACCCCGTACTTGCTGCGGATGGCGCTCTGCTCGAGCGTGAAGCCGATGGCCTCGGTGGGCGGGCGCATCTTGACGATGGCGAACCCGTCGTCGAACT
>JBOFBK010000494.1:0-1501 GCA_051645525.1 Dermatophilaceae bacterium | reverse complement strand
TCGTACAGCTCTGGTACCGACCACAGGCCGTATCCGAAGAGGGCACCCGCAGCCGCCAGCAGGCGGAGGTCGAGTGCGAGGAGGACGAACGCGGCGGCGACGGCGACCGGGGCGAGTGGGGGTGCCTGCCGAGGCGCGGTCCATGCCAGCAGGCCCAGCGGCACCGCGAGGCCGATGAGGAAGCGCAACGGACCGACCGCCATCACCGGGTCGGGCAGCTCGTAGGCCTGCTCGACCTCGGGCCAGAGGTCACCGACGATGACCCAGCCGAACAGCAGGATGCCGACGCCGCCGAGCACGCCCGCGGCCCGTGCCAGTGCGCGTCGAACTCCGCCGAGGGAGGCGGCGATCTGGACCAGCGCCATGACCACGAGACCGAAGCCGACGAACGCGGCCAGGAAAGCCAGGTGCCCGATGTCCCATGCCAGGCCCGCTCGCCGCCATCGCCGGCCGATGAACAGGCAGTGCGGCACTGGAAAGGTGCCGCCGTGGCCCAGCCCCGTGCGCCGGCTCCGGCGCGCGCCGCGGCATCCGGCCACTGCCTGTCGGTCGGCCCGGGCAGCGCGGCCTCGTCCAGGACAGGGAGGTGAGGAGGCGTCATCCGTGCTCGTTCCGGTCACCGGTGGGTGGCCGGTACCGTGGTGGCCGACATGGCAGGGGCCGCCGCCACCAGCATCAGCGACCCCGCGACCCTGCCGGTGCACCCGGGCCACCCACACCCGGCACCCGCCGGCCCGATGCGGCCACCCGTCACCACGGGCAGCCCGGAGGAGGAGCCAGTGAGCGACAACGAGGTCGCCCCGCTCGAGACGGCGTTCGACGTCGTCCACCACGTGAGCACCGCCGACCCGCCCGAACGGCCGGTGCAGGACGGCGGGCCGGAGATGGTCCAGCTGCTCACACCCGAGGGCGAGCGGGTGGCGAACCCGCAGTACGACGCGATCGTGGCCGGGCTCACCGACGACCAGCTGCGCGGCCTTTACCGCGACCTCGTGCTGGTGCGGCGCTTCGACGCCGAGGCCACCGCGCTCCAGCGCCAGGGCGAGCTCGGCCTGTGGGCCAGCCTGCTCGGCCAGGAGGCGGCCCAGGTCGGCTCCGGCCGTGCACTGCGCCCGCAGGACTTCGCGTTCCCCACCTACCGGGAGCACGGCGTCGCGTGGTGCCGCGGGGTCGACCCGGTGAACCTGCTCGGCATGTTCCGAGGCGTCAACCACGGCGGCTGGGACCCGAACGAGAAGAACTTCCACCTCTACACGATCATCATCGGCGCCCAGACCCTGCATGCCACGGGCTACGCGATGGGCGTGCAGCGTGACGGCGACGTCGGCACCGGTGACGACTCCCGAGACACCGCCGTCATCGCGTACTTCGGCGACGGTGCCACCTCCCAGGGCGATGTCTCCGAGGCGTTGGTGTTCGCCGGCGTCAACAACAGCCCGGTCGTGTTCTTCTGCCAGAACAACCAGTGGGCCATCTCCGAGCCGAACGAGAAGCAGACCCG
>JBOFBK010000493.1:0-4391 GCA_051645525.1 Dermatophilaceae bacterium | reverse complement strand
CGCCGGCGGCCGGACCGGCCGGGTTCGCCGGGAGCCGACGACAGCCGGGTCCACGATGGACCGGGCTGTCGTCTCGGTGTAGCCCCGACGGGATTCGAACCCGCGCTACCGCCTTGAGAGGGCGGCGTGCTAGGCCACTACACAACGGGGCCGTGGTCGTCGACCGGCACTCCACAGCGCTGACCGACGGGAGAGAACCCTACCGGGCCGACCGGGCTTTCTCCGAATTGCAGAAGGACCAGGACGACTGGCGGGTTTCAGCTGGGGTACCAGGACTCGAACCTAGAACGGATGAACCAGAATCACCAGTGTTGCCAATTACACCATACCCCAAGGGGGTACTCCGTCCGATGGCGACGAAGCGGTCGAACGGCGAACCGAGAGCCGATATTACCGGCCCGCTCGCCCGGTCCAAAATCACCGGTGGCACTCCCTCGTCCGACCCGGCCACCGTGGGACTGGCCGAGGACGGGCCGCGCGCAGGTCGCGCCACGTCGTCGGCCTCAGAGGGTGGCGCGCAGGCTCCTGACGCGAGTCAGGGTCGCGTCGCGGCCGAGGATCTCCATCGACTCGAACAGCGGCGGCGACACGCGGCGCCCAGACACCGCCGTGCGCAGCGGGCCGAACGCGAGCTTCGGCTTGAGGCCGAGGCCGTCGACGAGCGCCGCACGCAGCGCCGCCTCGATGGCGACCGCAGTCCAGGTCGTCTCCGACCCGAGCACACCTGACCGTTCGTCGTCCACGGCCGCCAGCGCGGCGAGCGCGGCGTCGAGGGTGTCGGGGGCGTCGTCCCTGAGCTGCGCGCGGGCGTCATCCGCGATCTCGACCGCGTCGTCGTCGACGTAGAACGGCGCGACGAGGTCGGTGGCCTCGGTGAGATGGGCGATCCGGCTCTGGATCAGCTCGGCGACCTGCTTCAGCCGGGCGAGCTCGCCGAGCGAGGGGTTCGCGCCGAGCACCCCGTCGGCGACGAGGAACGGCAGCAGCCGGGAGGTCAGGTCGCCGATCTCGAGCGCGCGAAGGTGCACGCCGTTGAGCCAGTCCAGCTTCTTGACGTCGAACACCGGCCCGACCGGGTTCACCTCCGCCCAGTCGAAGCGAGCCGCGAACTCCTCGAACGTGAAGACCTCGACGTCCTCGCCGTCGGGACCGGTCGCCGGCGGGTACGCGAGCAGGGCGAGGAAGTTGACCAGCGCCTCGGGCAGATAGCCCTGCTCACGGAACCAGGTGAGCCGCGCGGCGGGGTTCTTGCGCTTGGAGATCTTCGACTTGTCGGTGTTGCGCAGCAGCGGCAGGTGCGCGAACCGCGGCGCCTCGAGCCCGAGCCAGCGGTAGAGCAGCAGGTGCTTCGGGGTGGACGAGATCCACTCCTCCCCGCGCACGACGTGGGTGATGCCCATCTCGGCGTCGTCGACGACGACCGCGAGGTGGTAGGTGGGGAAGCCGTCGGCCTTGAGGATGACCTGGTCGTCGGGCCGCGGCGCCGCCACCCGACCACGCACGAGGTCGTCGAACTCGAGCGGCACGTCCTCCGGTACGAGCATCCGCACGACCGGGGTCTCGGTGGACCCCGGCAGCGCGGCCCGCTCCTCGCGGGTCTTCCCGTGGCAGAGCCGGTCGTAGCCGGTGGGCTGCTTCGTCTGCTGCTGCACCTGGCGCATCTCGGCCAGTCGCTCCGTGGAGCACCAGCAGTGGTAGGCGTGCCCGTCATCGAGCAGCCGGTCGACGTAGGGCCGGTAGGTCGCGAGCCGCTCGCTCTGCCGGTAGGGCGCAAACGGGCCACCGACGTCCGGGCCCTCGTCCCAGTCGAGCCCGAGCCAGTGCAGGGTGTCGAAGACCTGCTGCTCGGAGTCCTCGCGGAACCGGGCCCGGTCGGTGTCCTCGATGCGCAGCACGAACCGTCCGCCCTGCTGGCGGGCGAAGGCGAGGTTGAACAGGCTCATGTACGCCGTGCCGACGTGCGGGTCGCCGGTCGGTGACGGGGCGACGCGCACCCGCACGGTGCCGGCCCGCGCTGAGTCGGAGTCGGAACGAGCGTCGGAGGAGGCGGCGGACGCGGAGTCGGCAGGGTTCTCGGTCATGGCCGGCTCAGCCTAGTGACGCACGAAGGGGTTGCTCAGCACGCCGATGCCCTCCACCTCGACCTCGACCCGCTGCCCCGCCGTGACCGGCCCCACGCCCGCGGGCGTGCCGGTGAGGATGACGTCGCCGGGCAGCAGCGTGAACGCCGCCGACACGTGGGCCACCAGGGCCGCGACGCCGTGCACCATCTCGGCGGTCGTGCCGTCCTGGACCACCTCGCCGTCGAGCCGGGTGACGACGTGCAGCTCGCGGGGGTCGAGGTCGGTCTCGATCCAGGGCCCGAGCGGGCAGAACGTGTCGAACCCCTTGGCCCGCGCCCACTGGCCGTCGGAGCGCTGCAAGTCCCGCGCCGTGACGTCGTTGGCGACGGTGTACCCGAAGACCACCGACGCCACGTCATCCGGCGCGATGTCCTTGCACAGCCGCCCGATGACGACCGCGAGCTCGCCCTCGTAGTGCACCTCGGCGCTCTGCGGGGGGATGACGACCGGGTCCCCCGGGCCCACGACCGCGGTGTTGGGCACGAGAAAGAGCAGCGGCTCCGCGGGCACCTCACCGCCCATCTCGGCGGCGTGGTCGGCGTAGTTGCGACCCACCCCGACCACCTTGCTCCGCGGGATGACAGGCGCGAGGAGGCGCACGTCGTCGACGAGGTGGGTGGCGCCGGTGAGCTCGATGCGCTGGTAGAGCGGGTCGCCGGTGAGCTCGGCGATCTTCTCGCCGGCGCCGTCGACCAGGCCGTAGACGGGGTCCTCACCGGTGGTGAACCTCGCGATCCGCATGCCGCCAGGGTAGGCCGACGGCCGGCGGCTCCGGGCAGCGCATCATGGAGGCCGTCGCTGCGGTACGAGACCCGAGTCAGTCCACGCCGGCCTTCCTCGCGACGTCGGCGACCTCTCGCGCGACGGTGGCCGCGCCCTCCTCACTGAGATGGATGTCGCGGGCGGTGCACACGTTGGTCAGCGCGCACACCTGCGCCACGTTGCGTGGCACCTCGCGGCCGGCGAAGGTCGTCGGGGTGGTGTCGTCGAGCGCGAACGCATCGTCGAGCGACACGTAGGTGGCGCCGGCGCCTCGGGCGGCCTGCTCGATCGCCGTGTCGAGCGCCGCGAACGCCTTGGTGGCGGGCGCGACCTGCGCCTCGCCGAAACCGAGGTAGCCGGCCGCGAGCCACGGGTTGTAGTACCCGACGACGAGCACCGGCACCTCCGGGCCGGCAGCTGCACGGAGCCGCTCGAGCGTCGTGGGAAGCGCCGACCGCACGCTCGCCAGGCCCTGGTCGACACACGCCTGGTCGACCGACACCCCACGGGCACAACGGAGCAGGTCGTTGCCGCCGATGTCGATCGTGACCAGCTCGACATCGACGTCGCGGTCGCGCAGCACACGCTCAGCCTGGGCCAGCTGGCTCCCACCCGGGTAGTCGCACCTCCCACCGCTCACCAGGCTGGCTGCCGTCTCACCGCTGCAGGAGATGTTCTGCACCTCGAGGCGGCCACCGTCGCGGCCGAGCCGAGCAGCCGCCAGCGCCGGATAGGCCGTGTCCCGCAGCTCGGTGCCGCCCGGCTGGAAGCCCGCGGCGAGGGAGTCGCCCAGCGCGAGGTACACGCCGCCGGTCTCCGACGGGGATGACGACGGGCTCGGTGCCGCTGTCGTCGACGGCGGGCGAGTCGAAGGCGCGGCTGCGCCCCGTTCCTCGTCGCCGGTAGACGACCCGTCGCTGCCGCAGGCCGCGAGCAGCAGCGCTCCGGCGAGTACGGCCGCGCCAGCGGCATGGCCGGTGCGTCCGGCGCGGAAAGAAGGGTGACGCATGGGTACCTCGTCGGGGCTGAGGGTGGTGTCGGGGCTGACGGTCGGTGTGGTCGGGTGCAGGTGTGGCGCGATCGCGTTCATCCTTCACGACGAACGGCCGCCTGACCGTGTTCCTCCCCGCCGAGGGCTCTCGGCGGGGAGGTTGTCGGCAGCGGGCGGAGTTGTCGGTAGCGAGGCGCTGAAGGCTGTCGGTGGCGAGGTTGTCGGCACCGGGCGGAGAGACGACCGCGTCACGTGCCGAGTTCCCCGCGCAGGGCCGACGCCGCGCATGGCGGCACCTAGGCCTGTTGCGAAAGACGGTCCGCATCCTCGATGGACTCCTATGACGCCGGCTACGACGCGGAAACCGGGGCGAGCCCCTGTCTGTCAGTCTGGTGGTGAGTCAGTTCGTCTTCGATTGTCAGGAGATGAGTTGATGAGTTTCTCGGAGTTCACGCCGGATCAGCGGCGAGAGTTCGTGGTGGAGTATCTGGCGGTTCCATACGCCTCAGCGAGGC
>JBOFBK010000492.1:0-5399 GCA_051645525.1 Dermatophilaceae bacterium | reverse complement strand
TGCCGTCGAGCGTGACGGTCCCGGTGTTGGTCACCTGGAAGTTCCACACGATGAGGTCGCCGAGATCGGTGCGGATGCCGTTGCCGTTGGCGTCGTACTCGGTGGCGAACTTCTCCAGGAGCATCGACCCGGTCTGGTCAAGCGGGACGACGGCACTCGATGGTGCTGCGGAGACCGGGCCGCCGCCGGGGTCGGTGGCGCTGGCACCGGCGATGTTGGCGATGACACCGGCATTGACGTCGAGCTGGGTCACCGTGTAAGGCACAGCGCAGGTGACCGACTCGCCCGGCGCCAGTGTGATCGGTGTATCTCCGCAGGCGAAGGGCGCTCCGAGAAGAGGATCGGCGACGACCGGGTCGGACAACCGAACGGTCCCGTCGTTGGTGACCTCGAAGGTGTAGTCGATCTCGTCGCCGAGTCCGATGTCGCCATCGCCGTCCACGTCACTGCTGGTGGCGGTCTTGACCAGTGCGAGTCGGTACACCTGATCCACCGGGGTGGTCGTGCTCGATGGGTCGGATGAGACAGGGTTCCCACCCGGGTCGAGCGCGGTGGCGCGGGCGGTGTTGTTGACGGCTCCGGCATCCACGTCCGACTGGGTGACGACCCGGACCGCATCTGCGGTGCAGGACGCCTCGGCACCCGGCGCCAGGCTCGTTGGCGCACAGGTGACCGGGCCCGCGAGCGGGTCGTCGACGGCGATCGCGCTCACCGTGACGGTGCCGGTGTTCGTCACCTCGAAGGCCCATCCGATCTCGTCGCCGAGGTCGGTGCCGTTGCCATCGAGATCGTCGACCGTCGCCGTCTTGGCCAGGGCCAGCGACGCGCTGCCGAGGATCGGGGTCTCGGTGCTGGAGGGGTTGGACGTGACCGGCTCGCCGCTTCCACTCGTCGACGCCTGCGCCACAGCGGTGTTCGTCACGATGCCGGCATCGACGTCGGCCTGGGTGACGGTGTAGGTGTCATCGCTGGTGCAGAGCACGATCCGGCCCGGCTGGAGCCCACCGGGCGGTAGCGCCTGGCAGGTCACCGAGCCGGCGCGCGGGTCGACGACGGTGATGTCGTCGAGCGCGGCGGTCCCGGTGTTGGTGATCTGGAAGTTCCACACGATGAGGTCGCCGAGATCGGTACGGATGCCGTTGCCGTTGAGGTCGTACCGGGTGGCGAACTTCTCCAGGAGCATCTCGCCGGTCTGGTCGAGGCGCTGGACATCGGTGGCCGGTTCGGAGTAGCGGTAGGTGTCGAGCCAGGAGTCGTCCACCTGGGCGATCGCGGTGTTGCGCACCTCACCGGCGTCGACATCGGCCTGGGTGACCGTGTAGGGCGCGTCCGCGCTGCACGTGGTCGACTCGCCGGGGTCGAGGAAGTTGCCATAGTCGGCGCAGGTCACCGAGCCGACGTCGTAGGTGCACGGGCCCGAGCCGTAGGGCGGGCAGTTGAGGTCGCCGACGAGCGGGTCGTCGACGAGCGCGCCGGGCCGGTACTGGACGGTGCCGGTGTTGGTGATGACGAAGGTGTAGTCGATGGTGTCACCGGCATCGGGGCCGTTGCCGTCGACGTCGTTCAGGGAGCCGTCCTTGGTCAGGGAGACCGTCGGCGTGCGGTCCACCGGAGTGAGGACGAGCTCCTCGGGGGAGGTCACGGTGGTGCCGTCGTCGACGCTGCGCCCGGAGGCGCTGGCGACGTTCGAGTGGTACCCGCCGTTGACGTCCTGCTGGCTCACGACCCAGGGGGCGGTGGCGACGCAGGTCGTGTTGCCACCGGGCGCGAGTGGTGCCGTCGGGCAGGTGACTGGCGCGGTCAGGCCGGGGTCGTCGATCGCGAGGTCCGCCACGGCGATGGGGCCGGTGTTGGTGACCTCGAACGTGTAGTCGATCTCGTCGCCGAGCCCGATCTGCCCGTCGCCGTCGACATCGGTCGTCGTGCCGCGCTTGGTCAGCGCGAGGCTGCCGACCTGCTCGACCGGGACGTCGGCGGTCGCGGGGCCGATCGCGAAGGGCTCCTCGAACGGGTCGATGGCGCTGGCGGTGGCGGTGTTGGTGACGACGCCGGCGGCGGCGTCATCCGCGGTGATGACGTAGGGGTTGTCGGCGGTGCAGGTGAGCGACTCGCCGGGCAGGGTCCGGGTGTCGAACGGGCTGCCCTGCCAGGGGCAGGTGACCGGGCCGGCCTGCGGGTCGTCGACCACGCCGCCGTAGAACGAGGCAGTGCCGGTGTTGGCCAGCGTGAAGGACCACCGGATGGTGTCGCCGGCGTTGGTGCGGCCGTTGCCGTCGACGTCGGTGACCGCGCCCTGCTTGGTCAGCGCCACCTCGAGCAGCCGGTCGAGCCGGAAGTCCGCCTGGGCGGCGGTGAAGAACGTGAAGCCGTCCGGGCGCCGGGCGGTGCCGAAGGCCCGGTTGCCGATGATGCCGACGTCGACCTCACCCTGGGTGACCGTGGCATCGGGGACCGAGCAGGTCATCGAGGCGCCGGCCGCGAGGGTCGTGGCCGGGCACGTGATGGGGGTGGGGCTCGAGGAGTTGAGCAGCCGGTCCTGGATCGTGATCGCGGAGAGCGTGCTGGTTCCGGTATTGCTCACGACGACGGTCCACGCGACCCTGTCACCGATCTCGGGCCCGTTGCCGTCGACGTCGGTGAGCACACCGGTCTTGGTGATGATGAAGCCGAACCGCGGGAAGACCAGGGTGGTCGCCGTGGACTCGGGGGAAACCACGGTGCCGCCCAGTGGTGACTGGGCGCGGGCCCGGGCGGTGTTGACGACCCGGCCGGCATCGACATCCGCCTGGGTGATGACATAGGCGTTGATGGAGGTGCAGATGGTCTCCTCGCCGGGCGCGAGCGTGGTGAGCCGGCAGGTGACCGCGCCGGCCTGGGGGTCGTCGATGGTGAGGGCGTCCAGGGTGACGGTTCCGGTGTTGCGCACCGTGAACGAGTAGGAGATGCGGTCACCGAGGTCGGTGCTTCCACTGCCGTTGATGTCGACTCGAGAGGCGGTCTTGACCAGGGTCATCGCCCCCGGCTGGCGGGTGGGGGTGGTGGTGCTCGCCGGCGCGGAGGTGACGGTTGCACCGCCTGGGGTCTGGACCACCCCGCTCGCGGTGGCGGTGTTGGTCACCGAGCCGGCGTCGGCGTCGGCCGGCGAGATGACGTACGGCGCTGCGGTGCAGGTGGTCTGGGCTCCGGGCGCGAGCGTCGTGGCCGCGCAGGTCACCGGCCCGGCCTTGGGGTCGTCGACCGCCACGGTGGTGAGGGTGACGTTGCTGTCGTTGACGACGGTGAACGCCCAGGTGATCCGGTCCCCGGCAGCGTTAGCGATGCCGTCGCTATTGGCGTCGACCGCGGTGGCGGTCTTGGTCAGTCGCAGTGTTCCGACGACCGGGGTCAGCACGGTGGCGAAGGTCGGGGTCGAAGTGGCACCGCCGGAGGCCGAGTTGACGGTGGACGTGGCGCTGTTGGTGAACTCGCCGGAGTCGACCTCCGCCTGGGTGAGCACATGAGTGCCGGTGCACACCATCACGGCGTTCAGCGGGAGGCTCGTGCTGGGGCAGGTGACACTCGTGTTGAACGGGTCGTTGATGGTGAAGTCGGTCAGGGCGACGTCGCCGGTGTTGGTCGCGGTGAAGCTGTACGTGACGACGTCGCCGGCATCCCGGCGCCCGGAGCCGTTGGTGTCGGCAACCGATCGCACGGTCTTGAGCATCGAGTACTGCGGCACCGGGGAGTTGGTGAAGGTACAGGTGATGTTCTGGGCCTGGCCGTTGCTGGCGGTCGAGGCGGGGATCGTCGTGGAGATCGAAGTCCCGTTCCCGCTCGCGATGGTGGAGCCTGTGCCGTCGACGCAGCGGTACGTGGTGCTGTGCAAGGCGAACCCGGGCGCCTGCCGCTCGGTGATGGTGAGTGGCACGGCCGTGGTGGCGACGTTCTGCGGCACCGTGATGTCGGGCGCGCCGAACGTGGAGCTGTGGTAGACGGTCCTGGTGCCGCTGGTGCCGCCGTTACCGACGGCCGCTGCCACGGTCGTCCCGTTGACGAGCAGGTCGAACCGGCGCGGCGAACCGCCGGTCAGCACCTTGTTCACCCGCACCGCGGGGTAGATCGCGATGGAGTGGTCCTCGACCTCACCGGAGTCGGCAGCGCCGGTCGGACTGGTCACCTGGGTGGTGTTGTACGACGCCCGTAGCCGCAGATAGGTGGGGCCGGCGCTGGTGGTGATCGGCACCAGCCAGTTCAGCACCGCCGACGTCGCTCCGGCCGCGAAGGCACCGCAGGCCCGTTCCGACGGGTCGTCGAAGGCGCCGTTGCGGTTGAAGTCGATCCAGCCGCACACCTGACCGGCCGCCGAGGCTCCGGAGATCGGCACGGTGGCGCGGTACGTCAGACCGGCCGACGCCGTCGTCAACGGCGGTACGGTCGACGGCCAGCCGTCCTCGTCGGAACCGTCGCCGTTCGGGGTGTTCGCGTTCGCGCCGGCCGCCACCGAGAACGGGCTGACGTCGGAGTTCGCGACGGTGAGGTTGTCGGCATCCACGGATCCGCCGAGCTGGAGGTCGGAGAGGACGTGCGTGGTCGGCGCCTCGGACTCGTAGCTGGACGGCGCGTCGGCGAAGTCCTCGTCGACGCTGACACCGAGCACGAACCTGTCGCCGGACGCCGCGGTACCGGCGGTGCCGGTACCGTTCGCCGACATCGACACGTCCATCCGGATCGTGATGGAGGTGTACGTGCCGACGATCGGCAGGCTGCCGCAGCCCGCCAGTGAGGTCTGACCCGCCGTGCCGGTGGTGACGCAGCTCGGTGCGGGCTTCGCGCCGGTCGTGTCGAACGTCAGGTTCCCCCCGGTGCGCACGAGGTTCACGTTGCCGCTCGACGGGGCGCCGAAGGTCGCCCCCGCCGGTGTGCTGCCGGTGATCGTGCCCAGCGCGTGCAGCACCGAGTTGTTCGGTGCCGTCCCCACCGAGTCGCCCAGGCCGGCGAGGTGCAGGACCGGGTCGCGCACCGGCCGGCTGAACGTCACGGTGACGACCCCGCGGTTGGTGCACAGCCCGTTGGCAGCGCACCCGTCGGCGGACACGGTCAGCTCCGGCATCGGCGTGGAGGTCGAGACACTCGGGGTGAACATCCCCGGTGTCGCGCCACGACTGGCCAACGTCGAGTTCAGCGTCGACACCGTGGTCGGGCCCGAGACTCCGACGGTGGCCGTGGCGCCGCCGGGAAAGGTGATCACCGAGCTTCCGTTCGCCCCGGTGGTCCCGGTCGTGCTCGTCGCGTTGATCTGGTACCCGAGAGCAGGGGAGGCGAGGCCACCCAGCACGCCCACGACGAGCGCGGCGACCGCTGCGGTGACGCGACGCAGCGCGACGGTACGACGACGGCGCGGGTTCGTCTCGAGCTTGCCT
>JBOFBK010000491.1:0-9415 GCA_051645525.1 Dermatophilaceae bacterium | reverse complement strand
GTCGACCGCGGCGAAACCGCTGCCGGGCGTGTCGAGAGCCTGTCGCAGCGCGGCGTAGACCAGCGAGCGCACGCCAGCCTCGTGGGGTGCGTTCTCGCGCACCGTCGCACCCGGCGCCAGCAGGATCGGCAGCCGGTCGGTGGGCGCCGACCCGGCGCACTCGCGCCGCAGCGGCATCCCGAAGAACCCGGCGAAACCGACCGTGCGGTACCTGCCGACGGGCTCGAGATGACGCCGCAGCACCTCGCTGCGCACGTCGATGCAGAACACGAGGTCGGCGGCGTTCCGCGCGGACAAGACAGCCGCGTCACGGTGCGGTACCGCGCGGCCGTCGAGGGCGACGAGCACCGGCCGGGCCACCTCGCGCTCGCGAGCGCCGAGCGCGTCGACCGCCTCGCGCACCACGTCGTCCGCCAACGCCTCGGCAGCCGTGCCGGGCGCTGCGTCCAGGTCGGCCGCCGCCGGGCCGGACGCCTCGCCCAGGGCGAGGCTCAGCACGGCCCGAGCCGCCAGCAGGTCCACGAGCGGAGCGGGGTCGAGGGCCGCGGCCGCGGTCCCTCGCCTGCCCAGGTAGCCGGCCCACCCCGGGAGGCGGAGCAGCTCGTCGGTCGCCCATCGCTCGGCATCCGCGACACCGAGGTCGGGGGCGAGGAGGGCGAGTGTCTCGGCGGCGTCGGAGGGCGACCGGCGCAGGGCGTCGCGCCAGCGCGAGCCCAGGACCGGGTCGTGGACGGCGACCTCGCGGACCCACCGCCAGAGCGGCAGGTCGCGCCCGGGGGCCGGCAGCGGCGTGGCCGAGGTGTCGGTCCAGGCTGCGAGCCACCCGGCCAGCACGTCGTCGACCGCACCACGGGCCGGCGACCCGGCGCCTTGACGCGAAGGAGGCACGCCGTCGACCGCGCTCCAGCCCCGCTCGGACGCGGTGCGCACCGCATCGGCGAAGGGGCGGTGCTCCTCTCCCAGCAGCGGATTGGTCGCGATGAACGTCGACCAGCTCCAGGACGGCGGCACCGCTGCGGCAGCTCGGATGACGGCCGCACGCAGCTCGGGTGCCCCCTCGGCGGACCGCTGCCCGAGGTCGGCAGGAACCGGCATCCGGCGGCGAGGAACCCGGGTCGGGTCCGCCGCGCGATGCAGCCTCGCCCACACCCGCGGCGACCGCTGGGTACGCAGCCACACCCCGGCACCGACGAAGACCACGATGACGGCCGCCGCGGTCCAGGCACGCGGCCCGTTGGCGGCCAACGGCAGGTCGAGCAGCTCGGCGAGCAGGCGCACGACGACGAGGACCACCCCCACCGACCCGACCGCCACCGCCGCCGCGAGCGCCCTGGTGCGCACGGCGGACCGCAACGAGAACAGCCCGTATCCACCGGCCGCACCGGCGGCGAGCAGCGCGGCGCCGCTCACCGGGTGCTGCCATCCGGCGTCGGCCGCCACGAGCGCTCCCACGAGCAGCACGCCGAGCACCGCGCCGGCGACCCGGGTGCGCCGGCCGGTGCCGGGCAGCCGGTCGGCCCGGGCGCTCGGCAGCTCGGCGCCGGCCCAGAGGAACGCGAGCGCCTTGTAGACGCCGTGCAACATCATGTGGGCCAGTGCTGCGACATAGGCACCGGCGGCCACCAACGCGAGCATGAAGGCGAGCTGCGCGGTCGTCGACCAGGCGAGCCGGGTCTTGACGTCGGCTCGCACGAGCAACCGGGGGAAGGTCAGCACGGCGCTGGCCAGGGCATAGCCGAGCAGGCCCCACGCGATGACCGGCGACGCGGTCCACACCGGCTCGAGGGCGATGAGCAGGACCACCGGCGCGTTGGCGATGCCGGCGTGCAGCAGGGCCGACACCGGCGCGGGCGCGACCACACTGAGCGGCAGCCAGCGGATGAAGGGCAGCAGCCCGCTGCGTGCGCCGGCCGTGACCACGAGGGTGAGCGCCGCCGCGGCGAGCGGCGCGACGGGCGCCGTGGCTGCCCAGGCGGTCACGTCGGCGATCGACGTGCTTCTCGCGCCGACGACGAGGATGCCGACCGCGACGGCCAGAGCGACGTCACCGACGAGCCGGGCACGGCGCAGCGAGTCGAGCGCGACGCGGGTCGTGGCGAGCCGTCGATGGTGGCCGACCAGCCGGGTGAGACCCCAGCCGGTGACCAGCCATCCCGCGAGCAGGAGCAGCAGGTCGCCGGTGGTGACCACGAGCACCGCAGCGGCCGTGGTGAGGAGCAGCACCCGGTCGTAGCGTGGCCGGTCGACGTCGCCGTCGAGGTGTCGACGGGAGAAGGCGGCCACGACCACGGTGAGCCCGGTCGTGAAGAGCAGCAGCACGGCCGGGCGCGCATCCAGTGCACCGGTCGCGGCCACGGCGAGCGCCGATACCGCGGCAGCTGGGGCGCCGACGGTGAGCGCCGCACCGGGCCGCAGCAGTGGCACGAGGAGCGCGGCGACGAGCAACACGAGGGGCACGAGCACCGAGGCGAGGAGCGTGGACACGACCGACAGTAAACACACGAATCACAATTCGTGTCAATCTTGTCCATCGTTGCGCCGGGTCCACCCGACATGCCGGCTGATCACCCATCACGTCCGCCGATCCTTCGCGCCCGACCGATCCTCCCCGGTCGGGCGCCGCGGCGCTCCTAGACTGCACCGCGTGGGCGACTGGACGTTCTTCACGAACCACGGGCACGTCCTCGTGTGCCTCGCCCGCGACCCGGACGCACGCATCCGTGACCTCGCCTCCATCGTGGGCATCACCGAGCGGGCCGCCCATCGCATCGTCGCCGACCTCGTCGAAGGGGGCTACCTCGACCGCGAGCGCGACGGCCGCCGCAACCGGTACCGCGTCCGGCCCGACCGCCCGCTCCGCCACCCCGTCGAGCAGCCGCACCGGGTGGGTGAGGTGCTCGACGTACTCACCAGCGGCTCCCGTCCGGCGCTCACCGGCGACTCCCGTCCTGCCGCCGGAGAGGGATGACGTGGACCACCCTCCCCGCGTGGCTCGGCCGAGTGCCACCGCGCTCAGTCCGGCGGACACCTGGGCGCTGCTCGCCGCCGGCAACGCCCGATTCCGGGCCGACGGCGGCCAGGCCCGGCGCGCCGACACCGAGGCCCGGCTCCGCCTGGCCCGGGGCCAGCGACCACTCGCGGTGTTCCTCGGGTGTGCCGACTCGCGAGTCGCCTCGGTCGTCATCTTCGACCAGGACCTCGGCGAGCTGTTCGTGGTGCGCACGGCCGGCCACGTGCTCGACTCCAGCGTGCTGGGCTCGCTCGAGTACGGCGTCGGCATGCTCGGCTGTCCGCTCGTCGTCGTCGTCGGACATCGCTCCTGCGGGGCGGTCGCGGCGGCCCAGGAGGCGGTGCGCACCGGCGACCTGCCGGGCGGCTTCCTGCGGGAGATCGTCGAGCGGGTCACCCCGAGCGTGCTCGCGGCATCCGGCGACGGCTCGGGCAGCAGCGAGGAGGTCGAGCGCATCCACGTCGCCCGCACCTGCGCCCTCATCGCCGAACGGTCTACGGCGATCCGCGAGCGCATCCAGGAGGGCCGGCTGGCGATCGTGGGCGGCCACTACGATCTCACCGTGGGTGAGGTGCGGGTCGTCGCGGTGATCGGCGAGGCGGGCGTCCAGCCGGGACCGGCCGCGTGAGCGGCGACGTCCGGCTCGCGCGGGTCGCAGTGCATCCGGTGAAGGGCACCGCGGGGCGTGTGGTGGAGTCGGCCGAGGTCGAGCCGTGGGGGCTGGCCGACGACCGGCGGTGGATGGTGATCACCCCGGATGCCGAGTGCCTCACCGCCCGTCGGCACCCGACGCTGTTCGCCGTCGCCGCCGACACCCCGCGCACCCGTCCCGGCCTGCCCGGCGACCTGCGGCTGACGGCACCGGGCCACGGCGAGGTCGACGTCATCCGGCCCGAGGGCCCGGCGCGGCCGGTCACCGTGTTCGGCCGGCCGCTCACCGCCGTCGACGCCGCCGCGGAGGCCTCGGCCTGGGTGCGCTCGGCTCTGCGGCGCGACGACGTGACGCTGGTGCACGTCGCCGAGCCCCGGCCGCTGAACCCGGCGTACGGCCGGCCCGGCGAGGCCACCGCGTTCGCCGACGGGTACCCGCTGACCCTGGCGTCCACCGCGTCGTTGCGCCAGCTCGACGAGTGGGTCACCGACACCGCGCTCTCCCGCGGCGAGGAACCACCCGCACCCCTCGACGTCGCGCGGTTTCGGCCGAACCTCGTGCTCGACGGCGACCTGGAGCCGTTCGAGGAGGACCACTGGCGCGAGGTCCGAGTCGGTGCGGTGGTGTTCCGGGTGGCAAAACCGGTCGACCGCTGCGTGATGACGACGCTGGACCCCACGACCGGGGAACGCGGGCACGAGCCGATCCGCACCCTGGCCCGGCACCGCAGGTGGGACGGCAAGACGTGGTTCTGCAGCCAGCTGGTGCCCGAGACGACCGGCGTCGTGCGCGCCGGCGACGCGGTCGTGGCCAGCCGGTAGCGTGCCGGCGATGGAGACCTTCGCGCGCCGCTTCCCGCCCGGGTTCGTCTGGGGAGCCGCGACCGCGAGCTACCAGATCGAGGGCGCGCACGACCAGGACGGCCGCACCCCCTCCATCTGGGACACCTTCTCGCACTCGCCGGGGAGGGTCGCGAACGGCGACACCGGCGACGTCGCCTGCGACCACTACCACCGGATGCCGTCCGACGTCGCCCTGATGGCCGAGCTCGGCCTCGACGCCTACCGCTTCTCGGTGGCCTGGCCGCGGGTGATCCCCACCGGCACCGGGGCGGCGAACCCGGCCGGGCTGGCGTTCTACGACCGGCTCGTCGACACCCTGCTCGAGCACGACATCCGGCCGTTCGTCACGCTCTACCACTGGGACCTGCCTCAGGTGCTCGACGACCGTGGCGGCTGGCTGAACCGCGACGTCGCCGAATGGTTCGCCGAGTACGCCGCCGCAACCGTCGGCGCGCTCGGCGACCGGGTGCACCACTGGACCACGCTCAACGAGCCCTGGTGCTCCTCGATGCTGTCCTACGCCCTGGGCCAGCACGCGCCCGGCCACCACGACCCGGTCGAGGGGATGACGGCCGCCCACCACCTGCTGCTGGCGCACGGTCGCGCGGTCCCCGTCATCCGCGAGCACGCTCCTGACGCCGAGGTGTCGATCACGCTCAACCCGTCGCACGTGTACGGCCCCGACGACGGCGACGAGCGGGACGCCGACGCCGTGCGCCGGGCGGACAACGCGCTCAACGGCCTGTTCCTCGACCCGCTGTTCCGGGGCTCGTTCCCTCGCGGCTTCCTCGACGACACCGCCCATCTCACCGACCACGCCTTCGTCCGCGACGGCGACCTCGCCGCCATCTCGGCGCCGCTCGACACCCTCGGCGTCAACAACTACTCTCCCGCCCGGGTGCGCGCGGCTCGCGGCGACGAGCCCCGCGACACCCCGATCCCGGGCTGCGACGGCGTGGTCGCGGTCGACCCGCGTCCGCCGCTCACCGCCATGGGCTGGGAGCAGGACCCGGCCGCGTTCCGGATGACGGTGCAGCGGTGCGCGCGCGACTCGGGGCTGCCGATCCACATCACCGAGAACGGGTCGGCGTGGCCGGACGTCGTCTCGGACGACGGGGCGGTGCACGACCCCGACCGGGTCGCCTACCTGCGCGCTCACCTGAGCGCGCTCGCCGACGCCGTCGAGGACGGCACCGACGTGCGCGGCTACTTCGCGTGGTCGCTGCTCGACAACTTCGAGTGGGCACACGGCTACGACAAGCGGTTCGGCCTCGTGCACGTCGACTACGCGACCCAGCGCCGCACGGTCAAGGACTCCGGGCGCGAGTACGCACGCATCATCGCCACCCACCACGACGGCTGAGGACGGCGGTGGCAGCCGGTCGGCGCGTCGCCGTCATCGGCGGCGGCATCATCGGTCTCGCGGTCGCCGAGCGGGTCGCTCGCGACCACCCGACGGCTCGAGTCACGCTGCTGGAGAAGGAGACCGGCTGGGCCCGGCACCAGACCGGGCGCAACAGCGGTGTGGTCCACTCCGGGCTCTACTACGCGCCGGGCAGTGCGAAGGCGCGGTGGTGCCGCGCCGGCACCGCCGCACTCCTCGACCTCGCCCGAGCCGAGGGCGTACCGCACGCCGTCACCGGCAAGCTCGTCGTGGCCACCGACGCCGGCGAGCTGCCGGCCCTGGCCGCGCTCGAGGCGCGCGGGCGGGCGAACGGGCTGACCGTGCGGCGGCTCACCCCGGCCGAGGCACGCGAGGTGGAGCCGGCCGTCTCGACTGCCGGGGCCCTGCACGTGGCCGAGACCGGCATCGTCGACTACCCGGCGGTCGGCGAGGTGCTGGCGGGCCGGCTGCGGGCGGCCGGTGCTGATCTGCGCACCGGTGCCCGCGTGGTCGGTGGCCGAGCAGGCGGCGACCGGCCCGTCGTCCTCGAGACGACGACCGGGGAGGTGATGGCCGACCTGGTGGTCAACTGCGCAGGCCTGCACGTCGACGAGGTGGCGCGGCTGCTCGGCCACGAGCCGTCGGTGCGCATCGTCCCGTTCCGCGGTGAGTACCGCACGCTCACGCCGGATGCCGCTGCGCTCGTGCGCGGCCTGGTCTACCCGGTCCCCGACCCGGCGCTGCCCTTCCTCGGCGTGCACCTGACCCGTGGGGTCGACGGCGTCGTTCACGCTGGGCCGAATGCCGTGCCGGCGCTGAGCCGCGAGGGGTACCGGTGGCGGGACGTAAGCCCGGGCGACCTGATGGGGATCGCCCGGCATCCGGGTGCGTGGCGGCTGGCCCGGCGGCAGTGGCGCACCGGTGTCGACGAGATCGTGCGCTCGGTGTCGCCACACCGGTTCGGCGACGCCGTGCGGCGGCTCGTGCCCGGCATCCGCGACGACGACCTCCGGCCCGCTCCGGCGGGCGTACGGGCCCAGGCGGTGCGACGTGACGGGGCCCTGGTCGACGACTTTCTCGTCGAGCGCACCGGCCGCGTCGTGCACGTGCTGAACGCACCGTCGCCGGCGGCGACGGCATCACTGGAGATCGCTCGCCACGTGGTCGGCCTGCTCGCCCTCCCACTGCGTTGAGCGCGCCGTCCCACGCAGGCGGGCGGGCGTCATCGGGCCCGCGACCGCGACCCGTCGACGATGTCGAGGAAGGCACCCACGGTGAGCTCGGACTCCAGCGGATGACGGAACCGGCCGCTCGTCTTCACCTGGTACCGGTTGCGCCGGCCCTCCTTGGTACGGACCACGTGCCCCGACTCGACCAGGTCGTGGAGGATGTGCTGGATGGCCCGCTCGGTGACGCCGACGGCATCGGCGACGTCACGGATCCGTGACGTCGGGTCGCGGGCCAGGGCGACCAGGACGTGCCCGTGGTTGGACATCAGGGTCCACTCGGGCGAACGGCTCACGGCGACGAGCATACGCGCAGACCTTCGAGAACGGCACTGAGATACCGGAACTCCCTGTCAGGTGTGCTCCGCGGGTCACGCGCCACGTCCATGGGCCGCCCCCGCCCGCCGGTCACGATCGGCGGTGGTCGCGATACTGGCGTCCAGCGGATCCGACGTTTGACGAACGAACTCAACTTCCGGTATTCTGATTCGTGTGGAGGGGAGTACCCCACAACTGGACGTCGCCACCTCGGCCGGTCATCCGGCCCGGCGCCCAGGCCCGTCACCGGGCGGGGAAGACCTCTGATCCGAGACCCGTCACTCGATCGGAGGCGTCGATGACCCTGTCCCCTTGCACCGTCAGAGCCCTGCGGTGACCGCGCTCGTCGCGACGCGGACCGAGTTGCTCCGTACCCGCGCGCAGGCCGCATTCGCCGGCCAGGGGCGCGACCTCATCTGGGACAAGCGCACCGCCCTGGTCCGCGAGTTGCGTCGCATCGACGCCGACCTCCTTCGGGCTCTCGGCGAGGTGCGCCGCCTCGGGACGTCGGCACGAGCCGCGCTCGACGCCGCGATCGCCGAGGAAGGGCCCCGGGCGGTCGCTGCGGTCGCCCTGGGCTCGACGCCCTCGATCCGCGCCCGGCGCCGGGAGCGTCGCGTCGCCGGCGTCCGCATCGCCGAGCTCGACGTAGGCCCGGTACGTCGCGATCCCGCGGACCGTGGAGCCGCCCCGGTCCTGGTCCCCGCCACGGTCACCGAGGCCGCGACCGCCTACGAGCACTACCTCGAGGAGGTGCTCGCCGTGTGCGCCCTGGAGCTCACCGTGCGACGCCTCGCGGCCGAGATCACCCGGGCGACCCGGCAGGTCAACGCGCTCGAGAACGTCGTCGTCCCCGAGCTGGAGCGCCGAGCCCGCACCATCCGGGAGGTCCTCGACGAACGCGAGCGGGAGGAGCACGCGCGGCTCAAGCGGGCCCGCGCGGTCGCCACCTCGCCCGAGGCCACCTCGCCCGGAACCACCCGTCCGTCCGCGGAGAACGAGGAGAACCAGGGATGACCAGTACCGACCAGCCGGTCTCGCGGATCGCGACCGGCGACCCCGGCTCCCTGCGGCGTATCCGCCAGCTCGAGGAGGTCATCGCCACCCGGAGGGCGGCGGTCCTGGACAGCGAAGAGCGTGTGCAGGCCGCCCATCGGGAGGCGCAGGAGCTGCGGGCCGCGGTCACGGCGCAGACCGACGCCGAGATCGAGAACATGCGCGCCACTCTGCTCAGCGCGGCGCGAGCCCGGGCCGAGACCGTCGAGGCCCAGGCCATCGACGAGGCCACCGCGTGGCGGGAGCGAGCCGCCGCCGACCGCGCCGACGCCCGGTCGTTCGTGGTCCGGGCCGTCCTCGGGTTGGGAGGCGAGCCGTGATCGAGCGGATGACGCAGCTGGAGCTGCTCGGGACGCGCGAACGGCTGCCACACCTCGTCGCCAGCCTGCAGCGCTTCGGCTGGGCCGAGGTCCTGCCCGACGGCGCACCGGCGACCCCCACGCCGGTCGACGAGCAGCTGAGCCGGCTCGAGGCGGTGCTCGACGGCGGGCACCTGCGCAGCCTGGTCCCGAACCGCACCGCCGGCACTCCCGGCCAGGTCGTCACCGAGCCCACGCCGCCGGTCGACGTCGCCGCGGCGGAGCAGCGGATCGGCGAGCTCCGGGCGACCGTCGAGCGCCTGGAGTCCGAGCGCGAGAGCCTCGAGCACTACGTCGACGTGCTGAGCCGGCTCGAGGGCCTGGTGCCCGAGCTGGCGAGCATGACCGACGCCGAGCTGGAGACGATCGGGCTGGCCATGGTCGCGGTCGTCCTCGACGACCCTTCCGGTCAGGTCAGCGAGCTCTTGCGCGAGCAGCTGACGGCCGAACTCGGCGACCACTTCCTCCTCGAGCAGACCCTCGTCGGGGCCTCTCGCTGCTGTCTCGTCGTCGTCCGGCGCGAGGACCTCGCCGAGGTGGAGAACCTCATGGGCAGCGACCGCATCGC
>JBOFBK010000490.1:0-4092 GCA_051645525.1 Dermatophilaceae bacterium | reverse complement strand
TGGCCCTACACTGGCGCGCGGACGAGTCGGGCGGACGGTCGCGTCGGTGGGCAACCACCGCCGAGGAAGGTCCGGGCTCCGAAGGGCAGGATGGTGGCCAACAGCCACCCGGGGCGACCCGCGGGACAGTGCCACAGAGAAGAGACCGCCGGCCGCGCGTGAGCGTGGCCGGTAAGGGTGAAACGGTGGTGTAAGAGACCACCAGCGGCCTGGGTGACCAGGTCGGCTCGGTAAACCCCATCCGGAGCAAGCCCAGACAGGATGCGTTCGAGGGCGGCCCGCCCGAGCATCCGGGTAGGGCGCTGGAGGTGGTCGGCAACGGCCACCCGAGATGGATGACCGTCACCGCGTCACCGGCAACGGTGGCGCGGGACAGAACCCGGCCTACAGCCCGACTCGTCCCCCGCAGTTCGGTGTTCGGATGTAGCCCGAGCTCGGCTGATCCGGTCCACACGGGCCATCGCTCACGCCGTACCGTGGCCTGGTGCGGCTCACTCACGTCGGTCACGCGTGCGTCCTCGTCGAGATGGGCGGTTCGCGGCTGCTCGTCGACCCCGGCACGTTCGCCGACGATCTCTCCGGTCTCGGCGACCTCGATGCCGTGCTCGTCACCCATCAGCACCCCGACCACCTCGACCCCGACCGACTCCCGGCGCTGGTCGCCGACAACCCACGCGCTCGCGTGCTGGCTGACCCGGGAAGTCTCACCGTCCTCGCGGGACTGGGGGTCGACGCCACGCCCCACGAGCCGGGGGGCACCCGGGTCGGCGCGGTGACCGTGACCCCGGTCGGCGAGGTGCACGCCCTCATCCACGACGACATCCCGCGCATCCCCAACGTCGGCGTGCGCCTCGACGCCGACGGCGAGCCGTCGTTCTTCCACGCCGGTGACGCCCTCGACGCCGAGCCCGGCGCGGTCGACGTGCTCGCCTTCCCGCTTCACGCGCCGTGGATGCCCAGTCGCGACATGGTGGCCTTCGTCCGCCGCCTCGCGCCACGGCACGCCATACCCGTACACGACGGGTTCCTTCAGCCGCGCGGTCGGCAGCTCTATCTCGGGCAGGCGCGGCAGCTCGGCCCGGAAGCGACAAAGATCCACGATCTCGCCGGAGCCGGGCCTGTCGAATTCCTTCCGGCCGGATGACGCCGCACGAGCCGCGCCGGATGACGCCGCACGAACCGCGCCGGATGACGCCGCACGAACCGCGTCGGATGACGCTCCACGGGGGCCCCGCCCGGGTGACGCTACGCGAGCCGCGCCGGATGCCGCGGCGCGTGAAGCCCGACTGCGGCGCGTGAACCTGACCCGGGTTCGCGCGCTCGTCACCCGATCGTCGGGTGCCCGTCACCTGCATCCACCCCGTGACCCGGCAGGCTGCCGACATGCGCACCCGAATCCTCACTGCCGCAGCCGTCCTCGCCGTCGTGCCGCTGGCAGCGGGACCGGCCGCCGCCGACCCGACGTCCCCGGGCCGGGCCGCACCCACGACGATCGCGCTGCTCGGCGACACCCCCTACGGCCCCGAGCAGCGAGAGCAGTTCCCGGCCCTCGTCGACGACGTCAACCGCGACCGGAAGGTCCGCATCGTGCTGCACGCCGGCGACGTCAAGTCGGGCTCGGAGTCGTGCGGTGACGCGCTGCTCTCGGACTCGCTCGCCGCCTACGAGCGCTTCGCCGACCCGTTCGTCCTGACTCCCGGCGACAACGAGTGGACCGACTGCCATCGCACCAGCGCCGGCTCGTTCGTGCCCACCGAGCGGCTCGACCGGGTGCGTGAGCTGTTCTACCCCGAGCCCGGCCGCACCCTCGGGCGCCGCGAGGCAACCGTGGTGTCGCAGGCGACGCGGCCCACCGCGCCGGAGCACGCGGCCTACGTCGAGAACGTGCGATTCACCCGGAGCCAGGTGGTGTTGGCCAGCGTGCACGTCGTCGGCTCGAGCAACGACCTCGCTCCGTGGGACCAGCTGCCCGGCGGTGACCGCCCCACGGAGCGGATGGCCGAGTTCGACGCGCGGCGTGCCGCGAACCTCGCGTGGATCGACGCCGCGTTCGACCGGGCCGAGCGCACCCGAGCGCCCGGCGTCGTCATCCTCATGCAGGCCGAGCCGGTGGCGGGCGACCCGGGGTTCGAGGCCGAGCGCGCCCTGCTCCTGGAGCGCGCTGCCGGGTTCGGCAGGCCGGTGCTGCTCGCCCACGGAGACGAGCACCGGTACGAGGTCGAGTCCGGTTACGGCGGTGTGCCGAACCTCACCCGGCTCGAGACGTTCGGTGACACCGCCATCGAGTGGCTGCGCCTCACCGTCGACCCGCGTGACCCGCGGGTGTTCTCCTGGGAGCCGCAGACGGTCGGATGACGAACCGGCGGGCGGGCGTCATCCGGCATGGCGGGCGGGCGTCATCCGGCATGGCGGGCGGGCGTCATCCGGCGAGGGTGACGCCCGCGGTCAGGTGGTGTGCCGGCCACGCACGTCCTGCGCGCGCGTGGCGAGCACCGCGGCACCGATGATGCCGGCCTTGTTCTTGAGCACCGCCGGGACGATCGGGGTGCGGATGTCGAGGAGCGGCAGGAACTGGTCGGAGTCCTTGGACACCCCGCCGCCGACGACGAGCAGGTCGGGCCAGAGCAGGTCCTCGAGCGCGCGGTAGTAGGCCTGCAGCCGCGGCGCCCACTGCTCGTAGCTGAGGTTCTCGCGGGTCTTGGCCGAGGACGCGGTGACCGTCTCGGCGTCGACACCGCCGACCTCGATGTGGCCGAGCTCGGAGTTCGGCACCAGCACACCGCGGTTGATGACCGCCGTGCCGATGCCGGTGCCGAGCGTGGTGAGGATGACGAGCCCGTCGTGGCCCTTGGCCGCGCCGAGCTCGAGCTCGGCGACCCCGGCGGCGTCGGCGTCGTTGACGACGACGACGTCGTGCTGGAGACGATCCTCGAGCAGCTTCTCGATCTCGCAGCCGATCCAGGACTTGTCGATGTTGGCCGCGGTCTTGACCACGCCGTGCTGCACGACGCCCGGGATGGTGACGCCGATGGGGGAGTCGCTGCGGACCTCGTCGAAGTGGTCGACGATCTGCGCGATCACCCTGCACACCGCCTCGGGCGTGGACACCTCTGGGGTCTCGATGCGCAGCCGCTTCTGCGCGAACTCGCCGAGCGCGAGGTCGACGGGGGCGCCCTTGATGCCGCTGCCGCCGACGTCGATGCCGAGTGGGTGGCTGGTGGTCATGGGACGCCTCCCTGGGTGAGGATCTCGGGGCCGCCGTCGGTGACGACGATGGTGTGCTCGAACTGCGCCGACCGGCGACGGTCCCGGGTGACCACGGTCCAGCCGTCGTCCCACAGGTCCCACTCGTGAGTGCCGAGCGTCAGCATCGGCTCGACCGTGAACGTCATCCCCGCCTCGATCACGGTGTCGTGGGCCGGGGCGGCGTCGTAGTGCGGCACGACGAGGCCGCTGTGGAACGCGGTGCCGATGCCGTGCCCGGTGAAGTCGCGCACCACGCCGTAGCCGAAGCGGCGCGCGTAGCTCTCGATGACCCGGCCGATGACGTTGATCTCGCGTCCCGGCCGAGCCGCGCGGATGCCGCGTAGCGTCGCCTCCCGCGTGCGCTCGACGAGCAGACGTGACTCCTCGTCGACCTCGCCGACGAGGTAGGTGGCGTTGGTGTCGCCGTGCACCCCGCCGACGAAGGCGGTGATGTCGATGTTGACGATGTCGCCGTCCAGGAGGGGCCGGTCGTCGGGGATGCCGTGGCAGATCACCTCGTTGACGCTCGTGCACAGCGACTTGGGAAAGCCCCGGTAGCCCAGCGTCGACGGGTAGGCGCCATGGTCGAGGAGGTACTCGTGGCCGATGCGGTCGATCTCGTCGGTGATGACGCCGGGCCGGATGACCGAGGCGGCCGCCGCGAGGGCGTCCGCGGCCAGCCGGCCGGCTGCCCGCATTCGCTCGACGGTCTCGGTGTCCTTGACCTCGGGGCCGGTGTAGGGCTGTGGGCCGGGCCGGTCGACGTACTCGGGACGGGCGACGGACGACGGCACGGCGCGCCTCGGCGAGACGGTGCCAGGAGCCACGCTCGCGGACGTGAGAGGC
>JBOFBK010000489.1:0-4325 GCA_051645525.1 Dermatophilaceae bacterium | reverse complement strand
CGAAGGAGACCACGCCCGTGGTGGGGTTGACGGTGTAGACACCCTCGCCGGGGACGGTGAGGGTCTTCCCGTCGGGGGAGACGGTGGCGCCCGCGGGCTGCCCTGCGGTCGGGAACACCACCGAGGTCGGGTCGAGCGGCGCCGACGTGGCTCCGGGTGAGTCGTTGTCCAGCACCGGCACCGACACCGGAGTGTCGAACGGGGTGACGGCGTCGTCGTCGCTCGCCGTGGGCCGGATCGGCGTGACGACGATGGCGATGGTCGAGGTCGCGGTGACTCCGTCCTCGTCGGCGACCTGGTAGGTCACCGATGTCGCCCGGCCGGTGAAGGCGGGTAGCGGGTCGAACGTGACTGCACCGGTGGTCGGGTTCACCGTGTAGGTGCCCTGGCCGGGGACGGTGAGGGTCTTCCCGTCTGGGGAGACGGTGGCGCCGGCGGGCTGGCCGGTGGTCGGAAAGACCACCGAGGTCGGGTCCAGCGGCGCGCCGCCGTCGGTACCGGCCACGTCGTTCGACAGCGGGTCGACGGTGATGTTCTCGTCCTGTGGGGTGGTTCCGGTGTCCGGGGCCGGTCGCGGTGGCCCGGACACGGTGATCGTCACCGTGGCGGTGTCGGTGGTGCCGTTGCTGTCGGCGACCCGGTAGGTGACCGGGGTGGCGGTGCCGGTGAAGGTGGGCAGCGGATCGAAGGTGAGCGACCCATCGGGATTGGCGGTGTAGGTGCCTTCGCCGGGGACGGTGAGGGTCTTCCCGTCGGGGGAGATGGTGGCGCCGGCGGGCTGGCCCGTGGTGGGGAATACGACCGAGGTCGGCACCAGGGGGCCGGCACCGGGGGTGTCGTTGGCGAGCAGCGGCACGGTGACCGGGGTGTCATTGGGTGTGCTCGCGGTGTCGTCGACCGCGTTCGGCGTGACCGGGGTGACGGTGATCGTCAGGGTCGAGGTCGCGGTGAGGCCGTTGTCGTCGGCGACCCGGTAGGTGACCGGTGAGGCGATGCCGGTGAACGCGGGTACCGGGTCGAAGGTGACCGCGCCGGTGGTGGGGTTGATGGTGTAGGTGCCTTCGCCGGGGATGGTGAGGGTGCGGCCGTCGGGGGAGACCGTTGAACCGGCGGGCTGGCCGGTGGTCGGAAAGACCACCGAGGTCGGGTCCAGCGGCGCGCCGCCGTTGCTGCCGGGCGTGTCGTTCGGCAGGGGGTCGACGGTGACGTTCACGTTCTGCGGAGTGGTCGCGGCATCCGGTGTGGCGGTCGGCCGGCCGGACACGGTGATGGTCACCGTGGCGGTGTCGGTGGTGCCGTTGCTGTCGGCGACCCGGTAGGTCACCGGCGAGGCCGCTCCGGAGAAGGTGGGCAGCGGGTCGAAGGTGAGCGACCCGTCGGGGTTGGCGGTATAGGTGCCTTGGCCGGGGACGGTGAGGGTCTTCCCGTCGGGGGAGACGGTGGCGCCGGCGGGCTGGCCGGTGGTGGGGAACACCACCGAGCTGGGCACCAGGGGGGCGGTCCCGGCGCCGGGGGTGTCGTTGGTCAGCAGCGGCACGGTGACCGGGGTGTCGTTCGGGGTGGTGGCGGTGTCGTCGACCGCGTTCGGCGTGACCGGGGTGACGGTGATCGTCAGGGTCGACGTCGTGGTCAGGGATGCCGTGTTGGCCACCCGGTAGGTGACCGGTGAGGCGATGCCGGTGAACGTGGGCACGGGGTCGAACGTGATCGCACCGGTGGTGGGGTTGACGGTGTAGGTGCCCTGCCCCGGAATGGTGAGCGTCCTGCCGTCGGGCGAGACGGTCGCGCCGGCGGGCTGGCCGGTGGTGGTGAACACCACCGTGGTCGGGTCGAGCGGTGCCCCGCCGCCGGAGTCGTTCGCGAGCACGCTGGTCGTCACGGGCACGTCCTGGGGCGTGGTTCCGGTGTCGGGGCTGGCCGACGGCCCGAGCGGTGCGACCGTGATCGTGAGGGTCGCGGTGTCGGTGCTGGAGCCGTCGCCGGCCTGGTAGGTCACCGGAGCGGCCACGCCGCTGAACGTGGGGAGCGGGTCGAAGGTCACGACTCCCGTCGTGGGGTTCGCCGTGTAGGTGCCCTGTCCCGGGACGGTGAGCGTCCTGCCGTCCGGCGAGACCGTCGCACCGGCCGGCTGACCGGTTGTCGGGAACACGACACTGGTCGGGCTGATCGGCCCGGCGGCCCCGGCGATGTCGTTGCCCAGCACCGGGACGGTGACATTCGTGTCGTTCGGCGTGCTCGCGGTGTCGTCGACCAGCGCGAGGCGGCGGGTGTTGGTGATGGTGCAGGTGATGGTCTGGGCACGCCCGTTGCCGCCGGAGGCCGAGCTCGACTGGGGGATATTCACCGTGCCGCTCGTCGACACCACCGTCCCGTTCGCGTCGACGCATCGGGTCGTCGCGACGTAGTCGGCCAGGTTCGTGCCGCCGGCCGCGGTCTCACCGACCGTGATCGGGACGCCTTGGGTCTGGACGTCCTGGGTGACGGTCACGTCGGGCGCCGTGAGCGCGGTGTTGTTGTAGACCGACCGGAAGGTCGTGCCACCGCTGTGCGGCACTCCCGAGGCGAACGTGGTGCCGTTAATCTGCAGGTTGACGGTGCCCGGGTCGGTCGCGGGCGCGAAGCTCTTCAGGACCCGGACGACCGGCTTGATCTCCAGGGTGTAGTCCTCGACCTCACCGGAGTCGGCGAGCCCGGTCGGGCTCTGAGCCTGAGTCGCGTTGTAGCTCAAACGGATTCGTGCATAGGTGCGGCCTGCAGTGGCGTTCGCGACGGTCCACGACAGGGTGGCCGAGGTGGCTCCGGCCGCGAAGGTCGAGCACGCCCGTTCGGCCGTGGCCCACGTGCCGTTGCGGTCGAGGTCGAGGTAGCCGCAGACGGTCCCGGCCTGGCTGGCCCCGCCGAGCGTGACCGGCACCGAGTACGTGCTGCCGATCACGTTGGTCGTCAGGTCCGGGAAGGTGGCGACCCCGTCGTCGTCGGAGTCGTCGCCCGCCGGTGCGTTCGCGGTCGCGCCGGCGGCGACGGCGAGCCCGCCGGCGACGGTGCCACCGTTCACCGTGGTCGAGTTCTCGCGGTCGATGGTCGAGCCGAGCCGGAGGTCTCCGAGGATGTGCGACGCTGGAGCGCCGGCCTCGTAGCTCGTCGGGGCGTCGCCGTAGTCCTCGTCGGCGCTGAAGGTGATGGACCAGCCGTCACCGGAGGCGGGCGAACCGACCGTGCCCCCGCCGAAGAGGACCTGGGCGATGATGTCGAACCCGAGGGTCAGCTCGGTCACCGTGCCAACCACGGGGATGCTGCCGCACCCCGCGACCGCGGCGAACGTCACGCCCCCGGCGGTCACGTTGTTGCAGAACGCCGAGTTGCTGCCGTTCGTGGTCTCGAACGTGGTGCCGGTCCCGGTGAGGTTCGTCGCGCCGCCGGAGACCGAGCCGAAGGTCGCTCCGGCCGGGGTCGACCCGGTGAGGGTGGCCCGGGTGTGGATCGCCGAGGACGCCGTGACCACCCCGCCGGTGGTCGTGGAGTTCGCGCCGCCGATGCCGGCCACGTGCAGGACCGGGTTGCGGACCGGTCGGGAGAAGGTGAGCGTCACCGTGCCGCGCCCGGCGCACACCCCGGCGACCGCACATCCGCTGGCGCCGACCAGGAGCTGGGTCGTCGCGTTCGCCGGGTTCACGCCAGGGGAGAACATCGCCGCGGTCGCGCCGTAGGAGGTGCCGGGGATGAAGTTGCGGTTGTTCACGGTCGTCGACCCGGTGGTGGCCGCCGTCATGGTCAGCCCCGACGGGGCGGTCCCGACCGCGGTGGCGCCGGAGCCTCCCCAGGCGGCCGACGGGGTCTGGTACGCGCTCGCGAAGTTGCCGGGTAGTACCAGCGACGCGGCGACCACGACCGTGGTCGTGGCGGCAAGTCGTCGTGCGACGCGACGGCGACGACTGCTCGCCGGACGGTGCCGGAGGTCTGGACGGCGCATGGGACGGGCTTCCCCTCGGTCATTCCCCTGCGTCGATGTGGCTGACGGGTGACTCACCTGTCACCAGGCGAGAGCGTACGGGCTCTCGCCTCGGAAGGCGCGCCGTTCGGCCGATCCGACGGTCCGCGCACCTCGGGCGGCGCCACGCGGGCCGGCGCCGGAGCTCGGCGACCGGGTTGGCAGGATGAGCGCGTGGCCTCGCCCTCCCCCCGGCTCGTCGAGCTCGCCCACGCCCACGGAGTCGCCACCGAGTACTGGGACTGGCTCGGGCAGCACGTCGCCGTCTCGGCCGAGACGATCCGCGCGGTGCTCGGTGCGCTCGGCGTGCCCGCGGATGACGACCCCTCCGTCGAGC
>JBOFBK010000488.1:0-7251 GCA_051645525.1 Dermatophilaceae bacterium | reverse complement strand
CCCTCTCCCTGGGTCTGCGGGCACCGCGCGCCGGTCCCTGCCACCGGTTAGGACGACCTTAGTGCGCCGAACGTCGCTGGGGGCATCGCCCGTGCGGACTAGGCTGCATCCACCGAACGGCCGATGCGGACGGGTCCAGGCGTCGAGACCTCGCCGCGAGGTTCACTCCTTCGGGGGGGGTCACGTGCACGACGTCACCGACGACGATCCGGCCTTCCTCCCGCACCGAGGCGTACAGCCCGCGGCAGGAGTTCCCGGTGTGCCGAACCACGATGACGGCGGCCCCTACGCGAAGGACCGCACGTCGAGCACCAGGTTGGCTCTGGTGTCAGGAGAATCCTGGCCGACCAGCGACGCCGGCGCCTTCTTCGGGCGGTCACCTGCGAGACCCGTTCCGGTCAGCACGGCGATCTCGTGGTCGACGGGCTGGTCCCGCCGCACCGGAGAGGTGCGCAGGGCGATGACGCGGCCGATACGCACACCCCATGCTGACACCCCGACGATGCCAATGGCGCTGAGCGCCATCGACGGTTGGTGGATGTGAAGGGATTCGAACCCCTGGCCTCTCGCGTGTGAAGCGAACGCTCTAACCAGCTGAGCTACACATCCGGGTGCGCTGCGGCGTGCCGACAATACCGGGCTCGCCCGACGCTCGGAAATCGAGGGCGCGGCACACACTGTCACAGCGCGAGGTTCGTGCGCATCCAGGTCGCGAGGCCGTCGGGTACCACGCCGGGGACACCGGTGATCTTGAGCACCGCCCAGATGGCGACGACGACAACGGCGGCGGTGGCGAGGCCGAGGACGACCTTGAGCCACATCGGCTGGCGCCCGGCCCACGCCTGCCACGCTCTCACCCGGACCTTGCCGAACTCGAGCAGCCGAGCGGCCGGCTCGAACTCGGACGCCCAGACAGCGACGCCGAAGAAGACGATGAACCACCCCGGTCCGGGCAGTGGAACCAGCGCCAGGCCGCCGACGACGAGGACCAGGCCGAGAACAAACACACCGGCCTGGTACAGGCGCCTCGTGGTGGGGTTGGCGCGCAGACGACGACGCCACGCCCAGTCGTCGGCGTCATCGGCGTCGCGAAGAAGATGACGGTCCTCCCGGGCCGGTGGCTCCTCGGCGGTACCCGAGCGCTGGGGCGTGCTCACGGGTCGGCTCCCTCGGTCGCGCGGTCCTGCCACACCTGCTGGGCTCGTGCCGTCAGTGGACCCGGCGCCGCCAACGGGCGACCGTCGACCGCCGAGACCGGGTACACGTCGCGCACCGAGGAGGTGATGAAGACCTCGTCGGCCAGGCCGAGCACCTCGAGCGGGAGCGGCTCCTCGACGACGTCGAGACCGTCGGCGCGGCACCACTCCAGGACCAGCGCCCTGGTGATGCCGGCCAGGCAACCACTCGACAGCGGCGGTGTGCGGAGCACGCCGTCGGTGGCCACGAAGACGTTGCTCGCCGTGCCCTCGCACAGTTCTCCGCGGGTGTTCGCGAGGATCGCCTCCTCGGCCCCGAGCGCCTTGGCGCGGGCGAGCGCGACGACGTTCTCCGCGTAGCTCGTGGTCTTCAACCCCGCCGTGGCCGACCGCTCGTTACGCACCCAGTCCACCGAGACGACCGCCCCGCCGGCGCCGGGCCGGGGCTGCGCGACCGCGGTGACGATATAGGTCATCGGGGAGTCGCTGCGGTCCGAGCCGAGCGGGCCCACCCCGGCCGTCACGGTGAAGCGCACGCGGCCGAAGTCCATCGGACCGGCCCCGAGCACGACGTCGACGCCCTCGCGGATCCGGTCGTGGTCGGGCGCGGGCAAACCGAGGCCGGTGAGCGTGCGGTCGAGGCGAGCGAGGTGGCGCGTCATGGCGAACACCTGACCGCGCTCGACCTTGGCCGTCTCGAACCCCCCGTCACCGACAGTGACGCCGTGGTCGACCGCACTGAGCGCCGGCCGGTCGTGGTCGACCAGGCGCCCGTCCACCCAGGCGCGGATCTCATTCATGCCGTACAGCCTCTCAGACGATCACCTCGCACTGCCGGCGAGCCCGATCAGTCGGGCGGCCTTGAGCTGGGTCTCCTGCCACTCGTGGACCGCTCGGCTCGCCCAGGTGATCCCGGCACCGGTGCCGAAGCGGATGACGCGGCGGCCGTCATCCGACCTGGTAGCCCAGAACGTGCGGATGCCGACCGCGAGCTCGGCCTCGTCGCGGTCGGCGTCGACCCACCCGATCGCGCCGCAGTACGGGCCGCGCGGCACCGGCTCCAGGTCGGCGATGGCGCGCACCGCGGTGTGCTTGGGTGCGCCGCTCACCGAGCCCGGCGGGAAGGTGGCGGCCAGGATCTCGCGCCAGGTCGTGCCCGGGCGCAGCAGCCCGCTCACGTCGGAGACCAGGTGGACCAGCCCGGGGTGCTGCTCGACTCGGCACAGGTGGTCGACCTCGACCGTTCCCGGACGGCTGACCTGGCCGATGTCGTTGCGGACCAGGTCGACGATCATGACGTTCTCGGCATGGTCCTTCTCGAGCATCGCGGATGCCGTGACGGCCGTGCCTTTGATCGGGCGTGAGGTGATGCGGTCCTGGCGGCGGAGGAGGAACGCCTCGGGCGAGGCGCAGGCGATGTCCAGCCCGGCGTCGGGCAGGTCGATCGACGCGGCATAGGGCGCGGGGTTGCCGAGATCGAGGCGACTCGCGAGGTCGGGGAGGCGGGCGTCATCCGGCAGGTCGTGCTCGAGCACCCGGCAGAGGTTGACCTGGTAGACGGTGCCGCCGGCGACCCGAGACCGCACCTCCTCGACAGCGGCGACATAGGCCGCCTCGTCGAGGCTACTGCGCCATGGTCCGCGGAGTTCGGGCCAGCGGTCGGGCCGGATCGGTGCGGCCACCAATCCCGGGTCACGGCCGACATCGTGCATGCGCACCGCTGTGAGCGCGCCGTCGAAAGTGACGACGACGACCCAGAAGCCGCCGGTGAGATCGTCGGGGTCGTGGCTCACCACGCCAGGATGCCGGGCGACAAGAGAGCCGAACCGCGCCTGCGCCACGCCGAGCATGCTAGGCCGTGGCGTCGGCCGGCCGTAGCCGGACCTGCACAACGTTCCGGTCGGACCGAGGCCGACGTCTGCAGTCACGACCTGTCGACCCTACATCCGGCCCGGAGGCAGTCGACGACGACCTGCTCGGCGGCGCTTCTTCGCCGATGATTTCTGGCTGACTCCCGCGGGTGAGTGCATCCGCCCTCGGTCGGGTACCGGCCTGCCATGAATCCGGAGACCGGCTCCTGGTGCGGGCGTTCACCGAGGCCAGCGGTGACCCGGCGACGGTGCACCCTCGGTGGTCCTCCGCTCGCATGGCCCCGACGAGGGTTACGCGGGATTGGTCGCCGACCTCCGGGCAGCGCTCCGGCCGGACTGAGCGGGCGCAGACGCGGTCTGACGGCCAGCCCGCGGTCCGCTTCGGCCGGAGGACCACACGCCCCAGGCCTGCGGTGGTGCAGGTCGAGGGCCGTCTTGTCTGGTGGGCGATACTGGGTTTGAACCAGTGACCTCTTCCGTGTCAAGGAAGCGCGCTACCACTGCGCCAATCGCCCTCGGTGCTGGTTGAACTCGAGGTGGAGACGGGATTTGAACCCGTGTACGCGGCTTTGCAGGCCGCTGCCTCGCCTCTCGGCCACTCCACCGTTGGGGGCGGCATTCACCGTCCGAGCGGATGACCGGCCTCGAACCGGCGACCTCAACCTTGGCAAGGTTGCGCTCTACCAACTGAGCTACATCCGCACGCCCCGCTCGGTGGACAGGACGACCCCCGTGCGGCGTGCTGACAGACAGTATCCGATGCCGGAAGCGTTCTCCAAACCGATGGCGAACCGCGCGCCCGCAGGCTCGGCCCGGTGCCGGAGCACCGCTCACGGCCGCACGTCGACACGGTCCTCCGGCGTGGCGCGACCCCGTTCCGGGTGGCGGGCAACGGCCTCGGCCACCGGTGTCAGCGGGCCTGCGGCCACGTCGCGCAGCCCGGCGAGATCGAGGGCGTCACGGGTACCGTTCGCTCCGCAATCGTCGAACGGATCGTCCCGAACTGTTTGAGGCGCAACGGTGTTGCGGCGTCCGGGCCGGCTTCCGAAACGCCGGCGCGCCCTCTGCATGACGCTCGTGTGCTCCTCGGCGGGCCAGAGCTTCTTGGTAGCCGCGTTGAAAGCCGCGCCGATGAGCACCGCGATGGCGAGGAAGTACAGCCAGATGAGCAAGACGATCGGAGCCGACAGTGGGCCGTAGATCGACGACCCTCCGAGCGACGCGGCGATGGTGCCGCGGACGACGAACGACGCGACGAGCCAGATCACCAGGGTGAGCACCGCCCCGGGAACGTCCCGCAGCCATGGCGAGCGCCGCGGGGTCGACACATGGTAGAGGCTGGCCAGCCCGCCGACCACGAGCAGCACCACGACCGGCCAGTAGAGCGCGTCGTTGAGGGCGTCCCAGGGCTCCGGGAGGAGCTGGCCGAGGTAGCCCGGCCCCAAGAGCACGAGCGGGATGGTGACGATGCCGAGGAGCAGCGCCACGATGTACAACGAGAACGACAGCGCCCTGGTCGGCACGATGCCGCGCTGTCCCGACTGCCCGTACATGATGGCGATCGTGTCGACGAACACGTTCAGTGCCCGCGAGCCCGACCACAACGACAGCACGAACCCCAGCGAGATCAGGTCGAACCGCCCGTCGCGCAGCACGTCATCGACGGTCGGCGCCAGGGTCGAGTCGATGACGTCGGAGGTGACGAAGCGGGAGGCGTAGTCGTTGATCGACCGCCTGACCTCCTCGACCGCCTCGGGGCCGAGCCAGCGGCCGACATAGCCGAGCCCACCGAACAGCCCCAGCACCAACGGCGGCAGGGAGAGCAACGCGAAGAAGCCGGCCTCCGAGGCGAGGCCGGTGACCCGATAGCGCAGGCACACGCGCACGGTCTCGATGGTGATGCGCGCGACCGCCACCGCGCCCGGTACGCGGGACAGAGCCCGGCGCACCCGCCGTTTGGCGTCGGTCATGCGCACCACCGTAACCGCAGGGGTCAGCGGCGGACACGACAGCCGCTGTGCCGATCCCCGCTGGTCGCCGTGTGGTTCAGAGCATCGATTCCAGCCGCGCCTTCTCGGTCGCGACGTCGAAGTCGGCCGTCGGCCACTGCGGGTTCAACTGCTCCAGGTGCTCGACGACGATCTGGGTGACCGCGAGACGGGCGTACCACTTGCGGTCGGCCGGCACGACGTGCCACGGCGCGTGCGGAGTGGAGCATCTGACCAGCGCGGCCTGATACGCCTCCTGATAGTCCGCCCAGAACGCGCGCTCGTCGAGGTCGCCGGGGTTGAACTTCCAGTGCTTGTCCGGCCGTTCGAGCCGCTCGGCCAGCCGGTTCTTCTGCTCCTCGGCCGAGATGTGCAGCATCACCTTCACCATGGTCGTTCCGCGGTCGACCACCGACCGCTCGAACGCGGCGATCTGGGCGTACCGACGCGACCAGGTCGCACGCGGCACGAGGTCGTGGACGCGCACGATGAGCACATCCTCGTAGTGCGAGCGGTCGAAGACGCCGATGACCCCGGGCGGCGGCAGTGCACGGCGGATGCGCCACAGGAACGGGTGCTGCCGTTCCTCGGTGGTCGGTGCCTTGAACGCCGTGATGTCGACGCCCTGCGGGTCGACCGCACCGACGACGTGGCGCATGATCCCCCCTTTGCCGGAGGTGTCCATGCCCTGGATGACGAGCAGCAGCGAGCGGCTGCCCCCGCCGCGCGACTCGGCCCAGAGCCGCTCCTGCAGCTCGGCCAGGCGTACCTGGAGGTCGGGCAGCGCAGCCGTAGCCGCCACCTTGTCGCCGTCGAACACTGGCGTCGCCCGCGGGTCGACATCCTCGAGCCGGAACTCCGGCCCCACGCGCAGCGCGTCGGACCACCGAGTCGCGGCATCCGGCTCCGTCGGCTTCCCATCGGTCCCGGGCCTCGTGCTTCGCCCGGATTCGCCAGACCTGCCCCACGTGCCGGACGTGCTGGCCTTCCCACGCTCGCCGGACTTCCCGGTCTTCCCGGACTTCCCGGTCTTCGTGGCCTTCCCTGTCTTCATCGACTTCCCGGTCTTGGTGGCCTTCTCGGCCTTGCCGGGCTTCGACGTACCGGCCGACTTCTTTCCCATCCGCGCATGATGTCAGAGCCGGTGTGAGGATGACGTGATGCAGATCCTTCTCGACCCCCGGCGGTCTTCCGCGTCCTCGGACGACCCGGTCGACGACGACGGCCTCGCGGCGCTGTATGCCTTCCCATCCGGCGAGCGCTGGGTGCGGGCGAACATGGTGACGACGCTCGACGGTGCGGTCGGCGGCGCCGACGGCCGTAGCGGCTCGATCAACACCCCGCCCGACAACCGGCTGTTCGCCATCCAGCGCGAGCTGTGCGACATCGTGCTCGTCGGCGCAGGTACTGCTCGCGCCGAGGGATACCGCCGGGTCGCGCCGACTCCTCGCGCGCCCGACCCGGCCGCGCTGGCCGTCGTGACCCGCTCGGCCCAGGTGCCCGATCTGCTGATGGAGCCCGCACCGAGCCACGGCGCCCTCCTCGTGGTCACCTGCGCCGCGGCCGGTGCCGACCGGCTCGCCGCGCTGCGCTCGGCACTCGGCGAGGACGCGGTCGTCGTCTGCGGCGACGACGACGTCGACCTCGCCGAGGCGGTGGTGCGGTTGTCGGCACTCGGTGGTCCCGGCATCCTCTGCGAAGGGGGGCCGAGCCTGCTGGGTTCGGCGTTCGCGGCCGGTGTCGTCGACGAGCTCGCGCTGACCCTCGCGCCGACCGTCGTGGGCGGCGACGCCGCACGCATGGTGTCGGGAACGCTCGCAGGCGCCGCGAACGGCATCCGGATGACGCCGCACCTCCTCCTCGAGGAGGAGAGCACTCTCCTCGGCCTCTGGCGCGTGGGGGCGGACAACTCACTCCCGGCGTGACCGCGAACCGAAGAGCGTCGCCGCGACGCAGACGAGGATGGCTGGAAGAACCCACGGCGTGCTGAAGTCGTCATCGTAGGCGTCCCAGATCTGGAGTGCGATGAGGACGCAACCAGCGACGGCGGCGACGCGGGAGACGACGGTGAAGTTCGTGGGCGATCGCGAGCCGGCCCGCGTTACCGCCAGGCTGACGAGCGTCACCGCGACGCAGGCGAGGATTGCCGGAACGACCCATGGTGCGCTGAGATCGTCGTCGTAGACGTCCCAGATC
>JBOFBK010000487.1:0-4794 GCA_051645525.1 Dermatophilaceae bacterium | reverse complement strand
CGGAGGAGATCATCTTCCACGACCCGACCACCGGTGCCGCGAACGACATCGAGAAGGCCACCGCGATGGCCCGCAAGATGGTCACCGAGTTCGGCATGAGTGCCCGGGTCGGCGCGATCAAGCTCGGGCGCAACCAGGGCCAGCCGTTCCTCGGCCGCGACATGGGTCACGAGCGCGACTACTCCGAGGCCGTCGCCGGGATCGTCGACGAGGAGGTGCGCTCGCTCGTCGACGCCGCGCACGACGAGGCATGGCACGCGGTCAACGACAACCGGCACGTGCTCGACCGGCTCGTCCTCGAGCTGCTCGAGAAGGAGACCCTGAACGCCGCCGAGCTCGCCGCGTTGTTCTCCGACATCGTCAAGCGGCCACACCGCCCACTGTGGCTGTCCAGCGAGCACCGCACGCTCTCCGACATCCCGCCGGTGCTCACCCCGGCGGAGCAGGCAGCCCTGAACGGCCGCAACGGGTCCGGCGCGCCGCCCGGCGCGCAGGTGACGCCCGGTGATCCGCGCACCGAGGCCGCGATCGACCACGCCGCCTCGAACGGTGCCCTCCCCATCGCGCGGGACGAGCACCCGCCGGTCCAGACCGCCCCCGTGCCGGAGGGCGGGCGTGTCGAGCCCTGACGTGGAGGACATCCCGGGTGACGCCGGGATGACCGGCCCGGTCGACTTGCCCCGCGCGGCTGCCGCAGTGCGCGAGTTCCTGCTCGCCATCGGCGAGGACCCCGACCGGGAGGGCCTGCGGGACACGCCGAGTCGCGTCGCGAAGGCGGCTCGGGAGCTCTACGCCGGGCTCTGGCAGGACCCCGCCGACGTGCTCGCGACGACGTTCTCGATCAACCACGACGAGCTCATCATCGTGCGCGACATCCCGATGTACTCGACCTGCGAGCACCACCTGCTGCCGTTCCACGGCGTCGCGCACGTCGGCTACATCCCCGACGAGTCGGGCCGGGTCACCGGGCTGTCCAAGCTGGCGAGGCTGGTCGAGGTGTTCGCTCGCCGCCCGCAGGTGCAGGAGCAGATCACCACCCAGGTCGCCGACGCGCTCGTCGAGCACCTCGGCGTCAGGGGTGTCATCGTGGTCGTCGAGGCCGAGCACACCTGCATGTCCATGCGCGGGGTGCGCAAGCCCGGCTCGCGCACCATCACCTCGGCGGTCCGTGGCCAGCTGCGCGACCCGGCCACCCGCGCGGAGGCGATGGCGCTGCTGTTCGGCGGCACCAGGTGACCCGCACGGCGCGAGCGGTCGCTCCGCTGCCGGTCTCGACCCGGCCGGGGCGGCCGGTCGTCGTCGGGGTCGTCAATGTCACTCCCGACTCTTTCAGTGACGGTGGCCGGTGGTTCGACCCCGCGGACGCGGTGACGCACGGGCGACGGCTCGCCGCCGACGGCGCCGACCTGCTCGACGTCGGAGGCGAGTCCACCCGGCCGGGTGCCGAACGGCCGTCGGTCGAGGAGGAGCTGCGGCGTGTCGTCCCCGTCGTGGCCGCCCTCGCCGCGGTGGCACCGGTGTCGGTCGACACGATGCGCGCGGATGTCGCGGTCGCCGCCCTCGACGCCGGCGCCACGGTGGTCAACGACGTCAGCGGCGGGCTCGCCGACCCGCAGATGGTCGCCCTCGTCGCCGACCGGGGAGTCGGGTACGTCGCGATGCACTGGCGCGGGCACAGCGCCGACATGCAGGCCCGCGCGGTGTACGACGACGTGGTCGCCGACGTGTGCCGCGAACTCGAGGCGCGGATGACGGCACTCACCTCCGCGGGCATCCCTCCCGAGCGGCTGGTGCTCGACCCCGGGCTGGGGTTCGCGAAGACCGCCGAGCACAACTGGGCCCTGCTGCGCGGTCTCGACCGGTTGGCCGCCATCGGCCCACGGCTGCTCGTCGGGGCCTCGCGCAAGACGTTCCTCGGCCGCGTCGGTCGGGGTCCGGATGACGTGCGCCCGCCGCTCGAGCGCGACGTGGCGACCGCGGTCACCACCGCGCACGCGGCGCGTCACGGCGTGTGGGGGGTACGGGTGCACGACGTGCGGGGCACGGTCGACGCACTCGACGTCGCCGAGGCACTTGCGAGGATGCCGTGAGCGAGCCGACCGGCGTGCCGGCTCTCGGCATCCCGCCGTCCGGGCCGCACCGGTCGGCACTCGACCGCGTCCGGGTCACCGGCATCCGCGGCCGAGGACGCCACGGCGTGTTCGAGTTCGAGAGGCGCGAGGGCCAGGAGTTCGTCGTCGACGTCGAGCTCGCCGTCGACCTCACGTCGGCGGGGGCGAGCGACGACCTCGGTGAGACGGTCGACTACGGCGCGGTGGCGTCATCCGTGCTCGCGAGGGTCGAGGGCGAGCCGTACGACCTGGTCGAGCGGCTCGCCGAGGTGGTCGCCGCCGATGCGCTGGTGCACCCGGCGGTCGACGAGGTCACCGTCACCGTGCACAAGCCGCAGGCACCGGTCCCCGTGCCGTTCGGTGACGTCACCGTGTCGGTCGTGCGGTGTCGCGTGCCGGTGCCGGTGGTGGTGGCCCTCGGCGCGAACCTGGGCCGGGGCGAGAGCGCTCCCGAGGGCACCCTCGCCGCCGCGGTCGGCAGGCTGGAGCGCGATGCCGGGCTGCGGGACGTGCGGGTATCCGCGTGGTTCGACACCGACCCCGTGGGCGGTCCGGAACAGCCCGACTTCGTCAACGCGGTGCTCGTCGCCCGCACGTCGCTGTCGCCGGCGTCGCTGCTGCGGCAGCTGCACGCGGTCGAGGCCGCGTTCGGCCGGGTGCGTGACGTGCGGTGGGGCCCGCGCACCCTCGACCTCGATCTCGTGCAATACGGCGACCCGACGGATGACGCTGACGTCCGGAGTGCGTCGCCGCGGCTGACCTTGCCTCACCCACGTGCTCACGAGCGAGCTTTCGTCCTCGTGCCGTGGTTGGATGTCGACCCCGATGCCGTTCTCCGACAGGGGGTTTCGGTAGTGGCGGTCGCCGATCTCGCCGGCCGGGTCGGTAGCGATGGGGTGCGCCGGCACGCTGGCGACGATGAGGGGAGCACACCGCGATGAAGGCCGAGGTCCGCACCCAGGCTCTCGCCGTGGTCGCGGGGGTCGCGTTCGCCGTGGCCTTCGTCGTGTTCGCACTTCTCATTCGCGACGGGTCCCTGGTGCCGGTACCACCGGTCGCGGCGGGAGCGCTACTGCTGCTCATCGCCGCGGCGGTGCTCGCGCTGGCCCGTCAGGTGCGCCGGCACACCCGTGGCGGCACATGGATCGAGCCGCTCCGGGCGGCTCGCACGGTCGTGCTTGCGCAGGCTGCCGCGCTCACCGGCGCAGCCGCGGTCGGATGGTACACCGGCCAGCTCGCAGTGGTGGCCGGCGACCTGAGCCTGCTGGCGAACCGCGACCGGCTGCTGCCGCTCGGGCTGCACCTCGTGGCTGCGTCGCTGCTCGTCGTGGCGGGCCTGGTCGCGCAGCACTGGTGCCGCGTCGACCGCGACGACAACGACGACGACGGCTGGGACGCCACTCGACGGCGGGACGGAGACGGCTCGTCCCACGTTGACGGGCAGCCTCCACGCGGGTGACCTCGACCGGCGGTCCTCTGGGTGGTGTCGTGCGTCGGGAGGCCCGACCGGTGTGGCGGTATCGGTAGTAGTCCGGATGCGGCGCGCGCGCCTGTTGGCCAGTGTTGGCGTATGCGAACTCGACGACTTCTCCCGACACTCGCCACCGTCGGCGCTGCCAGCCTCGCCCTCCTCCTGGCCGGACCGGCACCAGCCGCCGAGGCCGCCGGACCGATCAAGCTCTGTTACGTCACGTACACCGGCGAGCGTAAGGTGACAAACGACTGCTCGGGTACGTCGTACGGGCTCTGGACATCGTGCAACGCCGAAGCGGACCGGAAGAACGGGGGTAAGTCGCAGACGCCGAACAGCCAGTGGGAGTGCTTCTGGCGGCCGTAGGACAGCAAGACGGGGCCGGCACCACAGCTCACCGTTTTTCACGGCTCCAGCGATGAGATCCTAGGCAGCCGACGGCTACGCGGGGTCGATCGGGTCGACCACCCGTTTGCCGGGGAAGCGCAGGAACTCGGTCGCGGGTCACGAGCGTCGCGCCAAGAGTTCGGACATGAGCTCTTTGTCGTCGAGATCGACGCCGTCACGGAGGTTCCCGTCGGGCGGTTCGAAGGTGTGCAGGACCCACTCCGCACGTGAGTGGGCTGAGGTGGCCTCGTCCTCGATCAGTCGCCGCACACCGTCCTCGAGAACCGCGCCCACACTCCGGTGCTGGCGCGCGGCCAAGACTCTGACCTGTGCGAGCAGATGGTCGTCGATGGTGACGGTGATCCGCATGGCTCATCATCGTCCATGGCGTACTCATCGTGGCGATTGATCGACTCGGCTACCTCTCGATGTCGACGACGACGAAGAACATCGAACTGGCGACGGCCGATGTCGCGATCGCCCACCGGTGGTCTCAGGCCGGGGCAGGTGCGGCCCACAGCACCCAGTTGCCGATGTAGTGGCCGCCCTTGACCGGAGTCGTCGGGTCGCAGGTGATGAGTCGTAGCAGGGGACGGGGCGCGTCGGCATCCCAGATCGAATCGTCCTGAGGCACAGCCCGCTTGGACACCGCCTTCGACCGCGTGACGACGAACCGGACGGCCTCACCGGAGTCGTAGACGACGGTGACCGTCGCGCCGGGTCGCGCCTGCGGCAGCCGGGCGAAGGTGTCGGGACCGTTCCTGCGGGTGTTGACGTGCCCGGCGAGGACCGAGGCCCCGTCGTACCCAGGCTTGGGCCAGCCCG
>JBOFBK010000486.1:0-1932 GCA_051645525.1 Dermatophilaceae bacterium | reverse complement strand
GATGGCGCCGGGGAGCTGCTCGCGCTGCCACCGGCACTCGTCCCGTCCCGCGCGCTCGGCCTCGCCGTCGGGTGCGGCGGCCCGGACCGCCTTGACGGCGTAGGCCGCGGCACCCAGCTCGTGCGCGGCGACGTGTGCCCCCCCCGCGGCCTGACCGGCGGCGGACGCGGCGGACCGTGGGGCGCCGCGGAGGTCCCGGGCCGCACCCATCGCGTGGCCGCCGGCGGCACGCGCCTGCATCATCGGCACCTCGCCGCGCACCCACCCGCGCAGCTGCTCGAGCGCGTCCCGCGGGCGCGGGTCGTCGGGCCGGGCCCACTCGAACAGGCCGATCACGTGCTCCGCGCAGGTGGCGGCCCACAGCGCGAGCAGCTGGTGGTCGGGGTCGGTCAGGCTGCCACCGCGCCGGATCGTGACGAGCCGTGGGTCGCGCACCGGAGGAAGGACCACGGATGACGCCCGCTCACGCTCTCGACGGCCGGCGTGGTCGGCCAAAACGCCCGCCCGGCTCGGCCGCTCTCGTCATCCGACATGTTCCGACGATACGGCCAACGCGGACACCGTCGCCGCGGCCGGATGTCGACGGGGCCGGATGTCGATTGGGCCAGCCTGCGAGAGGGCGGAGGGTCGTCAGGCGGGCCAGGTCGGTGACCGGCCGAGCAGGGCGACGATGCGGTCGAGGGGCGGGGTGTCGTCCGGCACCGCGACGGCGGGGCCGAACGGTGAGCCGGGCGCGCGGCGCGACTCGTCGTCGGGTAGCTGCTCGCAGAGTGCCAGCACCGGGCCGGTGATGTCGTCGTCGACCGTGAGGGGGATGCCGAGGGTGCGGGCGAGGTCCCAGGCGTGGGCGACCGAGTCGACGAGCTGCATCATCACGGCCTGCTCGCCGGGGAACTCCTGCTCGCGGGTCAGCAGCGGCAGTGCGAACGACCGCTGCAGCACGTCGGGTTCGGCGAACGCCGCGACCAGCACCTCGGTCGCGGCGACATAGTCGGCCACGGGGTCGGCACGGTGGAGGTCGCCGGCCCAGACGGCCGGGTCGGCGCCCCGGCCCTGCGCGGCGGCGGCGAAGCCGAGGTTCTCGGTCGTCATGTGGTCGAGGAGCCGGCGGAGGTCCCACCCGGCGCACGGCGTCGGGAGGGACAGCTGGTCAAGGGCGGCTCGGGTGGCGAGCTGAACGGTCTGCCGCGCCGCTCTCGCCTGGCGTGCGACGAGCTGATTGGTAGGCATGCGCTGATCGTATGCTTTGCTTACGATCTGCCAATCGGTACCGTTGCCGACATGGGGACGAGTCCGCGGCCCGACCTGGCAGCGATGCTCGGCCCGCTCGGCCGGGCGCTGATGGGGCTGGAGCGCCCGATCCTCGAGGCGAACGGGCTCTCGATGTGGGGATACGCGGTGCTGCTCGCCCTCGGCGAGGAGCCGGTGCGCACCCAGGCAGCGGTGGCCGAGATGATCGGGGCCGACAAGACGCGGATCATCGCCGACCTCGACACCTTGCAGGACCGGGGAATGATTGCGCGAGAACCCGATCCGGGAGACCGGCGTGTGCGGATGGTGTCGATCACCGCGAGGGGCCGGCGTACGCGCGACCGGGTCCAGGCCGCCATCCAGCGGCGCGAGGAGCTGATGCTGGCCCAGTTCTCGGCGGCCGACCGGAACGCGTTCCTCCGCGTGGCCCGGACCCTGGCCGACCAGGCTCGCGCCGGCGAGCTCCCGCGCCCAGGGCCGGGGCCCGAGAAGTGAGTTGCGGCCGGGTGGTGCGACCCACTGCGATGGGAGCGTGACGACGATGAGCACACCGCGAGTCGGCCGCCTCGGGGAGGTCGTGAAGGTGCTGCGGGAGTGGCAGCGGGACGGGTCGCCGGTGCAGCTTCATCCGGGAGACCTCGGCTGGTACTGGCGGCTCGGGGCAGAGGCCACCGCCGCGGC
>JBOFBK010000485.1:0-3171 GCA_051645525.1 Dermatophilaceae bacterium | reverse complement strand
GCACCACCCATCCGGCCTGGTTCGCCTGGCACGACGACGGCGACGACCGCGGCCCCGGACCGGTGGCGCTCGTGGTGTCGGGTCCCGGCGAGCAGCGGCTGCCCTGGCTGCCCGAGCGGGTCGAGGTGATCCTCCGGAGCAAGGACACCGGGAGCCGCCTCATCACCGCGAATGCGACGGCCCGCGAGCTCGAGCCCGGCTCACCCGCCTGGGACGCCGCCGTCGAGGTGCTACGCCCGCTCCGGCTCAATGCCGTCAGCGACGTGGCCGAGACCTGGCGGCAGGGGTGCGTCATCCACGCCGTCACCCCCCACGGGCGACTCGTCGAGGAGCCCGGCCGGTACGCGGATGACGACGGAGCGGCACCGGTGCGCCCCGCCGGGCCCGCCACCTCACGCCGGCGGCCGTGGCACTGGCGCGGCCGGGCCCGGGCCCGTCGCAACACGCGCCGCTGACACCCGCACCGCGCCGGTCGAGGCACCGCCCTCGCGGATAGCCTGTGCACCGTGAGCACGCCGACCCGCGCCTTCGTCGGCCGCCTGACCGAGCTCAACGTCTTCGACCCGCTCGGCGACCAGGTGGGCCGGGTGCGCGACGTCGTCGTCACGTTCGGCAGCTCCATCCGGCCGCGCGTCATCGGGCTCGTCGTCGAGGTGCCGGGCCGGCGACGCGTGTTCGTGCCGATGACGCGCGTCACCTCGGTCGAGGGCGGCCAGGTCATCACCACCGGTCTGGTCAACATGCGCCGGTTCGAGCAGCGCCCCACCGAGACCCTGGTCGTGGCCGAGCTGTTCGAGCGGCCGGTGCAGGTTCGCCTCGACGACGGCGAGGTCGTCGACGCCACGATCGAGGACATCGGCATCGAGCAGCTGGGAGTGCGCGGATGGAGCCTCGCCCGCGCGTTCGTGCGGCGCGGCCATCCCCGCGGCGGCACGCTGACCCGGCTCGCCCGCCGGCGCGGCGAGACCGTGGTCGTCGCGATCGACGACGTGCGTGGTCTGCGCGAGAGCAGCGTCGGCCAGGGCGCCGCGAAGCTGCTCGAGAGCTACGACGACCTCAAGCCCGCCGACCTCGCCGAGGTCATCCACGACCTCAGCCCGCAGCGCCGCGCCGAGGTGGCCGCCGCGCTCGACGACGAGCGGCTCGCCGACGTGATCGAGGAGCTCCCCGAGCCCGACCAGGTCGAGATCATCGCCGGGCTCGCGGTCCGGCGGGCCGCCGACGTGCTCGAGGCCATGGAGCCCGACGACGCCGCCGACCTCCTCGCCGAGCTCCCGCCCGAACGCCAGGAGGAGCTGCTGCAGCGGATGGAGCCCGACGAGGCCGCCGACCTGCGCCGCCTGCTCACCTACGACGAGAACACCGCGGGCGGCCTGATGACGACCGAGCCGGTCGTCCTCGGGCCCGAGGCCTCGATCGCCGAGGCCCTCGCCGTCGTCCGGCGCGGGCAGCTGTCCACCGCGCTGGCCTGCTCGGTGTTCGTCTGCCGGCCGCCGCTCGAGACCCCCACCGGGCGCTACCTCGGTGTCGTGCACATCCAGCGGCTGCTGCGCGAGCCGCCGCACAGCCCGCTCGGCGGCATCCTCGACAAGGACGTTGAGCCGGTGGCACCGGGGGCCTCCCTCGGCGAGGTCACCCGGCGGCTGGCCACCTACGACCTCGTCGGGCTGCCCGTGGTCGACGACGAGGGGCACCTGCTCGGCGCGGTCACGGTCGACGACGTGCTCGACCACATCCTGCCCGAGGACTGGCGCGAGGAGCGTCACGACGTCGTCACCGGCGGCGCGGTCCGCCATGGCTGACCGTGAGCGCCGGCCACGCATCGACCAGCCCCGTGAGGGCGGCCGCCGCTGGAGCGCGCCCCCGCTGCTGACCCAGGAAACCTTCGGCGTGGTCTCCGAGAAGTTCGCGCGCTTCATGGGCACCCCGTACTTCCTCATCGGGATGACGCTCGTGGTCGCCCTGTGGGTGCTGTGGAACACCCTGCTTCCCGAGCCCCTGCGCTTCGACCCCTACGCGTTCATCTTCCTCACCCTGATGCTCAGCCTCCAGGCCTCGTACGCCGCCCCGCTCATCCTGCTCGCCCAGAACCGCCAGGCCGACCGCGACCGGGTGGCGCTCGAGCAGGACCGCGCCCGGGACGAGCGCAACCTCGCCGACACCGAGTACCTCACCCGAGAGGTTGCGGCACTGCGGCTGGCCATGCGCGACGTCGCCACACGCGACTTCGTGCGCGGCGAGCTCCGGGACCTGATCGACGAGCTCGAGCAGCGCGGCATCGTCGTCGTCCACCGCCAGTCGGTCGGCGCCGATCCGCCGGAGGGCGCGGGCGAACGGCCCGGCAGCTCGACCTAGACTCGGGCTCATGTCGACGATCGCACCCGAGGCGCTGCGCGCCGCCCTCGCGAACGTCATCGACCCCGAGATCCGCAAGCCGGTCACCGAGCTCGGCATGGTCGAGAGCGTCACGAGCGACGACGACGGTCGCGTCGCAGTCACCATCCTGCTCACCATCGCCGCCTGCCCGCTCAAGGACACCCTGACCCGCGACACCGAGACCGAGCTGCGCAAGGTCGAGGGCGTCACCGACGTCACCGTCACCCTCGGCGTCATGGATGACGAGCAGCGCGCGGCGCTGAAGACCCACCTCCGCGGTGGTGTCGCCGAGCGTGAGGTGCCGTTCGCGAAGCCCGGCTCGCTGACCCGGGTCTACGCCGTCGCCTCCGGCAAGGGCGGCGTCGGCAAGAGCTCGGTCACGGCCAACCTCGCCGCGGCGATGGCCGCCGACGGGCTCGCGGTAGGAGTCGTCGACGCCGACATCTACGGCTTCTCGATCCCCCGGATGCTCGGCGTCGAGGGCCGGCCGACCCAGGTCGACGACATGATCCTCCCGCCGCTTGCGCGCGACGTGAAGGTCATCTCGATCGGGATGTTCGTGCCCGGCAACCAGCCGGTCGTGTGGCGCGGCCCGATGCTGCACCGCGCGCTCCAGCAGTTCCTCGCCGACGTGTTCTGGGGCGACCTCGACGTCCTCCTCCTCGACCTGCCGCCGGGCACGGGCGACATCGCGATCTCGGTCGCCCAGCTGATCCCCGGTGCCGAGATCCTCGTCGTCACCACCCCGCAGCAGGCCGCGGCCGAGGTGGCCGAGCGGGCCGGCGCGATCGCGCT
>JBOFBK010000484.1:0-3217 GCA_051645525.1 Dermatophilaceae bacterium | reverse complement strand
GCGTCATCCGGTCACCGCAGCGGCACGGCGAGTGCGTCGAAGACGATGCGGCACAACCGGTTCGCGGTGGTCTGGCCGTACTCGTAACCGCTGGAGCTGCGGGACATCAGTGCCAACTGGTAGCTGCGGCCACGCCCGGTCACCACGCCGACCGAGTTCAACCGGTAGCCGTCGGACCGCGGGCCCCACCCGTTCGCCTGCTCGACGTGCACGTCGTCCGGGGCACCGCCGCGCAGGCCCCAGGCGCGGGTCGAGGTGGCCGACGCCAGCAGCCGCCGCGCGTAGGTCCGGCGGTCGGGGGTCAGGTAGCTGCCGAACGCCAGGGCATTCATCAGCACGACCAGGTTGTAGGTGGTCGAGACCGAGTGTCCCCACCAGCTGCTCGACCGGAACACGGTGCCGCCCACCACCCGGGTGTCGCGCATGCCGAGCTGCGCGGCCACCCGGCGGCACGTGGCGACCCCCACCTGGCCGACCAGGGCGTTCGTGGCGCCCCGGTCGGACGTGCGGATCATCGCCGACGCGAGCGACTGCTGGGCCGACGTGAGCGCCCTGCCCCGCTCCTGCGCCAGCCGCAGCAGCGCCACGAGGACGAGCACCGCGACCGTGCTGTGGGTCTGCTGCCTCCGCGGTCGCCAGGCGTAGTAGCTTCCGTCGCGGTTGTCGCGCAGCACGAGCCCGGCCACTCCGGAGCGCATCGAGAGGTAGCGGTCGAGGTCCGCGGTGAGCTGCGCCCGGGTCGTCGCGCGTGCCGACGCCGGAGTGCTGGACACCTCGCCCGGCTGGCCGGCGAGCGTCACCGCGCCGAGCGCCACCCCGACACCCCCGGCGATCGCCAGGTCCCGCCGCGACAGCATCCCCGTCATGAACCAACGGTAGCGAAGAACGCGCTCTCGCAGTGCTTTACGCCACTGGGCGAGCTGGCACCCGGCGTCACGCGACCGGGCGAGCCGACACCTCGTGTCACGCCAACGGACGGGCCAGCGCCTCGTGACAGATGCCGGCGACGCGCGAGATGGTCTCGCGGCCGTACCGGAACCCGGACGGGCTGACCGACAGGATGCCGAGCACGTACTCCCGCCCGGCGCCGGACACCCACCCGGTCGAGTTGAGGTGGTAGCCCGCCGGCATCGGTCCCCAGCCGTTCTTGGCGGCCACGTACACGTCGTCGCTCTCCGGCGCGAACACGCCCCAGCGTTGCTCGTCGACGACGTCGGCCATCATGAAGCGGGCGATCGCACGCCGTAGACCGTCGAGGACGGCGTCGGAGTCGAGCACCGTGTCGACCATGCGGTCGAGGTCGCCCGGCACCGTGCGCCAGTGTCCCCACCATCCGCCGTCGATCTCGGTGCGCGTCATCCCGGCGAGGCCGGCGACCCGGCGTACCTCGTCCCGCCCGACCTGCGCGAGCAGCGTCTCGGTGGCCGCGTTGTCGCTGCGGGTGATCATCCGCTCGGCGAGCTCGCGCTGGCGCTCGGTGAGCTCCGTGCCGTCCTCCTGCCCGAGCCGCAGCACGGTCGTGAGAATCAGCACCTTGATCGTGCTGTAGCACAGGCCCTCGTCCGCCCGGTACCGGAACGCCTGGCCGCGGTCGAGGTCGACCAGCTCCAGGCCGAGCGTGCCGCCGCGGCCGTCGAGGTACCGCGCGAGCTGCTCGGTCAGGCGCGGTGCCTCGACCACCGCGGGCTCAGCCGAGGCACTCGGGCTCGCCGAGGCACTTGCCGGGGCGCTCGGGCTCGCCGGTGTGCCCGCGGCGGTCACCCCCGGCTGGTCGACGACGAGCTCGCGCGCGCCGTAGCCGAGCGCTCCCAGGCCGAGCAGCGCGCCGCCGCCCACCACCAGGCGGCGTCGCGCGATGACGGTGGCGGACGGGCCGGGCGCGTGCTGCTCGGTGCGGGTTCGCGTGGGTCGCGGGGTCGGCTGGCTCACCGGAGCAAGCGTACGGGTGGTCCGTGATGGTCGCAGACCGCGATCGGCTCACCGTCGACCTCGAGCCGCGGCAGCCCGTCGTCCCCGGGCCCCGACGCGCCACCCGAGGCCCACGGGTGCTCGAGCGCGAGGTGCACGACCGGCCGTTCCGGCGAGACGCTCGACCCGCGCGCCCGGGCGTCCTCGACGACGGCAGCGACGGCGGCGATCTCCTCCGGCGGCCAGTACAGCCGGGTCACGGACTGCCAGACCACCGTGAGCACGCCGTCGTCGACCGGTTCGGCCAGCCGGCGCGCCAGCCACTCCGCGGCCGATGCGCGGTCGACGACGACCGCGGGTCCCACGCCCTGCGTGGACTGACGACGGGCCACCTCGAGGGCGGCCTCGAGCCGGGCGTGCCGCTCGAGCATCCACGGCCAGACGAAGGAGCGCAGATACTGCGCCCCCGCCTCGGTGGCGGTGTCGACGGGCGAGAGGTCGCACCCCCGACGATCGACCACGGTGAACCTCTCCGGGACCAGACCCGCTGCGCCACAGTCGGTGACATGGAGCACCGCATCGTGCGGACCTGCAGACCAGCCGTCCCCCGAGTAGCGGTACCGGTCGACGAGCAGGCCGAGCCCGCCGGACGCGCCCGGTTCGAGCAGTCGGATGCGGCGCAGGCCGGTGCGCCGCACGGCATCCGCGATGCCGACGAGCAGTGCGACGGTGCGGCCCGGCTCGTTGGTCTGGAGCGGCACCTCGAGGGAGGCGCGCAGCTCGTCGACGTGAGCGGCGAGGACCGGCCGCACCGACGCCCAGGCGTCACGCGGGTCGAAGTCGCCGCCGAGGCAGGGGTACCACCCGGCGAGCTGGGGCACCTCACCGCGGAGCACCAGCCGGAACAGGCCCGCGAGCAGCCGCAGCTGGGGGAACTGGCGCGCGTCCGCGTGCTCCCACGCCGAGCGTGGGACCCGCCATCCGTCGAAGACCTCCCGGGTCACGCCGCCGCCGTCCCAGTCGTCGGCCATCTCGGCCAGGAGCGCACCGTAGAGGTGGTCGCGATGCCCGAAGTGCCGGCGCATCCGTTCGGAGAGCGTGTCACCGTCGAGCGCACCCACGCGACGAGAGGCTACGACACGGTGCGCTGGCGCGAACGCGCTGGCGCAACGGCATCCGGTGACCGCGAGGGTGCGACGGCAGCTCGTCCGAACGGCGACGGCACCGCAGCGTCGTGCGAGCATGGGCCGGTGAGCGAGGAGCAGAAGCAGACCGAGAACCGCGGCCGGCCGACCACCGAGGAGTTTCG
>JBOFBK010000483.1:0-5773 GCA_051645525.1 Dermatophilaceae bacterium | reverse complement strand
CGCGTTGGCCGAGGCGCAGGCCGAACTGGACCGGCTGCACCACGACGCCGCGGAGCGGGCTCGGGAGGCCGACAGCCTGCGTACCGGGCTCGACCGCGTCGAGACCGTCGACCCACAGCCGGGTGAGGACGACCAGCTGCGTGCCGAGTCCGAGCGGCTCGGCCACGCCGAAGAGCTGCGCGCCGGCGCCGGGGCAGCACACCTGGCGCTCTCCGGGGGCGAGGAGACGGCCGAGTCTGCGGATGTCGGCGGTTCGGGCGTGGTGGACCAGCTGGCGACGGTGTCGGCGCGACTGGCGACGGTGAGCCACAGCGACCCGGTGCTCGCCGCGATCGGATCTCGGGTCGACGAGCTGAGATACCTCGCCACCGACCTCACTACCGAGCTGGGTGGCTATCTTGCCGATCTCGACGCCGACCCGGCACGCCTGGACCAGGTCGAGGAGCGCCGCGCTGCACTCGCCGGCCTCACGCGCCTCTACGGTGCCACCATCGACGACGTGCTGATCTGGGCCCAGCAGGCGGCGGCCCGGGTGGCCGAGCTCGACAGCACTGGTGACCGCATCGACATCCTCGAAGGTCAGGTCGCCGATCTGGTGCAGCAGCAGGTCGCGGCCGCCGACGAGCTGACCGAGCAGCGCCGTGCGGCCGCGTCGGAGCTCGGGTCACGGATCACCGACGAGCTGAGCCATCTCGCGATGGGCGCGGCCACTGTCGAGGTCGCCGTCGAGGACGCCGGGCGCTTCGGCTCCGACGGACGCGACACCGTCGAGGTGCGGCTGGCCTCCGGGCCGGGGGCCGCGCCGCGGTCGGTGACGCGCGCGGCATCCGGCGGCGAGCTCTCCCGGGTGATGCTGGCCATCGAGGTGGCGACCGCCGGTGTCGGCACCGATGCCGGGCTCGCGGTGCCGACCTTCGTCTTCGACGAGGTCGATGCCGGCGTCGGCGGCCGGGCGGCGCTCGAAGTCGGCGGTCGTCTCGCGGTGTTGGCGCAGCATGCGCAGGTCGTGGTGGTCACCCATCTGGCCCAGGTGGCGGCGCACGCGGACCGGCATCTCGTCGTCGAGCGCGCCGATGACGGGCACATCGTGCGGAGCGGGGTGCACGAGGTCGGCGACGAGGAGCGGGTGGCCGAGCTCGCCCGGATGCTCGGCGGCTCCTCCACCGAGGCAGCGCTGGAGCACGCCCGCGACCTGATGTCGCGGGTTCGCGCCTGAGGCGACGTGGCAGGATGGTGCAGATGTCCTTTCGTATGCCGACGCGTCGCGACCGGGGGCCCGACCACGGGCTGGCCGGCCCTGCGCGCGTCGACCCACGCACGAAGAACCTCACCAAGCGGCTCCGGCCCGGCGACGTCGCGGTCATCGACCACGAGGACCTCGACCGGGTGAGCGCCGAGGCCCTGGTCGCGTGCCGTCCGGCTGCCGTCGTCAATGCCGCGTCGTCGATCACGGGCCGCTACCCGAACCTCGGCCCGGAGATCCTCGTCGCGGCCGGCATCCCGCTGGTCGACCACGCGGGTGCGGCCGTGATGGATGTCGACGACGGCACCGTGCTCGACATCGACGGCGACGTCGTGCGGCGTGGAGCCGAGGAGGTCGCGCGCGGGACCCGGCTCGACACCGAGTCGGTGCACGAGGCGATGTCCGTCGCGCGGGCGGGCCTGTCCGACCAGCTCGAGGCGTTCGCGGAGAACACGATGGACTACCTCCGCCAGGAGCGCGAGCTGCTCTTCGACGGAGTCGGCGTGCCCGACATCCGCACCGAGCTCGACGGGCGGCACGTGCTCATCGTCGTCCGCGGGTACCACTACAAGGAGGACCTCGACACCCTCCGGGCCTACATCCGCGAGTACAAGCCCGTCCTCATCGGCGTCGACGGCGGCGCTGACGCCCTCATCGAGGCGCGGCACCGGCCCGACCTCATCGTCGGCGACATGGACTCGGTCTCCGACGACGCGTTGCGCAGCGGTGCCGAGATCGTCGTGCACGCCTACCGCGACGGCCGGGCGCCCGGGCTGGAGCGGGTGCGCTCGCTCGGCGTGGAGCCGGTGGTGTTCCCGGCCACCGGCACGAGCGAGGATGTCGCGATGCTGCTCGCTGACGACAAAGGAGCCACGTTGATCGTCGCCGTCGGTACCCACGTGACGCTCGTGGAGTTCCTCGACAAGGGCCGGTCGGGGATGGCGAGCACCTTCCTCACCCGTCTGCGGGTGGGGGGCAAGCTGGTCGACGCCAAGGGTGTGAGCCGGCTCTACCGGGCTCGCATCTCGGTGCTCAGCCTCGTGCTCATGCTGCTGGTCGGGGTACTCGCCCTGGTGGCGGCGCTGTACTCCACCGACGGCGGCCGTGCCCTCGTCCAGGTGGTGGGGGCGCAGTTCGACGACGTGTGGTCCGCGGTGCGAGGAGTGTTCGGGTGATCGACTTCCGGTACCACCTGGTCTCGATCGTCTCGATCTTCTTCGCTCTCGCCGTCGGCATCGTGCTCGGCGCCGGTCCGCTGCAGGGACAGATCGGCGACACCTTGAACGCCCAGATCGCCGGCCTGCGCGAGGATAAGGACGAGCTCAACCGGCAGCTCGACCAAGCCCGCGCCGGCACCGAGGGCCGCGACGACTACCTCGCCGCCACGAGCGCACTGGTGCTCGAGGGCGTCCTCCGCGACCGTTCGGTCGCGCTCGTCGTGCTGCCGGGGACCGAGTCCCAGCTCGTCGAGGACACCACCGAGACGTTGCGCTCCTCCGGGGCCCGGGTCGTGTCGACCACGACCATGGCGGAGGAGTGGGTGAGCGCCGAGGAGGGCGCCACCGCGACACGGGACGCCGCGGTCGACCAGGTGGCTCGCACCGCCCGGGTGGACGTGTCCGACACCGGCTCACTGGCTCCGCGTGACGTACTTCTCGCGGCCCTGCTCGCCCGGCCGGCCACCGAGGGCGACGCTCTCGAGCCGGCGGTGGCCCGCACCGGGCTCGAGGCGCTGGCCGAGGCGGGTGTGCTGTCCCTCGACGGTGACACCTCCGAGCCGGCGGAGCTGGTGGTGGTGCTCTCCGCGGCCGTGCCACCCGCCGACGGGGATGCCGCGGCCCGCGCGGCGGAGCGCTGGGTCGACCTGGCCATCGCCCTCGACGCCCGGTCGGCGGGCTCGCTCGTCGCCGCCGACCTGGCCACCGAGGACGACGGCGTGTCGGTGGTCGCCACCCTGCGTGACGACGCCACGGCTACCGATGTCGTGTCGACCGTCGACGACGTCGGCGACCCGATGGGCCGGGCAAGCGTCATCCACGGTCTGTCCCAGCAGGCCGGCGGCGGCGTGGGCCAGTACGGACTGGGTCCCGGCGCCGAGGCGCCCTTCGCTCCGATCCCCGCCTCGTGAGCCGGCGTTCGGCGAGATCTGCCGGCTGTGCGGCGGTGGGTGCCGGTCTCGCGTTCGCGATGCTCCGGCGGGTGGTGCGGTCGACGCGGTGGGACCGCACCAACCACGCCGGTCGCGCCGTGACCCTCCTGGAAGGGCCCGCCTACGTCGCGGGTGCCGCGCTCGGCGCAGCCGTCGCGCCCGCCGCACCTGCCGGGCTCGTCGCAGTGCTGGGATCGGGGGCACTGGGCCTGCTCGACGACCTCGCCGGGGACGGCTCGTCCAAGGGGCTCCGCGGCCATCTCGGGGCAGCCCTGCGCGGTAAGGTCACGACCGGCGCCGTGAAGGTCGTCGGCATCGGTGTCACCGGACTGGCCGCCGCCGCACTCGCCGACCGTGCCCGCGGCGACATCCACCGCGTCGACACCGTGCTCGGCGGCGCCGTCGTCGCCGGAGCCGCCAACCTCGTCAACCTCCTCGACCTGCGCCCCGGCCGAGCCCTCAAGGCCACCGTCATCCTTGCGTTGCCCCTGCTGGTGGCCGGTCGTCGTGGACCCACCGAACCGGCATCGCTGGCAGCGGCCGCCGGGGGAGCCGCGCTCGGCGTCATCCGGCCCGACCTGGCCGGGGAGTCCATGCTCGGGGACACCGGGGCCAACGCCGCCGGCGCGCTGCTGGGCCTGGCTCTCGTGTCGGCGTCGGGGCGACGTGGCCGGATGGCGGCGCTCGTCGTGCTCACGGCGCTCACCGTGGCGTCCGAACGCGTCAGCTTCACCACGGTCATCGAATCCACTCCGGTGCTTCGCGAGATCGACGCCTGGGGTCGGCCACCTCGATGACGCGGCGCCGACTCGCCGCCGGCATCGCCGGAGCGGCCGGGCTGATCGCCGTCGTGACCCTGCTGTCGCGGATGGCGGGGCTGGCGCGGGTGCTCGGGTTCGCCGAGGCTGTGCGTGCGGGCGGGGTCGGCGAGATCTACCAGAGCGTCAACGCCCTCCCGAACGTGGTCTTCGAGGTCGCCGCCGGTGGCACGCTGGCCGCTGTGGCGGTGCCGCTCATCGCCCATCGCATCGGCGCCGGTGAGCCGGAACGTGCCGACGCGCTCGCCTCGGTGCTGCTCAGCTGGACCGTCGCCGTGCTCGTGCCGCTGGGCGCGGCGCTGTTCCTGCTCGCGGCGCCGCTCGCGACCTTCCTCGTCGACGACTTCGACCCCCGGGCTCGGAGCCTGGCCGCCACCTTGCTCCGCATCTTCGCGCTGCAGGTGCCGCTCTACGGGGTCGGCATCGTGCTCACCGGCCTGCTGCACGCCCATCGCCGCTTTCTCACCGCCGCGCTCGCACCATTGTTCTCCTCGGTCGTGGTCCTCGGGTCGTACCTCTGGTACGGGCAGCTCACCGGCGGCGAGACCGCCCCGTCGCTGGTCTCGGACCAGGCGGTCGCGGTGCTCGGCTGGGGGACCACCGCGGGCGTCGCGGCCTTGGCGCTGCCGCTGGTCGCGCGGGCGCTCGCCACCGGCTGGCGATGGCGGCCGGCGTGGCGGCTCGAGGCCGACGACGCTCGGCGGATCGGCCGGCTCGCCGGTGCGGGGGTTCTCGCGCTGGTCGCACAACAGGGCGCGGTGGTGACCACGATCTGGCTGGCCAACCGGTCGGGCGATCGGGGGACCTTCCCGGTCTACGGCTACGTGCAGGCCGTGTACCTGCTGCCCTACGCGGTGCTCGCCGTACCGGTGGCGACGAGCGTCTTCCCGGCGCTGGCCGCACGAGCGGGCGCAGGCGAGGACTCCGCAGCCACCCTGGCCCGGTCGGTCCGTGCGGTCCTCGTGCTCACCGGGCTGTCCACGGGGGTGCTGCTCGCGGCGGCTCCGGCCGTCGGCGCGTTCTTCGGCATCCTCGACCGGGGGCGCGGTCTCGACGGAGCCAGCACCGCCGCTCTCGACGCCATGCCCGTGGCGCTCACCGCCTACGCTCCGGGACTGGTCGGGTTCGGGCTCATCGCGCTCCTGACCCGGGCGACCTACGTGCGGGGTCGGCCGCTGCACGCCGCGGCGGTCACCGCGCTCGGATGGAGCATCGCCGCCGTGCCGCCGCTCGTCGTCGTCGGCACCGGGCGCGGACCGGCGGTGACGCTGTGGGCGCTGGGCCTGGCCTCCTCGGCGGGGATGACGATCGCCGGGGTGGGCCTGGTGCTGCTGGTCCGGCGAGCCTGGGGGCCGGCCGCAACGGCCGGAGCGTCCCGCACCGCGGGAAGCCTGGTGGTGGCGCTGGCCATGGCGATCCTCGTCGGTGACCTCGTCACGCGAGGACGGCCACTCGACGACGTGATGGAGGTGCTCGTGGTCGGCGTCGCGGCCGGTTCCGCCGCGCTGGTGGCCGCGGTGCTCGTCTTCGCGGTCGGCGACCGGACGATGTTCGCCGACATCA
>JBOFBK010000482.1:0-2103 GCA_051645525.1 Dermatophilaceae bacterium | reverse complement strand
GTGCGCTGGCATGTCTATCAGACTCGAGAACGTCGGTATCGCGGTGCGCGACATCGACGCCGCCGTCGCCTTCTTCACCGATCTCGGTCTCACCGTGCTGGGCCGTGACACGGTCAGCGGGGAGTGGGCCGACACCGCTGTCGGCCTCGACGGCAACCACGTGAAGATCGCCATGCTCCAGACCCCCGACGGCCACGGCCGGCTCGAGCTGTTCGAGTACCTCCACCCCGACGCGATCGAGACCGAGCCGACTCGCCCCAACGAGATCGGCATGCACCGAGTCGCGTTCTCGGTCGACGACCTCGACGCGGCTCTCGAGATCGCCGCCCGGCACGGATGCCGCCCGCTGCGTGGCGTGGCCACCTACGGCGACGTCTACCGGCTCACCTACGTGCGCGGGCCGAGCGGCATCCTCGTCATGCTCGCCGAGGAGCTGACGGGGAACGAGAAGCCGACGGGGAACGCGGAGATCGTCACCAAACTCACAGGCCGGGACCGCACCGACGGCCCGAGCACGGAGGACATCGTCGCCGAGGTACGAGCCGACCGCCGGTGATCGTGGTCGACGCCTCGACCGGCTGTGCCCGGCCGTTCCCGGCCGTTCCCGGTTGTGCCGACTGGCGTGGCTTATGCCTTTCGTCGGCCACCGCGTCGGGCGTAGCGGTCCAGGGCGTCGAGCACGTCCTGGGCCCGCCACGTCCGGTTGCGGGTGCGGTAGTCCTGATGCGGTCTCAGGATGCCGCGCTGCACCAGGACGTCGATGTGCCGGTGCGCGTTCTTCGCGGAACCGAGGAGAGCGTGTGCCTCGGTCGCCGAGATCACCGGGAAGCGAAACAGCCCGATCGCGAGGCGTCGCGCTCCTGAGTCCGACCGCACTCCGGTGAGCAGCTCGTCCCATCGCTCCCGGATCGAGCGGAGGTCGGCTACTAGCGCGCGCCCGTTGTCGACGCCGAAGATCGACGCTCGCGCGACGCAGGAGACGACTGCGTCGACGTCTCCCTGTCGGTAGCCGGTCAGGGCCTCGACATAGCCTCGGGTGTCGGCCAACAGGCCGGAGCTGACCGGTACCGACACGAATCTCGTCAGCCCCTTGGTGCGCAACATGGCGTGCAGCAGTGCGCGGCCGGTGCGACCGTTTCCGTCGGGGAACGGGTGGATCGTCTCGAACTGGGCATGAGCCACGGCCGCCTGAGCGATGACGGGCAGGTCGTCCCGGCGGATGAAGGCCAGCAGGTCGCGGATGCCGTCTGGCACTCGCTGTGCGGTCGGGGGCACGAAGGCAGCGTCGTGCGGCGACCCGATGCCGAACCGTGCGGGGCCACCAATCCAGACCTGGTCGTCCCGCCACCGACCGGCGATATCCGCATCGGAGGGCCGCAGCAGGACGTCGTGCATGGTGAGGATGGCTGCCTCGTCCAGCCGGTCGGCAAGGTCGAGGGCGGCCGTCATGGCCCGAGTGTTGGCCACGATCTGCTCGGCGTGAGCGGTCCCCGAGCCGTTCACCTCGGCCTCCGCGATCTTTCGCGCCGACGCCGAGAGCTGCTCGATCTGTGAACTGGCGGCCGACTCGGTGCGGAGCAGCACCGCCGCGAACGGGGCGACCTCGTGTCCGACCTCCGCGTCGAACGCGTGAACCGCCGCTGCCGCCTCTTCGACCTCGGCGGCCACCTGGCCTGAGAGTGGCACCTCGCGCCCGGCGATATGCGCCGGGATACTGGCCCGATACGGCGCACCGATGCGGGTCCGATCGAGCCGGGTCATGCCGCTCACCGGATGGACATGCCAGGCCACCCGTTCGTATTCGACTGCCGGCCACCGCCCGGCCGTCGCCCCGCTGGTCGATATCACCGTGTCGGCTCCCCGCTCACGGACCGCGTGCCGACAATGTCGACAGACGTGAAGTTCATACAGAGATCTTAACCTCACTTATGCGATAAGTGAGGTTAAGGGCCCCCGTCGCGCCTCACCTGCTGCCGCGCCCGTCCTACGAGAGAAGCGCCGACCGGGACCGACCTGTCGTTCGGCGTTGGGGCGTCGTGAAGCCGTCGACGAGGCAACCGGTCACGGGTGACCGAGCAGGGGCACCGGGTCACGGCGGCGGTC
>JBOFBK010000481.1:0-2560 GCA_051645525.1 Dermatophilaceae bacterium | reverse complement strand
CCCGTCGGAGGTCCGTCCGATCGGTCAACCGAACGGGCCGGCCGACGGCGCCCGAGAACTCGAGTGAGCGACTGGTACGACCGAGGCCCGCCGCCCATGACGGGACGGCGGGCCTGGGCGACGCGGCGGGTCAGGCGTCTGCCGTGGCGTCCTCGAGGAGGTTGCGGGTCTTGCCGGCGTCGAGCGGGATGCCCGGGCCCATCGTCGTGGCGAGCGTCGCCTTGGTGATGTACCGGCCCTTCGACGAGGACGGCTTGAGGCGCAGGACCTCCTCCAGTGCGGTCGCGTAGTTCTCGACGAGGGCCTTCTCGTCGAAGGACGCCTTGCCGATGATGAAGTGGAGGTTGGCGTGCTTGTCGACGCGGAACTCGATCTTGCCGCCCTTGATGTCGGTGACGGCCTTGGCGGTATCCATGGTGACGGTGCCGGTCTTCGGGTTCGGCATCAGCCCGCGCGGGCCGAGCACCTTGCCGAGGCGGCCCACCTTGCCCATCAGGTCGGGGGTGGCGACGACGGCATCGAAGTCGAGCCAGCCGCCGGACACCCTCTCGATCATGTCGTCGGACCCGACGAAGTCGGCGCCGGCCGCCTTGGCCGCCTCGGCCTTGTCGCCGTTCGCGAAGACGAGGACACGAGCGGTCTTGCCGGTGCCGTGCGGGAGATTGACCGTGCCGCGGACCATCTGGTCGGCCTTACGGGGGTCGATGCCGAGCCGGAACGCGACCTCGACGGTCTCGTCGTACTTGGCCGACGCGACCGACTTGGCGATGCGGACCGCGTCGAGGGGGCTGTAGAGCGACGCCGGGTCGATCTTCTCGGCTGCGGCGCGGTAGGCCTTGCTGCGCTTCATTGCTGCTCCTGTGGTGTCTGGAGTGGAGTCGTGGTCGTCGGGCCAGCGCCGGCCCTGCCACCGGTGAGGACGCCGCGGATGGCGCCTCACCGTCATCCGGTGCCAGTGGCGAGCGGATGACGCGGACCGGACGTCTAGACCTCGGTCTCGATGCCCATCTGGCGAGCAGTGCCGGCGATGATCTTCATCGCGGCGTCGACGTCGTTGGCGTTGAGGTCGGGCATCTTGGTCTCCGCGATCTCCCGGAGCTGGTCGTTCGTGAGCTTGCCCGCCTTGGTCTTGTGCGGCTCGCCGGAGCCCTTCTGCACACCCGCGGCCTTCTTGATCAGCTCGCTGGCGGGCGGGGTCTTGGTGATGAAGGTGAACGAGCGGTCCTCGTAGACCGTGATGACGACGGGGATGATGCTGCCCCGCTGGTGCTCGGTGGCCGCGTTGTACGCCTTGACGAACTCCATGATGTTGACGCCGTGCTGACCCAGCGCGGGGCCGACGGGGGGCGCCGGAGTCGCGGCACCGGCCTGGATCTGCAGGTTGATGAACCCGGAGACCTTCTTCTTGGGAGGCATGACTGTCCTTTTCCTGTGAGGGTGGGCCGACGCCGTGGGCGATGACCCCTTTGCAGTGTCCGCGGTTCCCCCGCGGAGGGGTGGAGCGGTGTTGTCGAGGATCTACGGGGTCGAGCCCCGTGCGGTTGTCGGGGGTCCGCAGTGGCCAAGCCCCCGTGCGCTCAGAGCTTGGCGACCTGGGTGAAGGAGAGCTCGACCGGGGTCTCCCGGCCGAAGATGGAGACGAGCACCTTGAGCTTCTGGGTGTCGGCGTTGATCTCGGAGATCGTGGCGGGCAGGGTCTCGAACGGGCCGTCCATGACGGTGACGGACTCACCGACCTCGAAGTCGACAACCGTGGTCCCGGTTCCGGTCTCACCCGCCGCCGGGCGGCCCGCGGCCGTGGCAGCCGGCGAGACCAGGTCGGCGGGCTTGAGCATGCCGAAGACCTCGTCGGTGCTCAACGGGACCGGCTGGTGCGCGTTCCCGACAAACCCGGTGACTCCGGGTGTGTGACGCACCGCTCCCCAGGACTCGTCGGTGAGGTCCATGCGGACGAGGACATAGCCGGCGTACCGGACCCGGCGGACCAACTTGCGCTGACCGCCCTTGATCTCGGTGACCTCCTCCATCGGCACCTGAATCTCGAAGATGTAGTCCTCCATGTTGAGGGACTGGATGCGGGTCTCGAGGTTGGCCTTGACGCGGTTCTCGTAGCCGGCGTAGCTGTGCACGACGTACCAGTCGCCGACCTTGCTCAGGAGATCGGCGCGGAACGCCTCGACCGGGTCGACGGCATCGAGGACATCGCCGTCCTCGTCGACCGGCTCCGGCCGGTCCCCACTGCCCGCGTCCTCGACACTGCCCGCGTCCTCGACGCCGGGCTCAGGATCTGACGGCTCGTCGGCCGCGACCGGATCGGTCTCCGCCGGCTCGTCGACCTCGGCTGGCCCCTCGGCATCCGCCAGCTCGTCGGCATCCGAGGGCTCGTCGAACGCCGAGGGCTGGTCGGCATCCGAGAGCTCGTCGACCTCGGTGGTCGGCGCGTCTGCCTCGACGTCCTCGGACGCGAGCACGGCAGGGTCGGCCCTGTGGTCGGACACGGTGAACCTCTTCCTTGTTGCGGTGGAGCTCGGGGCGCGACGCGCGTCAGGAACCGAAGACG
>JBOFBK010000480.1:0-1817 GCA_051645525.1 Dermatophilaceae bacterium | reverse complement strand
ACCCTGCCGCGCCGTCTGACCCGGTGCTCTCGTCGACATCGAGCGCGGCGCCGCGAGAGATCACCTCGGTGAGGGCCTCGACCCGCCGCTGCCCGGCGGGGCGCAGATCGGGCTCACCGGTCTCGTCGTTCGGGGCCGGGGCCGACCGTGGCCCGATCGCCGCCTCGAGAACTGCCGCCTGTGCAGGGGTCATCGCAAGCGCGTACTCGGTGACCTCCGCGGACCTCGCTCTCGAGGTGGACAGGTATGCAGACGACGCGAGCCGTTGCTGGATGGTGTCGAGCTCACCGGGCAACCCGTGCTTGGCGATCAGGGCCGGGCGAAGCCGCCGCATCGTGCCGGTGCCCTGGTTCAGCGCGAGGTCGACCAGTGCCGAGGTCACTGTGGGCACCGCCTCCGGGACCAGCCGCTCCGCGAGCTTCCCGACCTCGGCCAGGACCGAGACCGCCGACCCCGGAGTGAGTAACACCTCGCTGCTGCCACTGCCGCCGCAGTCTCGGTCTCCGTCGGCCAGCGCGGCGCCGCACCCTTCAACATCATGCTGGGTGCCGTCGCCAGCGTGATCATCGACGTGATCACCAGTCTCGGTCATCGCGGCCCAGACGATGCCCAGCGGGACGTCCTGGGACAGCGTGGCCGGGTAGTCCGCTGCAGCGAGCCCGGAGCCTCGCGACGCTGCGGCGACCTCTGCCGCGATCTTCGCCAATGGATACCAACCACTCTGCCGTAGTGAGGGCGCATGGCACTTCACCCAGGAGTCGACCTCCCGCCCCGTGACCTCACCCCGCCGTACCACCTCCACGGCCACCTGTGCCTGTGCCGCCCGAGCGACCGCGGCCACCTCATCGAGGACCGTCATCAGGTCGGCGAGTTCCGCCCCGGACGCTCCGTCCAACCCCGACGCCACCCCGGCCGCCGCGCAGCGCGCGGCCCGCAGCAGCGAGCGGCGCTCGGCGACTGTCGCGCAGCTCAGGTCCATGCGAACACAATATTAGAACGCACGTACGAAATCAACCGCAGCTCTCCACGAGGCGACCGACCGACGAGCTGCCACTGTGCTGCCGGGCTACCACCTGCCGGCGACTGCCGCCGGCCTGCCGCTGGGCTCCTCGACCGCCGCTCTCCCAGGGCGCCGAGCCGGCGCGGTCACCGTGCTCCTGAGGCGCCGAGTCGCCGATCAGCCCGACCGCTGGGCTAGCAACGTCAGACTGCCGGACTGCCAGACTGCCGGACTGCCGGACTGCCGGACTACCAGACCTCCAAACACGAGACCGGCGAACTGCTGGACTACCAGACCTCCGAACACGAGACCGGCGAACTGCCGGACGTCCGGATGCCGCTTGACCGACGGTTGAGGGGCGTGGTCAGAGCCGGTCGACATCCGCAGCGGTGGCTCCATCGGCGAGCCGGGCGTAACCCGGGCCGCGGTCGAAGAACGGCTCCTCACCGGTCCGCTCCGCGCGGAGCCGCGCGCGCTCGGCATCCGAGGCCTCGACGTCGACCACCGGCTGCTCGCGTGAGCCCGACGCCACTACCCCGTAGTCGCGCAACGCACCGGCGAAGGAGACCTTGCCCCAGCGCAGGTCGCGCTCGACCTCCTCGTACGGCCGCTCCAGCGGGTCGCCCCACCCACCACCGCCGGTGGTGCGGATGCGGATCACCTCACCGGCTCGCACCAGCTCGGCATCCGCCAGCGCGTCCACGACCCGTTCGCCCGGCCCGCCCGGGTCGATGACCACCTCGAACGGCCGCCCGGCCCGCCCGCCGCGGACGCCCCAGCAGGACAGGATCGACCGGTCGGCGATCGACATGAAGTG
>JBOFBK010000479.1:0-17973 GCA_051645525.1 Dermatophilaceae bacterium | reverse complement strand
CCGACACGGGCGACGTCATGGACGGCGTCCAGGCGCTCGGGATGACGTACGTCGCCTTTGCGGTGGAGCAGCCGGCCGTCTTCCGGCTGATGAGCCGCCCCGACCTGGCCGGATCGGCCAGCCGCGGTCCGAGCCTGGCGGTGCGACAGGCAGCCCGGGAGTCGTTCGGTGTGCTGGTCGACCACGTCGTCGAGGGGCAGCGCAGCGGCAGGGTCGCCGACGGTGAGCCACGGGTGCTCGCGCTCAGCGCCTGGGCCGCTGTCCACGGTCTCGCCGTCATCCTCGGCGAGCGCCTGCTCGACGACGACCACGCCGCCATCGGCGCCACGGAGCTGGCGCGTGCCGTCACCGGCCTGGTTCTCGACGGGCTCCGCCGTCGAGAACCAGGCCACCACGGACTCGCGCCGCCAGATGCGTCGGACGACGGATCGGCAAGCACGGAGGGTGCGGCGCGGCATCCGGCCGGATGCCGCGCGCAGCGGTTCGGCTCGGCCACCCTGCCGACGACCGGGCAGGTCAGGCGGCGGGGATGCGCTGAGGCAGCAGCTCGAGCAGGCTGCGGAAGGTCAGCACGGTGGGGTAGTACCAGACGGCCGCCTCGTCGGCGTCGACGGTGACGACCCGGCCGGCGCGCACCACCGGCAGTGACCGGATGACGGCGTTCGTGCCGACCGCGGCCCACAGCTCGTCGGTGACCACCCAGACGTCGGTGTCGCCGAGCTGGTCGATGGTCTCCAGCGAGAACGTCGTCTGGTACTCCGTGGCCGGGTCGGCATCCGGGCCGGTCACCAGCGGCTTCGGCGTGGCCAGACCGACCGACTCCATCGTGTTCACAGTGGTCGTGAGGTCGTTGGACACGAAGATCTCCGTGGCGTCGCCGGTCATGAACGCCACCGACGTGCCGGCCCGGTCGGCCATGGCGGTCCGTGCGGCGGCGCGCCGGTCGTCGAGGTCGTCGAGCAGCCGCTGCGCCTCGGGGCCCTTGCCGACGGCGTCGCAGACCATGCGCAGGTTCTGCTCCCACTTGAGGTCGTCGTTGTACTGCACCACCGTCGGGGCGATGCCGCGGAGCTGGTCGTAGACGTCCTGAAGCCAGCCGTCGTGGCCGAGCACGAGGTCGGGCTGGAAGCCGGCAATCGCCTCGAGCGGCGGCTCCGGCCGGAACGCGAAGCCGTCGACCTCCTCGCCGAGCAGATCCTGCTGGTACTCGACGAACCGGTCGTCGGAGCCGCCGTTTAACCCGGCGGCCACCGGCTGCACGCCGACGGCGAGGAGGGTGTCGAGGTCCATCTGCCCGGTCACCGCGACGATGCGCGCCGGACGGTCGGGCACCTCGGTGGTGCCGCTCGCGTGCTTGATCTGTCGACCTGCGGCAGACGGGGGCGAGGGGCTGCTGCATCCGGCGATGGCGAGGGTGGACGCACCGACGCCGCCGAGGAGGTGTCGTCTGGTGAGCGACCGGCGATGCGTCGGTCGAGCCGAGGAACGTGGCGATGCCGAACGGGCGGGGCGAGTAGTGATCACCAGCCAAGGTTAGGTGACCCTAACCGTCGATGGGGGACCGGGATGCCGACGCGGTCACGTGGCATCCCCGTGACCACGTGACGATGCGTCCTGACGGCGCCATGACGCGGCATCACCGCCGCGGCATCACCCGTGTTGGCGAGGCCGACGAGCGGCCGATACTCTGATCCGGCGTTGGAGGCGTCGCCTAGTCCGGTCTATGGCGCCGCACTGCTAATGCGGTTTGGGCTAACCGCCCATCGAGGGTTCAAATCCCTCCGCCTCCGCACGATCAGGGCCCCGGTCGCATGCCGCGACTGGGGCCGTGATCGTCCTGGGCCGGTCGACGACGACGGCTCGTGTCGTCTCGAGGGGGGCAAGCGAGCCGGCGAGAAGCGGGCCCGCTGCATGGGCGGCATCGATGGGCGCCGGCCGGCCGGGTGCTTCGCCTACGCCGCGGGGTGGTGCGGATGACGTCGCAGTCACGGTCCGCGTGCGGGCGGCGACGGGGTGATTCGACCGCTCGACGCCTGGAGCCACGAGCGGCGGTTACGTCATCCGGGCAGGGTGAAGATCGTTCTGTGCCAGGGCTTCTCAGCGACGGCGGTGGTGTCGTGCATGACGTGCTTGACGTTGGTGTACTCGTCGAAGGAGTAGGCCGACATGTCCTTGCCGAAGCCGCTGTGCCGGTAGCCGCCGTGCGGCATCTCGCTGATGATCGGGATGTGGTCGTTGACCCACACGCACCCGGCCCGGATCTCCCGCGACGCCCGCCCCGCGCGGAAGGTGTCGCGGGTCCAGGCCGACGCCGCCAGGCCGTACTCGGTGTCGTTGGCGAGCCGCAGGCCCTCGTCGTCGGAGTCGAACGGCACGACGGCGAGCACCGGCCCGAACACCTCGTCGTGCCAGAGCTCGGAGTCGAGCGGCACGTCGGTGACGAGCGTCGGCTCGTAGTACGCGCCCCGCGGCAACGGGTCGGATGACGGCGCGCGCCCGCCCGTGACGACCTTCGCGTACCCGCGGGCCCGGTCGACCATCCCGGCGACCTTGGTCTGGTGCGCGCGCGAGGAGAGCGGCCCGAGGTCGGTGGCGTCGTCATCCGTCGGCCCGAGCCGCACCTGTGCCATGAGGTCGGCGACGCCCTGCACGAACGCGTCGTGCAGCGAGCGGTGCACGATCGCCCGCGTCGCCGCGGTGCAGTCCTGCCCGGTGTTGATGAGCGAGGCGGCGACCGCGCCGTGCACGGCGGCCTCGAGGTCGGCGTCGTCGAACACGAGGAACGGCGCCTTGCCACCGAGCTCGAGGTGCACCCGCTTGCCGGTGGCCGCGGCCAGGGCCATGACCCGGCGCCCCACCGCGGTCGACCCGGTGAACGAGGTCATCGCGACATCCGGGTGGCCGACGAGGGCCTCGCCCGCGACCGGACCGGTCCCCGTGACGACGTTGACCACACCCGCCGGCGCGCCGGCCTCGGTGAACGCCTCGGCGAACAGCAGTGAGGTCAGCGGCGTGATCTCGGCCGGCTTGAGCACGATGGTGTTGCCGGCGGCGATGGCGGGCAGCACCTTCCACGCCGCCATCTGCAGCGGGTAGTTCCACGGCGCGACCGACCCCACGACCCCGATCGGCTCCCGCCGCACGGATGAGGTGTGGTCGCCGCTGTACTCGGCGCTCGCCATCCCGTCGAGCCGGCGGGCGGCGGTGCCGAAGAACGCGGTGTTGTCGACCGTGCCGGGCACGTCGAACTCGCGGGCCAGGCGGACCGGCTTGCCGGCCTGGCGAGACTCGAGCCGGGCGAGCTCCTCGGCACGCTCGTCGAGCAGGCGGGCGGCGGCGAGCAGCACGGTGGAGCGCTCCACGGGCGTCGCGCGCGACCATTCCTCGAACGCGGATGACGCCGCGCCGACCGCCGCGTCCACGTCATCCGGCCCGGCGAGCACCACCGTCTCGACCGTCTCGTCGGTGCTCGGGTCGAGCACGTCGAAGCGCTTGCCGGTGCTGCCCTCGCGGCGCTCGCCGCCGATGTACTGGTGCATGCGCGCGAGCATACGAGTCGCCACCGCTCGGTCGCCACGGTGCGCGGCGACCGGAACGGCTCACCAGCTGGACTTGGTGACTCCCGGCAGCTCGCCCCGCAGCGCCATCTCGCGCAGCCGCACGCGGGAGAGCCCGAACGAGCGGTACACCGCCCGTGGCCGGCCGTCGACGACGTCCCGGTTGCGCACGCGGGTGGGTGACGCGTCGCGGGGGAGCCGCTGGAGAGCGGCCCGCGCGGTCGCCCGCTCGGCCTCCGACGAGTGCACATCGACCGCGGCCTTCTTGAGGGCGGCCCGCCGCTCGGCATACCGGGCCACGACGACGCGGCGCTGCTCGTTCTTCGCGACGAGGCTCTTCTTCGCCATCAGCGGCTCTCCTTGAACTCGACGTGCCGGCGGATCTTCGGGTCGTACTTGCGCAGCACGAGCCGGTCGGGGTCGTTGCGCCGGTTCTTCTCGGTGACGTAGCTCGTGCCGGTGCCGGCGGTCGAGCGCAGCACGATCTTCGGGCGCACGTCGTTGCTCTTCTTCGCCATCAGACCTTCACCCCCCGGCGCAGGATGTCGCGCACGACGGCGTCGATGCCCCGGGCGTCGATGGTGCGGATGCCGCGCGCGCTCACCGTGAGCGTGACGGTACGGCGCAGGCTCGGCACCCAGTAGCGCTTGGTCTGGACGTTGACGTTGAACCGCCGTTTGGTGCGGCGATGCGAGTGCGAGATGCGGTGGCCGAAGCCCGGCGTGGCGCCGGTGACCATGCAGGTGCGGGACACGGAAGAGACCTCCTGGTGGGCGATGTTGCGACGGCAGTCGACAACGCCATAGAATGAGAACCGTTATCAGTATGCAGACGGAACGGACGGTGTTCAACTCCATGCGCCCGAACATCCACCCTCGGTACGAGCCGGTCGTGTTTCGCGACCGCAGCACCGGCGCGACGTTCCTCACCCGGTCGACGCTCCAGCCGGAGAAGACGATCGAGTGGGAGGGTGCGACCTACCCGGTCGTCGACGTCGAGATCTCCTCCGACTCGCACCCGTTCTGGACCAAGCGCTCGCGCACCATCGACACCGAGGGCCGGGTCGAGGCGTTCCACCGCCGATACGGCAGGCGTGCGCCCGATGCCGACGGAGAGGCTCGCGGATGACGCCCACGCCCGCCTTCCTCGTCACCGGCGTGCACGCCGACTCGATGGCCGCGGCCACCATCGGCCTGCAGTTCGACCTGCCGGACGCGGTCGTCGTGCGGCACGAGCTCGACGTCGCCGCCGGTCATCTGGTGCGCACGGTCAGCGACCTCAGTGGAGTGCTCGAGCGCGAGGTCGTGCCGCTCGAGCACGCCTGCACGAGCTGCGCGGTGCGCGAGGACGTGCTGCCGACCCTCCAGCGGCTGGGCAGCATCGGCCGCTGGGGTGCGGTCGTCGCGCATCTCCCGGTCGCCGCCGACGGGCTGTCGGTCTGCCGGGTGCTCGGCTGGGACGCCGACGTGGCGCCCGACATCCGGATCGCCGGGGTGGTGGCCGCCCTCGACGGCGCCACGGCCGTCGACGACCTGCTCGGCGACGTTCTCCTCTGCGAGCGCGGCCTCGCCGCCACCGACACCGACCGGCGCGGCCTGGGGGAGGCACTCGCGGGGATCGTCGAGTACTCCGACGTCATCGCCCTCTTCGGTGAGACCCCGGACCAGGCCCACGAGCTCGCGCGCCGCCTCGCCCGCCCGGGTGCGCTCGTCACCGCCGACTGGCCCGGCCTGACCGCCGACCAGCTGCTTCCCGGCCTGCACGACCACGATGCCGTCGAGGCCTGGGTGGGGGAGGTTCACGACGGTCCAGGCCGCGACGGCGAGGGCGCGCACACCTGGTCGCTCGACCTCACCGCCGACCGGCCGCTGCATCCGGGCCGGCTCCGCGGCGCCGTCGACGCGATCGGTGGTGGCCCGTTCCGCAGCCGTGGCTGCTTCTGGCTGGCCAGCCGCCCGGGTGACGTCTGCGCCTGGGACGGCGCCGGCGGCCAGCTCAGCGTCGGCGTCAACGGGTCGTGGGGCCGTTCGTCGCCGTTCACCAGACTGCTCGTCACCGGTTTGCGCGCGGATGACGTCCGCGAGGACCTTCGTTCGGCCTTCGCCGACGCGGTGCTCACCGACGCCGAGCTCGAGGCTCGCGGGCCGTTCTGGGACATCGCCGAGGACGGCCTGGAACCCTGGCTCGGCGTCATCCGGCAGGTTGCCTGAGGGCCTTCACGACTCGACCCGATCGGCCGCACCGAGGAACCGATCCACGACACGACGAAGGAGAAGACTGAGGTGGCAGTACCGAAGCGCAAGATGTCGCGCAGCAACACCCGGCACCGGCGGGCGAACTGGAAGGCCACGGTGCCCGACCTGGTGCCGGTGACCGTCGACGGCCGCGAGGTGGCCGTTCCCCGCCGGCTCGTACGCGCTGTCGCCGAGGGCAAGGTGGTCGTGCCGTGAAGGTCCGCGCCAGCCTCCGCTCCTTGAAGAACCTGCCGGGCTCGCAGGTGGTCCGGCGGCGCGGACGGGTCTACGTCATCAACAAGAACAACCCCCGGTTCAAGGCCCGTCAGGGCTGAGCTCATCTCGAGCCGGCGGTCAACGCGGAACCGCTCCGCTGCGAGATGACGCAGGGGAGCGGTTCCGCGTATCCGGCCGTGTTGGCGTGTGTCAGTCGTTGACGGCGCGCTTGAGCTGGGCGGCCGGCTTGAACCCCACGGCGCTGGACGCGGCGATCTGGATCTCCTCGCCGGTCTGCGGGTTGCGGCCGGTACGGGCGGCGCGGGATCGCACCTCGAACGTGCCGAAACCGGCCAGGCGTACTTCCTCACCCTTCTCGAGCTGCTGGGCGATGACGAGCAACGCCTCGCTGATGACGGCCTCGGCGGTGGACGCGGACACGTCGATGCGCTGCGCGACGGTGTCGACCAGGTCCTTCTTTGTCATGGAGATTCCTTCGTCACTGAGAACGGTTCGCAGAATTAACGTAGCACCGCGATCGCAGTCGGGTGGTGCGTGTCCGTGGGGATGGTGCGTGTCCGTGCGGGATGATGCCCGGACCTGCTCGCGTTGTACCCGCGTCGCGCACCGCGCGAACCACCCGACCGCGGCCGGTACCGGCCGCACCGCCGATTCGAGGAGTACCACCGTGGCCACCGTCGATCTCACCACCGACACCTTCGAGACGACCGTCAGCGAGGGCGGGGTCGTTCTCGTCGACTGGTGGGCGTCGTGGTGTGGCCCGTGCCTGCAGTTCGCCCCGACCTACGCGAAGGCGAGTGAAACCCACTCCGATGTCGTCTTCGGCAAGGTCGACACCGAGGCCGAGCAGGCGCTCGCGGGAGCCGCGCAGATCACCTCGATCCCCACGATCATGGGGTTCCGCGACGGCATCCTCGTGTTCCGCCAGGCCGGCGCGCTGCCGGCCGCCGCGCTCGAGCAGGTGATCGCCGGGATCAAGGACCTCGACATGGATGACGTGCGCGCCCGGCTCGCGGAGCAGCAGCCCGCGAGCTGACCCCTCGCGGGTCACGGTTGTGACACGGCTCCCGCGATGCCGGTCGGCATCCGGTGGGGGTCGCTCACACTTGACTCGACGGCATCCCGCGTGGAGGCCGCACGGTTGGTCCGGCCCCGTGCCGCAACCGCCACATCGGGAACCCGGGGGCGGCGCGGGCGCCGGACACACCCGTGGGGGAACGATCCCCTAGCCGTCACGGTGTGCCGCGCGCGATCACCAGCTGCTTCGGCGAGGTCACCGAACGGAACGTCGTTGGCATCCGATGTCGAGTCCCGGGCGCCGTTCTACGCTGACCCGACCTGAGTCACGGCCTCGCCAGTGGCGGTCGAGGTGGTACCAGCCGGCAGCTGCTGCGGCGTCGAGAGCGAGACATGCGAGCCACACCGATGTCAGCCCGCCGGTTGCGGCCAGCGCCGTCCCACCCGCCGTGCCGACCGCCTTTCCGACTCCCTGGTCTGCGGTCAACAGGAGCCCTTGGGAGCGGCCGAGCCGATACGCCGGAGCGCGACTGGCCATCGCCGCCAGGGCGGCTCCGGAGACGATGATCTCGCCGCCGGTCCACACCGCGGTGGTGGCCAGGTAGGCAGGCAGAGAGTCGGCCAGCGCCGTCGACCCGAGGCCGGCACCGATGACCAAGCAGCCGAGCGCCAGTCGTCGCATCGGCCTCACCGAGGTGCTGAGGCGACCGGTCAGCGGGGTGATCGTGGCGACGAGCACGGTGTTCAGGGTCCAGACCCAGGCGACCGTGCTCACCGGCAGATCAGCTGCCGCGACCGCGAGCGGCAACACGACCGACGTCTGGATGTACGCCAGCCGCTGCACCAGCGCCCACCATGCGATCGACCACTCCACGCCACTCGGCCGCTCCGACCGGCGGGGCCTCGGGCTGCTGGCACGTGGCTGTGAGCGGTGGACCGCCGGCACGGTCAGCATCAAGATCACCGCGAACACGGCGGATGTCGCGGCGTCGGCGGCGAATATCGGGCTCAGTCCTGCACCGGCGACGACGCCGGCCGCCGCTGTCCCTCCTGCCGACCCGAGGTTGTAGGCCCAGTGAGTCAAGGTGTAGCCGCGAGCCCACAATTCGGCCGGCAGCAACGACGCCACGAGCGAGGCCACGGCAGGCTTGGAGGTCGTCGACGCCACCCCTTGCAGCACGAGGGCCGATGCCGCGCTCACGAGGCCGTCGGCGACGAGCAGACCCGAGATGCCGGCGGCCGAGGCCGCGAACGCGCACGAGGCCACCAGCCGAGGGTCGCAGCGGTCGGACGGCTGCCCACCGATCCACGGTCCGGCGGCGGCGGCCACTGCTCGCACCGTCAGCAGGGCGCCGGCCTGGGTCACGCTCAGTCCCGCGTCGTCGACGAGGTAGAGCACGAGGAAGACGGGGATGAAGTCGCCGGCGCTGTTCACGGCGATGCCGGCGAGGAGCCAACGGAAGTGGCGAGTCATACCGCTGACGGTGAAGTAAGGACGTGCACTCCGCGACACCGACAGTGATCGCTGTCACCTCGGAGGTGGGCTGTGTACCGCGCGCCATTCCCCTCGAACTCGCTCGGTGAGGTGCGGTTCGCGGTGTCGGCCCTGTCCGAGATGGTGCACCACTGTTGCCTGCGGGCCGGTGGGACGCCTGCCGCCGGCTATCCGCTCGCCTCCTGGTTCACGCATCTCTCGCCCGACCTGCCCGCTCTCTTCGGGGCGCTGGTGTCGTCGCCCGGCTACTCGCCGGACTTCCTCGAGGGGCTTCCGCCCGAGTCCGCGGAGCCCGAGGACATCGACCACGCTCTCAGCCGGCTCCGCGAGACGCCCGGGACCATCGTTCACCGCGACCTCGCGATGGCCTGGCCGGACGGCCCACCCGGTCCGATCCGGGAGCTGACCGAGGGCGGTGAGGTCGCCACGTTGCTGGATCACGCCGTGACTGAGCTGAGGGGCTACTGGGCCGAGCACCTCGCCGACGCCTGGCCGACGCTACGGCGAGTCCTTCTCGCCGACGTGAGCCACCGAGCCGACCTGGTTGCCCGCCACGGTATGCGACGCGCGCTCGCCGGGCTGCATCCGACGGTCAGTGTCCAGGACGGCGGCGATGGACCGCTTCTGGCCGTGCGCGACAGCCGCCGCTCGTCCTATCCGGATCATCCGCTGGTGCACGGTGTCGTCTGCGTCCCGTCGGCATTCGTGCCTACCCGGATCTCGCTGCGGCGCCGAACACCTGAGCACCCGCTGGTCCTCTACTACCCGGCGCGCGGTCTGGGCGCCGTGCTCGCGCAGCGTCATCCGGTGTCGGCGGGCGACAGTCTGAGTGCACTGGTCGGCCCGACCCGCGCCGCGATCCTGCGAGCCCTGGTGGTCGACCATTCGGCGGAGCAGCTCGGCGACCGGCTCGGCATCAGCCCTGGCGCGGTCCGCCAGCAGCTCGTCCGGCTTCGTGCGGGCGGCGTGGTCGAGACGCGGCGCAGCGGTCGCTTTCACCGCTACGGCTTGACCGGCGCGGGTCGCAGACTGGTCGACGACCACGCGATGCCGAGTCGCAACTGAAGCCGGCCGACGAGCTGAGCCGACTCGGTGGGGCCATGGCCGGCCCGGACGTTGTCCTCAGCGCTGACGGTGTGCCTCGATCAGCAGCCGCGCGGCCGAGGCGACCGAGCGGGCCGGGTTGCCGGGGCCCCACATCCGCGCGGCCGCCCAGGCTCCGTCGGTGAGCAGCAGCAACTGGTCGGCCAGCTCCTCAGGAGCCCGCACCTGCATCGCGCGCGCCTCTCGCAGGTAGCACTCACGCACCCAGCGCTTGTGCCGCACCGAGGTCTCGTGCACGGCATCCGCGATCTCGGGGAACTCGGCCGCGCCGTTCTGGAACATGCAGCCACGACAGTCCGGCTCGCCGGCGCGCTCGGCGATCCAGTCGAACACCGCCGCGAGCCGGTCGGCCGGGTCGTCGTGGCCCGCCATCAGACGCTCGTACTGCTCCGCGCTCCACTCGTCGGCCCGGTCGAGCACCGCGCAGATGAGCTCCTCCTTGGACGGGAAGTAGCGGTACAGCGTCATCTTCGACACCCCGGCGGTGCCCGCCAGGGCGTCGACTCCCATGGCCGCATAGCCGTTCTCGTAGAACGCGGAACCGGCCGCGTCGACGATGCGCCGACGCACGTCGTGACTGAGTGGACGGGCCACTCCTGCTACCTCAGGCGGACGGCGCGTGCGGCGCGAGCTGCACGTCGGCGTCGCGAACGATCTTGAACTGGAACGGGATCTCACCCAGTTTGCCGAACATCCGGATCCAGACCGGGAGGAGCGACTCGGTGCCGCGCGCCGTCGTGATGTCGCCGAGGTCGAAGATGTCGGTCCAGCCGAAGCTGCGCAGCAGGTCGGCGACCGTGCTCTTGGCGGCGTCGTCGTCTCCGCTGAGGAAGACAGTGTGGTCGCCCTGGTTGGCCAGCCCGGGGTCGACCATGAGGTAGGCGTTCATCGTGTTGAGCGTCTTGACCACCCTGGTCTCGGGGAAGGTGCGCTGGATGAGCTCGCCGAGCGAGTCGTCGTTGCTGATGAACAGCGTCGGCGGCATCCCCTTCGAGAAGTCGAGCGGGTTGGCGATGTCGACGAGGATCTTGCCGGCCAGGTTCTCCGCACCGGCGAGGGTCAGTGCGTCGACCGACGCCGCGCCGTTGGTGGCGTTGACGACGATCTCGCCGTGAGCCGCCGCCTCGGCGTTGGTGGCGACCCGGCCACCGGGGTTGGCGGCCAGCCAGTCGGCCAGCGTGCCGCCCATCCCCTTGGTGTCGGACAGGTTCTCGGGGTCGCGAGTGCCGATGACCACGTCGTGGCCGAGCTCGACGAGCTTGGCGGCGACGACCTGTCCGACCATGGCGGAGCCGATGACGGCGATCTTCATGATGTTCCTTTCCTCGGTGCGGCTGACAGTCGATGACGATACAGATCGGTATCGTCATCGGCAAGGCGGAGCTTCCGACCGGCCGTGCCGTGGTCGTTCGACCCGCGAGCATGCCGAGCCCGGTCGCGTCGATTCGGGAGCGACCGCGATAGCTCCGCCTCGACCGCGACGATGATCGCGTTGGGACGTATACTCGCCGTATGCAGACCACGGTGAGAGTGTCCCGAGACAGTCGGGACGCGTTGGCGCGGATCGCCAACGAAGAGCTGGGCGGTTCCAGCCTGGAGGAGGCGCTCCGAGTGCTGCTCTTCGAGCACGAGTCACGGGTCGCACTGGCCCGGCTGGCCGCTGATCCGGATGCCGCCGCGTCCTACGTGGCCGAGGCTGCGGCGCTCGCCGACGCCGACGTCGCGGTTCGCGAGTGACCGCACCGGTCGAACCGTGGCAGGTGTGGTGGACGGACTTCGACCCGCAGGTGGGGCGAGAGCAGGCCGGTCTGCGCCCGGCCGTGATCGTCGGAACCGACTTCGCCTGTCGGCTCCCGAACGGTCTGGTGTTCGTGGTGCCGTGCACGACGACCGACCGCGGGCTGCCGTTCCATCCGCGGCTCGAGGGCCTGCGGCGCGGCACCTTCGCGATGTGTGACCAGCTGAAGTCCCTCAGCCGCGAGCGTCTGCGACGGCGGCACCGCGGTCGCCTGCTCGATGACGACGTGACCGCGATCCGTTTCGTGTTGCGCCGGATGATCGACATTCGGTGACGTGCGGCACGGAGCTCCGGCCCACTGCCGAGTGTTGACAGGCATCACCCGACGCCGGCCACTGGTGCGCCGCTGTCCGATGTGTCGGGAACGACGTGACGGCATCAGAGCGGCCGACTCGCCGCGTGCGGTCAGGGTCGCGGGTCGGGAACGAGGATGCCGGCGAGCGCGAGACGGCGCCGAAGACCGGGGTCCAGCACGGATGACGGCGCCTCACCTCGCAGCACCGCGGCGACCCGCGCCCGGTGCGGCTCGGACTCGACGACCACCCGACCGGCGCGGGTGACGAGGCGGTCACCCTCCCAGCGCGGCGCGAGGTGCTCGCGCACCCGCCACCGCGGCTCGGGCGACCCGGCGTCGGCCGCAGCCGCGTGCTGGCGCAGGACGCCCATCTCGCCGGGCCGCTGGGCGCTGCGGCCACGCGCCGCGAGGAGGTGGGAGAGCTCGTCATCCGTCACGGCGTCGAGGGCGGCGTCGAGGAGCCGGCGCACCGTGTCGCGGGCCCCTGCCGTCAGGGCCGGGTCGGCGGTGTCGGCGCCGAGGGGGAGCGAGGCGCGGGCGGCCGGGTCGTCGTCGAGGTGAGCGGCCGCTGCCCGAACCAGGTCGTCGAGCAGGTGCCGCACGGTCCAGACGTGCACGCCGAAGGTGAGGTGGATGCTCGTCCCGCCGAGCGCGGCCGCCGAGTGCAGCCAGCCACGCGGCAGGTAGAGGCAGTCGCCGGGCCGTAGCACCTGGTCGATGGCCGGAGGCGAGCCCACGGCATCCTCGACCAGGTCGCGGCGGTCGGTCCACGGCTGGCTGCGCAGCGGCGCCTCGAGCACGGGCGGGCGGACACGCCAGTGCTTCTCGCCCGACACCTGCACGACGAACACGTCGTGCACGTCGTAGTGGTCGGCGAAGCCCTGGTTCTGCGGCGGTGTGACGTAGGCGTTGACCTGGACGGGATGGCCGAGGTCGGCAGCCAGGTCGTGTGCGGTGCGCGTGACCGGCGCCCAGGTGCGGTGCAGGCCCTGGAGCACGATGCTCGCGCCGTCCGCGAAGAGCCGCAGCACCTTGTCCTCGCTGACCTGGTCGGCGATCGACGCACCGACACCGCCGCCGAGGGTGAACGCCGACGACTCGAGCGTGCTGCCGTTCTTCGCCATCCGGACGAAGGGGGTGCGCAGGCCACGTGCAGCGAGCAGCTCGTCGACCGCGTCGGCGTCGAAGCCATGGGTCGGTGGCGGAAGGTCGCCCGCCCTGCTGAGAAGAGGTGTCCGGCCCCAGTGCCGGTCCGCGAAGGTGCGTCGACCGGTCGCGGCGAACTGCCCGAGCCCGCGGAGGACGTCGTCCGCGGGCTCGGGCGCGATCGGGCCCGGGGTCACTGCGAGGCGTCTGCTCCGCCGTCGGCGCCGCCGTCGTGGTGGCCGGGGGTGACGTCATCGTCGGCGCCGCTGTCGGCCGGCCCCTCGGTGTCGTCCTCGAGGCCGGAGCTGCTGCCCGCTCCGCCGTCGGCGCCACCGTCCTCGTGGCCGGGGGTGACGTCATCGTCGGCGCCGCTGTCGGCCGGCCCCTCGGTCTCGCCGCCGAAGCCGCTGTCGGACAGGGTCGAGCCGCCGAGCTCCCCCGAACCGCCGGCGTCGAGCCCGTCCGCGCTCTCGCCGGTGCTCGGGTCCTCCATGGGGGTCTGAGTCATCAGGTCTGCCTTTCTGGTCGGGGGCGCTCCACGGCACCCGTGGGGTCGATCCCAGCAGTTGACCTACCCGGGCTCGATAGTGGCCACACCCCACCTGCGCGGTGCTCGCAGAGCCCATAAGCGGGGCGGGGAGCTCAGACCCGGATGACGCGGAGAGGCTCGTAGGCTCCGGCGATCCGTCCGAAGTCGGCGTCCTGGGTGACGACCGGTATGCCGTGCACCACGGCTGTCGCGGCGATGAGCGCATCGGTCAACCGAATGGTCCGGTGGATGCCGGCGCTTCGGCAGGAATGCACGAGCCTGGACCACTCACTCATCACCGCTTCGGTGACGGGCAGCGGGTCGGCCTGTCGAGCTCGGGTCAACGTTCGTGCACGCTGTGCCTGGACGCCCGGCTCGGTCGCGGCCCGCACGCCGAGCTCCAGCTCACCGAGGGTCACGACGGACACCGCCGTGCGTTTCGGTAGCTGCCCGAGCGCACGACCGGTCTCCTGCGCGATGAAGACCGAGGTGTCGAGCAGTCCTTCGTTCACAGATCGTCCAGCGTCTGCCCGGCGAGCTCGTCGAGGTCGTCACGCAGCCCCGGATCGGCGGCGTCGTCCATCAGCTGCCGCCGCAGCTCGGGGCCGGACAACCACCGGCGGCGCACCGCGTGAGGAACGATGTCGGCGACGGGCTCGCCGTGGACGGTGAGCGTGACGCGCTCGCCCGAGCGCACGGCATCGACCACTCTCGCGGTGTCGTTCCGCAGCTCTCGAACGCCGATCTGCATGTGCTATAGCGTAGCGCAGCGCAGGCCGAGGCCGTCGGCTCCGAGGTCACGGCCGGCGGTGCGGAGGCGCCACTCGGCTCGTCGCGGTCACCGCCGCCACGGGGAGCGCGCCGTAGAGGTGGGGGAACAGCTCCGCGGATGACGGGTCGCCCACCTCCCCGGCCACGGGTGGGACCTCCCACCGCACCTCGGCATCCAGCCGCTCGGGGTCGATGGTCAGCAGCACGAGGCCGCCGGGGTGGTCGGCGTAGAACCGGCGGCGCACCCCTGGCCACTGGGCGGCCGTCGCCAGGTGGATGAAGCCGACCTCGTCGAGGGTGAGCCCGCGGGTGGAGTGCCGGTACTCACCGAGGCGGCGGGCGTCATCCCACTGCTCCGGCTGGGCGAGGTGGAAGAGCGGCTCGGTCACGGTCGCAGCATCCCACTCGCCGAGTCGAGCTCGATCGAGTCGCGGCACCCTCCCGCGCGGTCGCCGCGCGGTCTCCAGGGGGCGCACGTAGGCTGCCGCTCCGTGGACCCGAAGGAGCCGGCCGTGCGCGTGCTGCTCGTCGAGGACGAGGACCCGATGCGCGAGATGCTCACCGCCGCACTGCGACACGAGGGTTTCGAGGTCGCGGCGACCGGGTCGGGCCGTGAGGCGGTCGACCTCGCGCGCACCGACCGTCAGGACGTGGTGGTGCTCGACGTCAACCTGCCCGACATCGACGGCTTCACGGTCTGCCGGCGTCTCCGCCAGTCGGGAGCGGACCTGCCGGTGCTCTTCCTCACCGCCCGGGATGCGCGGGCCGACCTGCGCACCGGGTTCGGCGAGGGTGCCGACGACTACCTCACCAAGCCGTTCAGCCTCGAGGAGCTGGCGCTGCGCCTGCGCGCGCTGACCCGCCGCGGTCGGGTGCCGGGCTCGCCGGCGAGCTGGCGCTGCGGCGACCTCGTCGTCGACGACACCACCCACCGGGTGAGCCGGGGCGGCGCGCCGATCGAGCTGTCGCCCACCCAGTACCGGCTGCTGCGGCATCTGCTCGTGCACGTCGGCCAGGTGCTCTCGAAGGAGCAGCTGCTGCGCGAGGTGTGGCGGCATGGCGGGGTCGACCCGGCCGCCGAGCCCGGTGCCACCAACCTCGTCGAGGCGCACATCAGCCAGCTGCGTCGCCGCGTCGACAGCGGCGGGCAGCCGCCGCTGCTGCACACCGTGCGGGGTTTCGGGTACGTCATCCGCCCGCCGGAGGGATGACGATGTGGCCTTCCCCGAGCGAATGGCGCCACCGGGTGGGTCCCCTGAGCGGATGGCGTCACCGGTTGCGCCGCCGGTGGTCGGTGCGGGCCCGGTTGACCCTGGTGGTCGCGGCACTGCTCGCCGCGTCCCTCGCCGTCGTCGGCACGGCTGCTGTCTGGTGGACGCGCGCGACCCTGCTCGACGAGCTCGACGACTCGCTCCTGCGCGCCCGGGCCGAGCCGCAGCGGGCCGGCCCGCTACCCACGCCCGACGTCGACCCGAGCGGGCGGTCGGTGGCGGTGCTGCGGTTCGACGGCTCCGGACGGCTGGTCGCGGCCCGGCGTTCCGGGTCGAGCACCGACCCCGACCCGATTCCCCGGCTGGATGCCGCGGACCTCACCGTGGCCGGCGTCGCCGAGGCGACCTCGGCGAGCGGCGCCACGCGGTACCGGTACGTGATCGCGCCCGGCCGGGAGGGCGGCACCGTCGTCTACGCGAGCCCGCTCGACGCGGTCGAGGGCACCGTCGTGCGGCTCGCGCAGCTGCTCGGCGCCGCCGTGCTGCTCGTGCTCCTCGCGGGCAGCGGCATCGCCTGGTGGCTGGTGGGTCGTGGGCTGCGCCCGATCGACGAGGTGGCGTCCACCGCTCTCGATGTCGCCGCCGGCGACCTGTCCCGCCGGGTCGGGGTCTGGCCGGCGGGCACCGAGGTCGCACGGCTGGCTGCCGCGTTCGACCACATGCTCGCCCGGCTCGACGCGTCCTTCGCCGAACAGACCGAGGCCCGCCGCCGGCTCGAGCAGCTGGTCGCCGACGCCGCCCACGAGCTGCGCACCCCGCTCGCCACTGTCGACGGCTACGCCGAGCTGCACCGACGTGGCGGACTTGCCGACGAGGCCCAGGTCGGCGAGGCGATGCGCCGGATCGGCGCCCAGGCGGCACGGATGCGCCGGCTGGTCGACGACCTGCTGCTCCTCGCCCGGCTGGACGAGGAGCACCGCGCGGGAAGCGTTCCAGAAGAACGAGACTCGCTGGATCGTCTCGTACCGCTCGAACGCGTGGACCTCACCGAGCTGGTCACCGACGCGGTGCGTGACCACGGCATCCTCGACCCCAGCCGGCCCGTGCAGCTCGACGTGCCGTCGCGCGTTGTCGTCACCGGCGACGCCGACCTGCTCGAGCAGGCCGTGGTGAACCTGCTGTCGAACGTCCGGGCGCACACCCCGGCCGGTACCGCGGTTCGGGTCGCCGTCCGTCCGGGTCCGCGTGGTGCCGAGCTGGTCGTCGCCGACTCCGGGCCCGGCATCCGGGCCGCGGATGCCGACCGCGTCGCCGACCGCTTCTGGCGAGCCGACCCGTCCCGGTCACGGCGCAGTGGCGGCGCCGGGCTCGGGCTCTCGATCGTGGCGGCGGTGGTACGGCGGCACGGCGGCACCTGGGCCGTCGAGCAGACCGTCGGTGGCGGCGCGACCGTCAGGGTCGGGCTGCCCGGCTGACCGCGAGGGCGCCGATGGCGATGCCTGCGCTATGTGACCGTCGGGCCGCGGTGCTCGGCGGTCTGCCGCTCGGCGCTCGGCGGTACGGCGCTCGGCGGCTCGCCCCGATCGACCTGGTCTTCAGCCGACCTTCAGGCGCACGTCAGCCGGATCGCCCGCCGACTCGGCCACAGTCGTCGCCATGCCCGCCACCTCCGTCGACCGGGTCTGCCGACCGCCCTCGTCTCGACCCCGACGGGCCGTACCGGCTCTGGTCGCTGCGCTCGCGATGCTCGTCGGCGCGTGCGGAGGGGGATCGTCCGCCGAGCCCGAGGAACCCGTCGCGGCGTCATCCGGCCACGACCACGGCGACCACGACCACGGTGCACGGCCGCTGGGCGACGGCAAGGTGTCGGACCGCCCGGCGGCCGGGTCGGTGTACTCGTGCCAGCAGCGGTTCGACCCGAACGGCCCAGGAGCCTCGGATGACAACCCGTGGATCGACGGCGAGTGGTGGAGCCCGTCCGAGAAGGCCACCGTCGACGGCGCCGTCGACTGGCCGGGCGCCGAGATCGCCGTGACCGTGCACAGCGGGCAGCGCGTCGTCACCGCGAACGGTCTGCCGACCCACGACACCGGCGTCTTCCCGATCGCCCCGGACGACGACGCCTATGCCTACGACCGCAACCCGAACGCGATCGCGGAGCAGGACATCCTGCTCCGCCTCCCTGCCGAACCCGGGCGAGCGGCCGAGCCCTCATGCGTGCCCATGGGCATGATCGGGTTCGCGCTCAGCGGAGTTGCGGTGTTCAACGCGCTCGACGTCCGAGGCCGCGACGCCCCGGCCTACGAGGTGCAGGACGAGTGCAACGGCCACCCCGAGGCCGGTGGCCGGTACCACTACCACGACCTGTCGGGCTGCCTGCCCGACCCCGATGGCGACGCCGGGCGGCACAGCAGCCTGATGGGCTACGCGCTCGACGGGTTCGGCCTCTACGGCCCGAAGGACGACGGCGGAGTCGAGGTGCGCTCGGCCGACCTCGACGAGTGCCACGGCCACGTGGGCCCCGTGCTCTGGGACGGCACGGTCCGGGAGATGTACCACTACCACCTCACCCGCGACTA
>JBOFBK010000478.1:0-27172 GCA_051645525.1 Dermatophilaceae bacterium | reverse complement strand
GCCCGCCACACGAGCGCCACGTCGGAGTCGGTGGTGCGCCAGTTCGAGAACGCGGCCCGGATCGCCGGTGTGCCGTCGAGCTCGGTCGGCGTGAGGTAGCTGTCGCCGGTCTCCCGTACCGCCCGGAGGAACGCGGCGATCCGTGCCGAGGTGGGGTCGCCGGCGAGGGTGAAGCACACGACGTTGAGCCGCACGGGTGCGAGCAGCCGGAAGCCGGCGTCGCGATCGACCAGGTCTCCGAGCCGGCGTGCAGCGCGCACGTTCCGTTCGACGATCTCGCGGTGGCCCGCTCGCCCGTACGCCTGAAGGGTGAACCAGGTGGGCAGCGCCCGGACACGGCGGGAGTTCTCTGGAGTGAGGTGGACCGGGGGCGGGGCGTCCAGGTCGAGGGATCCGAGATAGGCCGCGCTGTTCTGGAACACCTCCGCCTGCAGTCGCGGATGACGGGTGAGCTGCACCCCGGAGTCGTAGGGGACGTTCAGCCACTTGTGCGCGTCGACCGTCACCGTGTCGGCGGCCGAGAGCCCGGCCACGAGATGGGCGAGGTCGGGGGACAGTGCGGCGAAGCCCCCGAACGCGGCGTCGACGTGAAGGAAGAACTCGTAGCGCTCCTTGAGCTCGGCGATGGCGGTGAGGTCGTCGAAGTCCACGGTGTTGACCGTGCCGGCGTTGGCCACGACGACGCAGGGCGTGCCGGCGCGGTCGTCGAGTGCGGCGCGCAAGGCGGCGAGATCGACTGCCTCGCGGCCGGGCAGGGTCGGCAGCCGGGTGAGGCTGCGCCGTCCCATGCCGAGCATCGCGAGCGTCTTCCCGATGCTCGAGTGCGCCGTACCCGAGAGCACCGGAACCGGAGGGAGCGTGTGCAGGCCGTCACGCGCGGCATCCGCGCCGTGCTGGGCGGCGGCCCACTGCCGGGCCTGGGCCAGCGACACGAACGACGACATGGTGGCGCCGGTGACGAACCGGCCCGAGAACCCGTCGCCGAGCCCGAGCAGCTCGGCGAGCATGCCGACCGTCTCGAGCTCCAGGGCGTCGACGCCCGAGGAGAGCTCGTCGGACGCGTTCTGGTCGATCGCCGACGTCAGCCAGTCACCGGCGAGCGCAGCAGGCGTGGCGCCCCCGGTCACGAAGGCGAGGTAGCGTGGCCCCGCGCTGCCGGACAGGTGCGGCATCCACCGGGTCCTGAACCGGTCCAGGGCGCCGTCGAAGCCGGCGCCCTCCTCGGGCAGCGACGGGTCGGGCGTGACCGACGGGTCGGCGGCCACCGGCCGGTCGTGCAGAGTGCCGAGAAACCGCAGCGACTCCTCGAGCGCCGAGCCGAGCAGGCGGGGAAGCCGGTCGAGATCGTGGCGCAGCCGTCGGTCCATGGAGCTGGCGTCACTGTCGCCGTCGAGAGGGTTCATACCCTCGATCATCCCAGGTCCGATGATCGAGCCCGATGGCTCGGCGAACTTCACGCTGCCATGAGGTCACGGTTGGGCCACAGCCAGGCGGGTTCGGCGCAGGCCCGAATACAGTCCTGTGGGGCGCCGCCCGGGTGCCGCAGGGACCGATGAGGCGGGAGGTGCGGCGATGCCGGTCCGGCGCTGGATGACGGCAGGTGCCGGAGTCGCGTTGGTCGTCGCCAGTGCGCTCGTCGCCAGCCGGCCCGCGGTCGCCGAGGAAGGCCTGCAGACCGAGGCCACCAGCCGCTACGTCCTCGATGCGAAGCGCACCACCGTGCGCGCCACGGTGACCGTCGAGCTCGAGAACGTCACGCCCAGCCGCAGCACGTCATCCGGTGTCGTCTTCTACTACTTCGACAGCTACACCGTGCCGGTCCCCGCCGGTGCCACCAATCTGCGCGCGCGCAGCGGCGAGCGCAGTCTCGAGGTGTCGCTTCGCCGCACCGACGACCCCAGCACGCGACTGGCGCGCATCTCCTTCCCCCGGCTGACCTACGGCCAGCGTCGCACGGTGGTGCTCACCTTCGATGCTGCCGGTGCCGTCCCGCGGTCGAGCGACGGCACCCGGGTCGGCCCTGGCTACGCCACCTTCGCCGTCCACGGGTTCGGTGACTCCGGGCGCAACCGGGTCGAGGTCGTCGCCCCCTCGGCGATGAGGTTCGACAGCACCCGGGACGACTTCACCAGCACGAAGTCCGGGAGCACCACCACCCATGTGCTCACCGCTGTCGACGACGGCGGCGGATCCTGGGCGGTGGTCTCGCTCCGTGACCCGGCACAGGTCGAGGAGCGCCCGGTCTCGGTCTCCGACACCAAGGTCCTCCTGGTCGGCTACCCCGACGACCGGAAGTGGCTCGACTTCGTGGGCGGCACGGTGAAGACCGGCATCCCCGCGTTGGAGAAGCTGGTCGGCACGCCGTGGCCCGGCGGTCTGCAGCGCATCCGGGAGGACCCCACCCCGTCGGTGCGCGGCTACGACGGCTGGTTCGACCCGAGCGGGAACGAGATCGTCGTGGGCGAGGCCCTCGACGACGACCTGCTCCTGCACGAGCTCTCCCACGCCTGGGTGAACAGCGACCGCTTCGTCGGCCGGTGGATGTACGAGGGCCTGGCCCAGCTGCTCGCCGAGCGGGCGGTGGCCTCCACCGGTGGCGACGTCGCCGAACGTCGCCCCGTGTCGCGCGGCGCCGAGGGCGCGGTGCCGCTCGTCGACTGGGACGGCTCGGCCGAGGACCGCTCCGGTGAGGCCGACAGCTACGGCTACCCGGCCTCGCTCGCCGCGATGTCGGCCCTCCTCGACGAGGCGGATGACGACCGGCTGGCCGCCGTGATGCGCAGCGCGCTCGCCGGGGAGAGCGCGTACGACGCGCCGGGGAGCCGGGGCGGCGCCCGCACGACCTGGCAGCGTTTCCTCGACCTCGCAGAGGTGCGAGGCGGGGTGACCGATGGCGAGCAGGTCTACCGCACCTGGGTGGTCGACGCCGAAGGTCAGGCCCAGCTCGCGGCTCGCGGGAAGGCTCGGGCGGCGTACGCGGCGGTCGACAAGGCCGACGGAGCGTGGCTGCCGCCGCAGGGCCTGCGCGACGCGATGGCCGACTGGTCCTTCGACCGCGCCGAGCGGGTCCGTGCCGCCGTGGCCGGGCTGGCCGCGCCGGCGCAGCGCGTGCAGGCCTCGGCCCAGCGGTCCGGTGTCGAGGTGCCCGCCTCGGTACGCACGGCGTACGAGCAGGCCGACGACCAGGCCGAGTTCACCGCGCTGGCCACCTCCCTGCCTCGTGCGGCTGCCGCTGTCGGCGCCGTCGGCGGGGCCCGCGCCGACGCCCGTTCCGACCGCAACCCGGTGAGCGCGCTCGGCGCGCTCGTCCTCGCCGTCGACGCCCAGGCGGCGGAGGCGCAGAAGCTCCTCGCCGACGGTGACGTCGACGCCGCTGTCGCGCGGGCGTCATCCGCCAGCGACCGGGCCGGGCTCGCACTGCCGGTCGGCATCGGGGTTACTCTGCTGGTCTCGGCGATCCTCGGTGTCGTGGCCGCGATCGCCCGGCTCTGGTGGCGGTGCCGGTCACAACAGGCGCAGCATGCGGGTGTTGCCGAGGGTGTTGGGTTTGACCCGCTCGAGGTCGAGGAACTCGGCCACGCCCTCGTCGTAGGAGCGCAGCAGCTCGGCGTAGACCGCGGGGTCGACGGCCTGGCCGTCGATCGGCGTGAACCCGTGCCGGCCGAAGAACGAGGTCTCGAAGGTCAGGCAGAACAGCCGCGCGAGCCCGAGGCTCCGCGCTCGCTCGACGAGCTGGTCGAGCACCGCCGTGCCGATACCGCGCCCGAGCGCTGACCTCTCGACCGCGAGCGTACGCACCTCGCCCAGGTCCTCCCACATGACGTGCAGCGCGCCACAGGCCACCACCCGACCGCCTTCCTCCGCAACGAGGAACTCCTGCACCGTCTCGTAGTACGCGACGGCCTCCTTGCTGAGCAGCACCCGGGATGCGGCGAGCGGGGCCACCAGCTCGCGGATGGCGCGGACATCGGCCGTGCGCGCCGGTCGCACGACCAGGTCCGTCGAGTTCATCGTGGTTCTCTCGTCCTGCTCACGCCGCGACGGCGGTGAGCAGGGAGACGAGGAGCGCGAGGATCACCGTGGTGCACACGAAGACGACCAGCGTGTACGCGCGCACCGTGCGCCGCATGCGGGTCGTCGGGGAGGGGGTCACGTCGGAGGCCGCGAACGACGCCGAGACGGCGACCGCCTGGTAGAGGTAGTCGTCGAAGACCGGAGGTTCCGGCCCCTGGAGCTTCAGGCCCGGGCTCTCAATGTCTTCGCGGTCGCGATCGGCCAGGGCGGGAGGCATGTCGGGCAGCCTAGACGTGCCGCGCCCGGCAGGTACCGGCTGACGATCTCCTGGTCCCACATCGGCGGATGCCAGGTACGCGACGACGGTCAGGGCCGAGGTGTCTCCGTCGTCGTCATCCCGTCGCCGATGGCGTACCGCCAGCACAGGCGGTCCTCGTCGGTGAGCGGATGCCCGGCACGCATCCTCGCGCACGGACGGCGCCATCCGCGAGGCGTCGTCGCACCGCCCGCACGGATGCCGTGCGTCGGGGTCGAGCCGGGGGAAGGCGACGACCCGCCATCGCAGGGGTGATGGCGGGCCGCGCGGTGCGAGCCGCCCCGGAGGCGCTCGCTGTGCCAAGTGTGCAGCTAGGCCGGGACCTGTGGGGTAAAGAGACGTTCAGGATTCCGCCAGCATCGTTGCCCGGCCCCGCCATGGCCGGCTCCGCTCGGGCTCGGCCCTCCCCGCGCTGGCTGGCTCTGCTTTCCCGAGGAGCACGGGCTGCTCGGGCCCGGTGCCGGCTGTCGTGCTCTCGGGAGGCGATGGTTCTCGGCGTACGACATCGAGGGCGGCGTACGACATCGAGGGCCCCGGCCGCTGCTGCCGGGACCCTCGAAACGAGACGACGTGCGCGGTCAGCCGTCGGCCACCTCGGCGGCGGCGGCGACCACGGGGAGCTCGATCGAGCGCGTGTGCGGAGTGCCGGTGAAGGTGAAGGTGCTGTCCTTCGTCTCTCCGGTGGCGTCGACCAGGACGATCTCGCCGGACTTCAGCTCGCCGAACAGGATCTTCTCGGAGAGCATGTCCTCGATCTCGCGCTGGATGGTGCGGCGCAGCGGCCGAGCACCGAGCACCGGGTCGTAGCCCTTGGTCGCGAGCAGGCTCTTCGCCGCGGGTGTGAGCTCGATGCCCATGTCCTTGTCCTTGAGCCGCTTGTCGAGCTTGGCGATCTCGAGGTCCACGATCTGGACGATCTCGGCCTGGGTGAGCTGGGGGAAGACGATGGTGTCGTCGACCCGGTTGAGGAACTCGGGGCGGAAGTGCTGCTTGAGCTCGTCGATGACCTTGTTCTTCATCCGGTCGTAGTCGGAGCGGGTGTCGGGCCCGGCCGAGAAGCCGAGCGAGCCCTTGGAGATGTCCCGGGTGCCGAGGTTGGTCGTCATGATGATGACGGTGTTCTTGAAGTCGACCATCCGACCCTGCGAGTCGGTGAGCCGGCCGTCCTCGAGCACCTGCAGCAGGCTGTTGAAGATCTCGGGGTGGGCCTTCTCGACCTCGTCGAAGAGCACGACCGAGAACGGCTTGCGGCGCACCTTCTCGGTGAGCTGGCCGCCCTCCTCGTACCCGACGTAGCCGGGCGGGGAGCCGAACAGCCGTGACACGGTGTGCTTCTCGCTGTACTCGGACATGTCCAGCTGGATGAGGCTGTCCTCATCGCCGAAGAGGAACTCGGCGAGCGTCTTGGCCAGCTCGGTCTTGCCGACACCGGTCGGGCCGGCGAAGATGAACGACCCACCGGGGCGGCGCGGGTCCTTCAGGCCGGCGCGGGTGCGCCGGATGGCCTGGGACAGCGACTTGATGGCCTCGTCCATGCCGACGACGCGCTTGTGCAGCTCGTCCTCCATGTGCAGCAGCCGGCTGGACTCCTCCTCGGTGAGCTTGAAGACCGGGATGCCGGTGGAGGCGGCGAGCACCTCGGCGATGAGCTCCTCGTCGACCTCGGCGATGACGTCCATGTCACCGGACTTCCACTCCGCCTCACGGTGGGCCTTCTCGGCGCGCAGCTTCTTCTCGTCGTCGCGCAACGATGCGGCCTTCTCGAAGTCCTGGCCGTCGATGGCCGACTCCTTCTCGCGCACCGCCACCGCGATCCGCTCGTCGAGCTCGCGCAGGTCCGGCGGCGCCGTCATCCGGCGGATGCGCAAGCGCGCGCCCGCCTCGTCGATGAGGTCGATCGCCTTGTCCGGGAGGAAGCGGTCGTTGACGTACCGGTCGGCCATGTTGGCCGCCGCGACCAGCGCGCCGTCGGTGATGGAGACGCGGTGGTGCGCCTCGTAGCGGTCGCGCAGCCCCTTGAGGATCTCGATGGCGTGCGCGAGCGTCGGCTCGGCGACCTGGATCGGCTGGAAGCGGCGCTCGAGGGCGGCATCCTTCTCGATGTGCTTGCGGTACTCGTCGAGGGTCGTCGCGCCGATGACCTGGAGCTCACCCCGGGCGAGCATCGGCTTGAGGATGCTGGCCGCGTCGATAGCGCCCTCGGCGGCACCCGCACCGACGAGGGTGTGGATCTCGTCGATGAAGAGCACGATGTCGCCGCGGGTGCGGATCTCCTTGAGCACCTTCTTCAGGCGCTCCTCGAAGTCGCCGCGGTAGCGGCTGCCGGCGACGAGCGCGCCGAGGTCGAGGGTGTAGAGCTGCTTGTCCTTGAGGGTCTCGGGGACCTCTCCCTTGACGATGTCCTGGGCGAGCCCCTCGACGACCGCGGTCTTGCCCACACCGGGCTCGCCGATGAGCACCGGGTTGTTCTTCGTGCGGCGGGACAGCACCTGCATGACCCGCTCGATCTCCTTGCCGCGGCCGATGACGGGGTCGAGCTTGCCCTCACGAGCACCCTGGGTGAGGTTGCGGCCGAACTGGTCGAGCACGAGCGAGCCGGCGGGCGTGCCCTCGGCCGGGCCCGCGCTGGGGCCGGCGCCCTGGGCCGCGCCCTCCTTGCCACCCTGGTAGCCCGAGATCAGCTGGATGACCTGCTGACGCACCCGGGAGAGGTCGGCTCCGAGCTTGACCAGCACCTGGGCCGCCACGCCCTCGCCCTCGCGGATGAGGCCGAGGAGGATGTGCTCGGTGCCGATGTAGTTGTGGCCGAGCTGCAGGGCCTCGCGCAGGCTGAGCTCGAGCACCTTCTTCGCGCGTGGGGTAAACGGGATGTGGCCGGTGGGCGCTTGCTGGCCCTGGCCGATGATCTCCTGCACCTGCTCGCGCACGGCCTCCAGGGAGATGCCGAGGCTCTCGAGAGCCTTGCTCGCGACCCCTTCGCCCTCGTGGATGAGGCCGAGGAGGATGTGCTCGGTGCCGATGTAGTTGTGGTTGAGGCCGCGCGCCTCTTCCTGCGCGAGCACGACCACCCGGCGGGCCCGGTCGGTGAACCTCTCGAACATGGTGCCTTCTCCTGACGTCGTGTCCCCTCGATGCTAGTCGCGCCACCTGGATCGGGTCCGGGTCATGAGACGGGCGGATGTCCAGGGGGATGGTGGCGCGCCGTACGGTGCGTGCAACGTGAGCCCGGTGCGCGGGTGTTCCGCCGGTTGCCAAGGGTTGACACGTGTTCGCTCACGGCTGACCGCCCGGATGCAGCTCGCGGTCGTTGTCAGTCACCCTGCCCGAGCGGGCGCTGCCACTGGCCGGGCCGCGACGGCAGCGCACGTCGCCCGAGTACGGCGCCCGCCGGCGCTCACTCCTCGTCGGCCGAGGTCGGCGGTATCTGCGGTGCCGCTGCGTCGCCGACGTTGAGCGCGACGCGAGACCCCGGCGGCAGGGACTCGACGAGGCGCTGACGGGCCAGTGCCGGGTTGGCCTCCAGGAGGCGGGCACCGTTGGCGAGCGAGCGTAGCGCCGCCGTCTCGGCACGCGCCGCCTCGAGCCGGGCCTGCCCGCGGACCTGCGAGGTGGCCAGCTCGAGCGCCGCCAGGCGGAGCTCGCCAGGGAGGATGACGTCCTTGACGACCACCTCGGCGACCGCGACGCCGACGTCGAGGGCGGCCGGTGTCACGGCGTCGGTCAGCGCCTCGGTCGACACCCCTGCGCCGCGCTGCCTCAGGTCTGCAACGGTCGCGGTGGCGAGCATGCCTCGGAGCGCGACCTGCGTCGCGAGATAGACCGCCGCGCGGGGGTCCTCGTGCCGCTCGAGGAAGGCGACCGGGTCGGCCACCGACCACCGCACCGCCGCCGAGACGCGGACGCTGATCCCGTCGGCGGTCGGCACCTCCTGCGGTGCGACCGAGAGCAGCGACTCGCGGCGGTCGACCGCGACCCGGCGGGTGCCCCAGCGGCGCGGGTGCCGGCCGGCCTCGAGGACCCTGGTCACCGCGCCGTGTCGGTACTCCACGACCGTGGTCCGAGCCGGGACCGTGACAGCGAAAGGAGACATGGCGACATCCTCGAGTCGGTGACGGGCAGTGACAGGCGTACCGAGCGTGCTGCCGGCAGCGGCACCACCGGCCGGCGGGGAGCCGAGGCGGGGCGCGGCGCCGACGAGGGCACCGGCCGCAAGGCCCGGGCTGCCCGGGACCCGGCCGGTGGCGCCATCGGGAGTCGAACCCGAGATACCAGGCTGCATCCTCAGTGCAGTGGCCCGCCGATGGGCGATACGCGGGACCTCGGACGGCACGCCGCCTCGGCCGCTTCCCTCCGGTGACCGCCGACGATCATGGCGTACGGATGACGGGCGGCGCCACCGTGTTCCGTGGTGGTGGCCCGACGACGCCGGGCGCCCACGCCAGCCGTGCCGGCTGTCGACCGGCCGCTGCGGCCTGCGAGCCCGTCGGTCAGAGGTCGGCGAGCATCGTGGCGAGCAGCCCGTCGACCTCCTTCTCGGTGACACCCTGGTAGGTGCTTCCCCCGGTGACGTCGGCGAGCTTTTTCAGCGTCGCTACGTCGACGGCCTCGCCGTAGCCGAGCGTGATGATCCGCACCGGCCGACTGCCGTCGTAGCGCAACCGCAGCTGGTCGATGGTGCGCTCGAGGGTGAGCCGTCCGGCCGGGTGGTCGTTCTTGCCGTCGGTGACCACGACGACGACGTTGAGGCGGCCGTAGGTGAACGCACTCTGGGCCTCGGCGTAGCTGTCGAGCACCGCCTGGTACAGCGGGGTGTCTCCCCCGCGGACGGGTGCGAGCTGTGGCAGCGCCTCGAGCAGCCTCGTGCGCTGGTTGGCCGCTCCGCTCCCGGAGGACAGCCGCCCGAGCGACACCAGCTCGCGGTTGTCGACCGCGTCACCGCGGGTGGTGAAGGCCCGCAGCCCGACGTCGCTGTCGGGTGAGCCATTGGTGATGACGCGCCGGATCGACTGGATCGCGAGCTGGGACTTCGCGGTGCTGCCGCCGGGAAGGGCCTGACGCATCGAACCCGACCGGTCGACGACCAACGTCATCCGGAGTCGCCGGCCGCTCACCGACCATGCCGCCTGGGCGCGCGTGACGGCGGCTGCCGGCGGCGACGCGGCCGGTTCGGCCGCCTCAGCGCGAACCCCCTCGGTATCGCGGAACCGCTGCGGCAACGCACCGTTGGCCGGCCGCAGCCCGGCGGTCGCCAGCGCGTCGAGCGAGGCGTCGGAGCGGGTCAGATGTCTGGTCAGGACGTCGAAGGCGACGCCACGAGCGCGTTCGTCGCCGCCGGAGAGCAGCACCGCGGGAAAGTCGAGCACCCCGGTCAGCTTCGGGTCGTACGACGCGACCACCCGGCCCTTGCCACCGCCGGCCTGCAGCCGTAGGACGTCGGCCTCCGAGGTGGGAATCGCGTCGACGATGTCGTCGACGACGAGCTGGGCCGGCGACACCGAGCCCGTCGAGATCGACAGTCGGCTGCTGAGGGCGGCGACCGACTGCTCGTCGGCTTCCGGCCCTCCGAGAGCCGCGAAGAGGCCGTACACGGCGGTGCTGTCGGTGCGGGGGTCTCCGGATCCGCTGCGCGTCTGCTCGCCGGAGGCGGCGAGCTGCGACCAGTCGGCCGGGGTCGCCGGCCAGCCTGAGGCGCGCGCCTTGTCGGCATCGAGTGCGACGACCACCGGGCTGGTGGCGATCGACACCCCGGTCTGAGGCAACTGGCGGGCGCCGATTCCGGACGCCCGAGCGGTGTCGAGCCACATCCGCGAGTCGGGGATCCACACGTCCGGCGGCTTCGTCGACAGTCCCCATCCTGACTGGCGGGCCAGGGCGGTCGCGATCTCGCTCGACGGCACGCTGGAGAGCTCGACGCTGACACAGCTGCTCTGGAGCGAGCGCACCGCCGTGTCGACGGCGGAGGAGACGGCCGGGTCGGCCGCGACTCGCAGCAAGGTGCTGCGTTCGCAGGAGGGGCCCGCCTCGTCGGTGCCGTCGCGCAGCACAGCCCAGAGGCCGATCGCCAACACCAGCGCGATCGCTGCGACCAGCGCAACCTTCGGGAGGAGTCGGCCGCGTCGGAGGAGTCGGCCGCGTCGGGGGCGTCGGGGGCGTCGTCGGGTGGCGGCGTGGCGGCCGTGGCGAGCTCTGGTGTGTGGTTCGGTGATCGTGTCGTCGGTCATCGAGGTTCCTCGGAGTAGACCTGGCGGGCAGGGCAGCCGATCGACGCGCGGTGCGCCAGCGTCATCCGACCACCTTGGCGAAGGAGGCTCGGAGCTCGTCGGCGCCGGCTGCGGCGGGAAGCTGGTAGGCACGATCGAGCACCGAGGAGTCGGGGAAGATCAGCGGGCTGCTCGCGAGATCGGGGTCGATCTCCTGCATGGCGTCGCGGGCACCCTCGACGGGGCAGATGTAGTTGACCCAGGCGGCCAGCTTCGCCGCGACCTGCGGCTGGTAGTAGTACTCGACCAGCTGGGCGACCAACGTCGAGCGGGTCGAGGCCGCCGGCACCAGGAGGTTGTCGGCCCAGATCATCAGGCCCTCCTCCGGCACGACGAACTTGAGGTACGGGTTGTCGGCCTGCGCCTGGAGCACGTCACCCGACCAGGCGATGCTGGCGACGAGCCGTCCGGAGGTGAGCTCGTCGACGAAGTCGTTGCCGTAGAACCCCTGGATCTGGCCGCGCTTCTTCTCGTCGCCGAGGAAGCCGATCGCCGCCTCGACGTCGCCGGGTGTGGCGGTCGCGGCATCCTTGCCCTGACCGAGCAGGGTCATGCCGATCGCGTCGTCGTACTCGGAGAGGATGCCGAGGCGGCCCTTGAGGTCGGAGCGGGTGAAGATCTCGCCGATCGAGGTGATGGCGCGGTCGACCCGCCGGGCGTCGTAGGCGATCCCGGTGAGGCCGGCCTGCCAGGGAATCGAGAGCTTCTGGTCGGGGTCCCACTCGGGGCGGGCGAGCGCCGGGATGACGGTCGCGCCGTCGACCGGGCCGAACGGTCGGAACAGGCCCTGCCGGGCCAGGTTGGCGGCCATCCACGTGGTGAGGGTGAGGATGTCGGCCTGGACCGGCCGCTTGCCGACCAGGGCGCCTTCGATGGACTCGACGTACGCCACGTTGTCGTCGATGTCCTCGCGGTAGTCGACGTCGATGCCGGTCTGGCTCATGAAGGCGTCGAGTGTGGGGCTCTTCGACCGGTCATCGGTGTAGTCCATGTACCCGGGCCAGTTGACCCAGACGAGCGCCTTGTCGGCGGCTGTGGTGGGGGCCGCCGATCGCGTGGCGCTGGCGCTGCGGTTCGACGCCGCCGGCTCCCCCCCGGTGCACCCGGCCAGGGCCGCCAGGGCGGACAGTGCCGAGCCACCGAGAACGGTACGTCGACCGACCTGCCTGATACCCGGGGGAGCCGATGTCCCGCGGGCCGCCCCTGCGACCATGCGGCTGAGTCTTCAACGACCGGGCCGCACCGCGCAAGGGCGTGCGCTGGCCGTCGCCTGCCACCGAACGGCCTGGTCGGCCCCGGCGGTACCGCGGATTCCGTAGCCGCGGCGAGTCCTGGCGCACTCGACAGTGGCGTCGGCAGCGTCTTGGCGCCTCGGTGCGGCGTGCTCAGGCCACGTCGCGCGGGTCGATGCGGCGCAGTCCTGGGATGCCGTCGAAGTCACGATCGGGGGACACGATCGAGTCGAAGCCGGCGCGGATGGCGGTCGCTGCGTGCACCGCGTCGCGGCCTCGGACGTGTCCCCGAGCGACGAGCGTGCGGGAGTCGCGCAGCAGTCCCACGTCGAACGGGTGCCACACGGCGAACTCGTCGACGTCGTCGAAGTCCGCCACCGCACCCTCGGAGCCGATCCGCCGCAGCCGGTGGAAGAGGAACTCCTGACCGCCCTCCACGCTGAGATGGAGAAGCACCCCGCCGGAGGCGGCGCCGTCGAGGATGGCGCGGCACGCGGTGCGCTGCGGATGCGAGTCCCCCAACGCGTACAGCAGGACTGACGGGTCGACGAAGTACGCGTTCACGAACGCGCCAGCTTCTCCTCGAGATGACGCGCGTAGATCTCCTTGAGGTCCGCGGCGGACTCGAAGCCACCGCCGTCCGGCACGGCGGTGCGGTCGAGCAGGCGTCTGGCCGCTCGCATGCGGCGCTCGTCGTCGTCATCCGGGAAGCGCAGGTCGATGGCCTCGCGGATCACGGCTGCGACGCTCCGGCCCGACCGGTCGGCCTCGGCGGCGACCCGTGCGTAGCGCTCCTGGTCGAGGAGCAGCTGCAGACGACGTTCCATCACCGACATACACATACAGTAGCATGTGTATGTCGACGCCTCCGGATCAGGTGCGGCGCTGGCAGCGACCGCACCAGTAGAGGTTGCGGCCGGCGAGCACCGCGGTCCGCACCCGGGCACCGTCGCGCGGGCACGGCATCCCGTCCCGCTTGTAGACCGACGACGAGCGCCCGTCGAGGTGTGGCACTTCGCCGCGGCCCAGGGCGGCCTCCACCTCGAGCACCTGCTCCTCGGTGGTGACGATCCGGCCGGTGGCGACGCCGAGCGGCATCAGCCGCACGAGGTCGTCCCAGACCAGGCGCCAGGAGGCGGGCTTCATCCGCCGCCCTTCGGTGAACGGGGCGAGCCGGTGCCGGAAGAGCACCTCGGACCGGTACACGTTGCCGACGCCGGCGAGCACGGACTGGTCCATGAGCAGCTCGGCCACCGGGCGCGACGAGCGCGAGAGGCGCGCCCAGGCGAGATCGGGGTCCGACGCCGGACGCAGCGGGTCCGGGCCGAGGCGGGCGAGCACGGCATCCACCTGCTCGGGGTTCAGCACCTCGCACTGCGTCGGGCCGCGCAGGTCGGCGACGTGCTCGTCGGTGGCCAGCCGCAGCCGCACCGCCCCGACGGGGGCGACCTCGGCGGTCCACGCCCGCTCGTCGACCGTCCACGAGCCGTACAGGCCGAGGTGCACGTGCAGCCAGCGGTCGCCGTGGAACTCGGCGAGGAGGTGCTTGCCGTACGACGTCGCCTGGCGCAGGGTGCGCCCGCTGAGCTGCGCGGCGCCCTCGGCGAAGCGACCCTGCGGGCTGCTCGCCGTCGGTGCGCTGCCGGCGAACGCGCCGTGGAGGTCGTGAGCGAGTCGGTAGAGGGTGTGTCCTTCGGGCACCGGCCCATTGTCGCCGCCCACCTACACTCGCCAGGTGGCGGCCACCGAGACGCGTCTCCTGCTGCTCGGTGCGGTGCTGCTCTTCGAGCCGGTCAACGGCTACCAGGTGCGCCGCGAGCTGCTGTCCTGGCGGGTCGAGGACTGGGCTCACGTCAACCCCGGCTCGATCTACTCGGGCCTGGCCACCCTGACTCGGCAGGGCAACCTGCGGCGGCACGACCTCGTCGACGGCGGCCGAGCGGTGGCCGTCTACACGAGCACGGATGACGGACGCGCCGAGTTCGCACGGCTGTGGGGCCGCGCGGTCGAGGACGTGCGGCTGCTCGACCCGCTGCCGTTCCAGACGGCCATGACCTTGCTCCCCCTCGTCGAGCGGGAGCGTGCGCTCGGGCACCTCCGCGCGCGGCAGCGGAACGGGGTGGCCGCCCGTCGGGAGCGTGATGCCGAGAAGGTCGAGGCCGACGCGCTGCCGTCGCACGCCGCGGCGCTCGCCGAGCTGTGGCGGGCGACCGATGCCGAAGAGGCGGCGTGGCTGGACCGGCTCGTCATCCGCATCGAGCGCGGTGACCTCGAGTTCGCCGGCGAGCCGATGCGCTGGCAGGCGCCGGCCGGTGACCCGGGCTGGCAAATGGTGCGCGACCAGGAGCGGTACCGGGAGCTGCTGCGCGACAGCCGATGAGTCCTTGTCGGCGCCGCGGTCTACCGTCCTGGACGGCTGCGCCGGCCCTTGCCGGCCGGGTCTTGACCGTTGATAGTCAATGTTGAATACTGGGCGCGTTCAATCTTGAACACGGCGGCAGGGAGGTCGAGGATGACGAGCATGATCACCGCGCGCGGGCTGGTGCAGACGTTCACCACCCGCAAGGGTCGGGAGAAGAGCGAGGTCACCGCCGTCAACGGCGTCGACCTCGACATCGCCGAGGGCGAGGTGGTGGGCTTCCTCGGCCCGAACGGCGCCGGCAAGACCACCACGCTGCGCATGCTCGTGACCCTGCTGCGGCCCACTGCCGGCACCGCGACGGTGGCCGGGTACGACGTCGTGCGCGAGTCCGAGCAGGTGCGCCGCAGCATCGGGTACGTCTCGCAGAGCGGCTCGACCGGCCAGTTCGCCCGTGCCGGTGACGAGGTGGTCGACCACGGGATGCTCTACGGGATGACGGCGCGCGCGGCCCGCGCCCGCGGCCAGGAGCTCTTCGCCCAGCTCGACCTCGACGGGTTGTGGTCGCGCCAGCCGCGCACGCTCTCCGGTGGCCAGCGGCGGCGGCTCGACATCGTCATGGGGCTGGTGCACGAGCCGACGCTGGTCTTCCTCGACGAGCCCACCACCGGCCTCGACCCGCAGGCGCGGGCGAATCTCTGGGAGCACATCCGCGGGCTCCGCGAACACCGGGGCGCCACAGTGTTCCTCACCACCCACTACCTCGACGAGGCCGACGCGCTGAGCGACCGGATCATCGTCATCGACCACGGGCGCATCGTCGCCGCCGACACCAGCGACAACCTCAAGGCGCAGGTGTCCGGCGACCTCGTCGACCTCGAGGTCGCCGACCCGGACCACGTCACCATGGCCGCGCAACGGCTCGAGCGGGTCTGCGACGCAGCGCGCGGCAGCAGCTCCTCGGTCGAGGTCGACGGCCACCACGTGCGCGCCCGGGTGCAGCGGGCTGGCACGGCCGTCCCCGGGCTGCTCGCCGATCTCAACGCCGCCTCGGTCGAGCTCGAGTCGATCGAGATCATCCGGCCGACGCTCGACGACGTCTTCCTCGCGCTCACCGGCCGCTCGCTGCGCGACGCCGAGGCGACGGCTCCCGAACCGTCCGGGCCGCCCGAGGCCCCCGTCCCTGCGACCGCCGGCGCCGGCCGGGAGGTATGAGCCGTGACCTTTCTCCGCGAATCCTTCATCGTGTTCCGTCGCCAGCTGCGGATGAACCTGCGCAACCCGGCGTGGGTGCTCATCGGGCTGATGCAGCCGGTGCTCTACCTGTTCCTGTTCGGCCCGCTGCTGGAGCCGATCGCAGGCCAGTTCGGCTACGAGAACTCGTGGACCTGGTTCGTCCCGGGCATGCTGATCCAGCTCGGCATCTTCGGTGCCTTCTTCGCCGGCTTCGGGCTGATCTCGGAGTGGCGCGACGGCGTCATCGAGGCCGAGCGGGTCACCCCGGCCAACCGCACCGCGCTGCTCATGGGGCGGCTCTGGCGCGACCTGCTGCAGCTGCTCGTCCAGGCGCTCGTGCTCGTCGGGCTCGGCTACGCCGTCGGGATGACGGCGCCGGCCCGCGGGGTCGTCGCCGGCGTGGTGCTCACCCTGCTCGTCGGCGGGGCGTGCGCCGCGGCATCCAACGCCCTGGCGCTCACCACCAAGTCCGAGGACGTCATGGCTCCGGTCATCAACGTCGTGATGATGCCGGTGCTGCTGCTCAGCGGCATCCTGCTGCCGATGACGATCGGCCCGGCGTGGCTGCAGACCGCCAGCGACTGGATGCCGTTCCGGTGGATCACCGACGCGGTGCGGGGGTCCTTCCTCGGCGAGTTCGGCACCGACGCGATGCTCTGGGGCTCGGTGTGGGCCACGGTCCTGTTCCTGCTCGCCCTGTGGTGGGGAACGGCCACCTTCCGCCGCGAGAACGCCTGAGCGGCAGCGTCATCCGGCGCCGGTGACCGCCGATCGCACCCGTCCTCACTGGGTGTACCGGCGACCACGCGCGGGGCGGCCGCAGTCGGTTGTCCAAAGCCGGACAGTCGGACGCCCAGCAAGGCGGCCGGGACGACGGCGACTCCGTCCGGTCGACGGAAGGCTCGGGTGCCGGTGGTGAGGACCACGGCGTCCAGTACCCGCCGCCGCGGATCGACGAAGCCGCAACGGACGACGTTCTCGCCCTACCGTTCGTGCGGTGTTCAGACTGCCGTTCGTACGGCAGGCGCACTACCGTTCGTGCAGCACGCGGCCTGCTGTCCGCGGTGTGAACCTGACGAGGCGACCGGCCTGGTGACGTCCTCACGACCAGGCGGCCCTGTCGTCGTAAAGCTGCCGGTAGGGCGACGCGGAATCACGCGCTGACACGGCCCGACCGGCTGATCATTGGTTGACATCGGTGCAGACCGGTACCCTTCGCCGTTATGCTACGGCCCGGGTTGGTGCAGTCGAGGACTGCCGCCTGGCTTCCCACGAAACGACCACCATGGCCCTGCTGATGCGGCCTCGTCACCTCACGGGATGAGCCGCCTACCTGGTCGAATGACGCGGCATGTGTCGTACGTCGATGCCGGAGTCGCAAGGATGGCGCGGTGGCCCGCCGCGATGGCGGCGGTCGTTTTGAGCTTCTCGCTGGTGTCGCTGCTCCCAGGGTCCCCGACCGTTGGTGTCAGCGTGGTCCACGACTCCGATTACCGCCCGGTGCCGCCACTCGTCGTGACTTTCGTCGTTCTTCTCGTGCAGAGTGCTCCTCTAGCAGCGGTCGTGCGCCAGCCCGTCCCGGCAACGCTAGTGAGCACCGCCGGCTTCGTCGTCTCAGAGCTGCTCGGCTGTCCACCAGCCGCCGCCGACTTCGCGGTGCCGATCTGCGTGTGGGCACTAATGCACCGTCATCCGGGAAAGCGGCCACGGCTGATCCTGTTCCTGGTGGCCAACGCCGTGACCGTCGCGCTCGCAACCGCCGCAGGAGAACCTGTCGGTCGCTCGGTGGCGCTCGGCGTGGCGCTGCTCGCCACCTTCGTCGTCACACCACTGGCGGTGTCCGCTCTGTCCACTCGGCCGACGGCGGGCATCGACCGTCCTCGGGTCGGGAAGTCATTGACGAGCACCTCACTGACGAAACGTGAGCACGAGGTGCTCGATCTCTTGGGGCACGGACTGACCAACGCCGAGATCGCCGCGCGACTCTTCGTCAGCAGGGAGACCGTCAAGTCCCACGTGGCGAGCATCCTTCGCAAGCTCGGTGTCGACAACCGCGCGCAAGCAGGACTCGTCGCGCACGAGCACCGTGGCACCGCTGGACCGTCACCGCGCGAATCACCCGGGTGAATGTGCTCGGATCACCCGAACGGGTGCTGCCGCGCGGTGCGACTCGCGTTTGCATGGGCTCCTTCCGACTCGAAGGAGACATCGTGCTGCGCACCACGCGTGACCATGCCAGACGGCATCCGGTTATGACGTTCCTCGCCTTGGCCCTGACGTTCACCTGGACCTTCCACATCCCGCTGGCGGTCATGTACGTCGCCGGTGTTGTCGACTCCGTCGACGATGTGCTGCTGCCGTTCATCGTCGGCAGTTTCGGACCGCTCGTCGCGGCACTGTCCACCACCGCGCTCGCGTCAGGAACGACCGGCATGCGAGCGTTCGTGGCCACGATGCTGCGCTGGCGGATCGCCGTCCGGTGGTACGTCGTCGCCGTGTTCCTGCCGTTCGTGATCATCGTCGTGGCGGCGATGGTCGCCGGCCAGTCGCCGGAGGACGGATGGAACGAGGCACTCGTCGTCCTCCCACTCCTGGGGGTCAACGTCGTTGCCTCGCTCTGGACCGGACCTCTCGGTGAAGAGCCGGGATGGCGGGGATTCGCGCTTCCTCGCCTTCTCCACTCGAGAGGACCGCTGAGTGCCGTGGTCCTGGTAGGTGGCATGTGGACGCTGTGGCATGCGCCGGTATTCGTCTTTCCGGACTGGCGAGGCGGCATTCCGCTGGCCACCTTCGCACTGGTCTTCCTGATCGACACGATCCTCGTGTCCGCGGTCATGTTGTGGCTGTGGTGGTGGACATCGGGAAGCGTCGTGCTCGCAGTCGTGTATCACGCGGCGAGCAACGTCAGCGAGAGCTTTGCGATGGAGACGTTCGGGCTCGGGCCCCTCGAGCGCTACAGCCTGAACATCGCCGGCTACATCGTCCTGATCACTGTCCTCGTCCTCATCCGCCGCTTCACGCACGACGCGGAGCTGGCCGAGCGTGAAGGTCGTCATGGCGTCTCCGGCGGTCGGGTTCCAGAAAGCTGAACAGCGCACGATGGCCGTGACGGCCCGGCGCGGGCAAGCACGTCCGCACCGCGATGGTCAGCGGAGGAACTCCTCGGGGTCGAACTCGGGCAGCGGGATGATGCGTACCCGCGGTAGGCGAGTGGTGAAGGCCCGCACGTCGTGCTCGAGGTCGAGGTGCTCGACCCCGGGGTGCAGCAGCGCGCCGGCGGTGAACTCGCGGAAACCCAGCACCGCGACCCGCCGGCCGTCGCCGAGCAGATCGCCGAGCTGGGTGGCGAAGTCGGCGTCGTGGCTGGCGAGCACGACGTCGGCGTCGTCGTGGCTGCGCAGTGCGGCCAGAGTGCGCTGGATGCCGATGTCGACGACCTTCTCGCCCTCCTCCCCGGAGAGGGGCACCGGCCGGTAGCCCATCGCGGTGAGCGCCTGCACGAACGACATCGGCAGCGACCCGGCGCTCGCGTTGAGGAAGAACAGGCCGGTGACCGGCCGGCCCCAGTGCCGTTCGAGGTGCTGCGTGACCCGCTCCCAGCGCGGCCGCTCCTCCGGCTGTGGACGCCGCCCGAGGACCGAGGAGCCGAGGGTGGCGTCGAGGTTCTCGCCGTCGACGAGGACGAACGTGCGCCGCCCGCCCTCGGCCGGCACCTCAGCTCGCCTTCTTCGTGCTCTTCTTGGCCGCGGTCTTCTTCGCGGCTTCCTTAGCCGCCGGCTTCTCCTCCGCGCGAATCTCACGCTCCGCGTGGGCTGATGCCGAGGGCGCCTCGCCGCGGGAGGCCTTGGCCTTCTCCACCGACCGGGCCAGCGCGGCGAGCAGGTCGACGACCTCGCCGGAGTCGTCGGCCTCGGCCGGGGGCAGCTGCACCTCGCCGCCCTCGACCTTGGCGCGCACCAGCTCCTTGACGGCGAGCGAGTAGTCGTCCTCGTACTCGCTCGGGTCGTAGTCGCCGGCCAGCTGGTCGATGAGCAGCTTGGCCATGTCGAGCTCCTGCTTCGTGGCCTGCTGGTCCTCGTCGATCCGGGCGAAGTCGGCCGCGCGCACCTCGTCGGGCCAGAGCATGGTCTGCATGACGATGACGTCGTCGCGCACCCGGAGCACGGCCATCGTCATCCGGGTGCGGATGGAGACGGTGACGATCGCCATCCGCTGCTCCTTGACGAGCGCATCGCGGAGCAGGACGTAGGGCTTGGTGGCGGACCTGTCGGGCTCGAGGTAGTAGCTCTTGTCGAGCCACATCGGGTCGATCTGGTCGGCGGGGACGAACTTCGTCACGCCGATCTCCTTGCTCGTGCGCGAGGGGAGGTCGGCGAAGTCCTCGTCGGTGAGCACGACCATGTCGCCGTCCTCGGTCTCGTAGCCCTTGGCGATGTCGTCGTAGCTCACCTCCTCGCCGTCGATGGAGCAGAACCGGCGGTACTTGACCCGGCCGCCGTCCTCGCGGTGCACCTGCCGGAACTGCACGTCGTGGTTCTCCGTGGCGGAGTAGAGCCGTACCGGCACGTTGACGAGGCCGAACGAGACCGCGCCTTTCCAGATCGCCCGCATGACCTCAGGGTATGGCTCGCGCTCCGATCGCGGGGAGTCCCGGTCGGGCAGGATGGCGCCGTGTCACCGCTGCGCCCGATGCTCGCGACCGCCGCCGAGCGCGTGCCCACCGGGGTCGACTGGGTGCACGAGGTGAAATGGGACGGCATGCGGGTGCTCGTCGACGTCCGCGCCGGAGCGGTGACCGTGTGGTCGCGCACCGAGCGCGACGTCACGGCCGCCTTCCCCGAGCTCGACGGGCTCGCCGGCGCCTACGACGACATGCTGCTCGACGGCGAGGTGGTGGCCCTGGAGGACGGCCGGCCGAGCTTCCACGCCCTCACCGAGCGGATGCACGTGACCAAGCGGGCCCAGGCCGAGCGGTTGATGACGACCCGCCCGGTCACCCTGATGATCTTCGACCTGCTGCGGCTCTTCGGCGCCGACCTCACCGGCCAGCCCTGGCACGCCCGCCGCGACCTGCTCGACCGGCTCGCGCTCGGCGGGCCGCGCTGGCAGGTGCCGCCGGTGCACGACGACGGCGCCGAGCTGCTGGCGGCGACGCGCGAGCAGGGTCTGGAGGGTGTGGTCAGCAAGCGACGCGCGTCGGCCTACCTGCCCGGCCGGCGCTCGGCCGACTGGCGCAAGACGGCGCATCGCGCGACACGCTCGGTGGTCGTCGGCGGCTGGCGCCCCGAGATCGGCTCGACCACCCGGCTCGGCGCGGTGCTCGTGGGTCTGCCCGACGGTGCAGGCGGATGGCGGTACGCCGGGCGGGTCGGCTCGGGCCTCGCCGGTGCGGCGGGCACACTGGTCCGGGACCGGCTCGCGGGCGGTGAGCGGTCGTCATCCCCGTTCTCGGATGCCGTGCCGCTCATCGACGCCGCGGGCACCACGTGGGTCGAGCCCGAGCTGGTGATCGAGGTGCGCGCGCTCGAGCTGACCGGTCAGCACCGGCTGCGAGCGCCGAGCTTCCTCGGCATCCGGCACGACCTCACCCCCGCCGAGCTGACCGGCGAGGCGGATGACGATGCCTGAGCACGTGCCCGAGGTGACCCGCGTCGAGGTGGCCGGCCGGCGGCTCAAGCTGACCAGCCTCGACAAGGTGATGTACCCGGCGACCGAGACCACCAAGGGCGAGGTACTCAGCTACTACGCGCAGGTCGCTCCCGTGCTGCTGCGCCACCTCGCCCGCCGGGTCGTCACCCGGGTGCGCTGGCCGCACGGCGTGGCCGAGCAGCTGTTCTTCGAGAAGAACCTGCCGTCCGGGGCGCCGTCGTGGCTGCCCCGGGTGCAGGTCGACGACGTGACCTACCCGATGGTCGAGGACCTCGCGCACCTGACCTACCTGGTCAACCTCAACAGCCTCGAGCTGCACGTGCCGCAGTGGACGGTCGACGCCGACGGCCGCCCCGAGAACCCGAACCGGCTCGTCATCGACCTCGACCCCGGCGCGCCGGCCGGGCTGCACGAGTGCTCGACCGTGGCCCTGCTGGTGCGCGACCGGCTCGCGGCCCTGGGGCTCGAGCTCTACCCGGTGACGTCGGGGAGCAAGGGGATGCAGCTGTACGCCGGTCTCGGTGGCGACCTCACCAGCGAGCAGGTGCGCGAGCTGTGCATGCAGCTGGCCCAGGAGCTGACCGCGAAGCACCCCGGCCTGGTGCTGTGGAAGATGACCAAGTCGCTGCGTCCGGGGAAGGTGTTCCTCGACTGGAGCCAGAACGTCGCCGCCAAGACCACGATCTGCCCGTACTCGCTGCGCGGACGGGAGCTGCCGCGGGTCGCGGCCCCCCGCACTTGGGACGAGGTGGAGCGCGGCGCCGAGTCCCCGGACGGCCTCGAGCACCTGATGTACGACGAGGTGCTCGACCGGCTCGACCGCGACGGAGACCTGCTGGCCGGCCTGTCGTGAGCCGCGTTGCCGGCGGAGCCGTCCCGGGCGCCGTCCCGGGCGCCGTCCCGGGCGCCGTCACGACCGGCGCGGTCGAGGCGGTCGTCATCCGGCGTCACCCTGGTCAGGCGACGTCGCCCGTCGCTTCTCCGTGCGGGCTGGGTTGTCGCGCACCGCGGATCGCGTGGCCGAGGAGGAGACCGACCGTCGCCGGCCCGAACACGGCCGCGGCGTCGAACCAGCCGAGCTCGAGCACGTCGGCGAGGTAGACGTCGAGGCTGACACCCGGCGCGCCGAACCGGGAGAGCGCGGGCAGGACGACCGCCACGACGACCGCGACACCGGCCCAGACGCCCAGGCCGCGACGCAGTGGTGGCCGGAACCTGCCGTCGACGCCGCCGCCGGCCGCGGCGGCCGCGACGAGGGCGATGTACGCGAACAGCCCGGCGCCGATGTTCGCGCCGACCACCGGCCCGGACGCGAGATCGACCAGTTCGAAGGTTCCCCATGTCAGGGCGGTCACGGCCGCGGCCCGCAGGAGGATGTCGACGACGGTGCGAGAGAGGTGGCGCATGCTGCCGAGGGTGGGGGAGGCGATCGTCATCCGGCCTGAGTACACGTACCCGATCTTGCCGGTAGGACAGTCCTGCGCCTTCGCCCGTTCGACGGACCAGGCGGCCGGTCCCTTTCTCGATCTCGACCTGGCGATCGTCACGACCGGGCCGGACCAGTACCTCGATGACGTGTGATGGCTGCGGCATCTGGGCACGCCGTGGCCGACGCTTCGTCGAGCGTCAGGTAGTGGAGCCCGGCCTCGAACCCCGCGTTCTCTTTGAGGCCTACCTGGATGTGGACTTTGCCGTCGTCGAGCGCGATGGATTCGCCGAGACGCTCGCCGAAGAGGTTCCGATGGAGACGTCCCAAGTGCTGGCACGGGGCGCTGTCGGGTTCCGCGTCATCGTGGACAAGGACGGGCCGGAAACGTGCGATGGGCGCTCGAACCTTCACTCGGTCCCGCGTACCCCCTCCCACCGAGAGCGGGTTTCGTTCGCTGTGTGACGACATTCGCTATCACGCGCTGTGGGCGGCGAAGAAGCCAGAGCGTGGGGAGCTGGATGGCGAAATCCGGTGCGGACGAGCACCTTGGGTGGTCGGGATGCGGTCACCCGGCGGCGGCTCGATGTGGAGCGCCGACCGGGTGCGTCTACCGGATGGTCGGTGCGCCGCGGCGGAGGCGAGGACAGCCTGCGCACTCGACGCATCCGGGCAGCGCGTAGAGGAGGCAGCACGAGCTGCGCGTCGGCACCTCGGCGCTCACGTGGACGCTCGCGGCCGCAGCGGCGGCCCGGCGCGCCTCGGTCCACATGTCGTCGACCATGCCCGCGCGGGTGTGTGGCCCGAGCCGGACCAGCGACCGGAAACCGCGCGCCAGCGGCACCGCCACCGAGCGGTAGTCGAGCTCGGCACGGTCGAGGCGCTCGGCGAGCGGCGCGTCATCCGGTTCGAGGCCGGTGAGCCGGACCGTCTCGGGCACCAGGTTCGAGCCGAGGGTGAAGCTGAGATCACGCAACGAACAGCGCCAGGGGCCGCCGGCCGCGGCCTGTGCGGCCGTGTGTGCCGGCACCTGGAGGAGCCACTGCAGGGCGAAGGCCGAGGCCACCTGCGGCGGGGCGCTGCCGTCGTACCACCGCTGCTGGAGGGCGTGGAGGTCGCGCTGCCAGCACTCGGTGGCGGGGTCGAGGCGGTGCGGCAGCGCCGGGCCGGTGGCGGTGAAGCGCAGCCAGGCGTGCCGCCGGGTCATCAGCTCCGCGGTCGCGGAGAGCGAGGGAGCGGCATCCCCGACGTGTGGGGATGCCGCTCCAGGACGCCCGCCCGACTGGGTCAGGAGTGCGCCTTGTCGTACGCGCTCTGGACCTCGGCGGAGATGCGACCGCGGTCGCTGACGGTGTAGCCCTTCGACCGCGCCCATTCGCGCACCGCTCCGAGATCGGTGTTACGGGCAGACCCCTTCGACCCGGCGCTGCGCGTGGTGCGGCGGCCTCCGGTGCGCTCGGCATGCCCGATCCAGACAGCGAGCTCGTCGCGTAGCTTGGCGGCGTTCGACGAGGTGAGGTCGATCTCGTAGCTGACGCCATCAAGCGAGAACGACACCGTCTCGTCTGCGGTCGACGACTTGTCGAGGTCGTCGACGAGGAGGACCTGGACCTTCTTGGCCATTTCTGTGCCTTTCGGAAAAGAGGGGGAGTGCACGACAATACTCGTCGCCGAAATGGCACGGTAGCAGCAGTGTCGGTTCTCCGACAGTGTTCCGGAAGGCGGGTCGCCGGCTATTTGGATGACGATTGGTGCCGCGCCGAATCCGTAGGTGCCCTTCCTGGGTCGGCATCCGGCATCGTCTCGTCCGCGCCAATGTCGTCGGCGGGCGGTCCGGCATCCGGCGTGGTGCGGTCGCGTTCGGCCTCGAGCTGCGACTGCGCAAGGCGTTCGCGCCGGTCGCCCTCCATCATCGCCTTGACGATGAAGTAGAAGAGCGCGGCCACCCCGATCGTGGGCACGATCGCCGCGAGGTAATCGCTCACGTCATCCATGTCAGACCTCCGGCTTGACGTGTGGGAACAGGATGGTCTCGCGGATGCTCGCGCCGGTGAAGAGCATGACCAGCCGGTCGATTCCCAGGCCCAGCCCACCCATGGGGGGTGCGCCGTACTCGAGGGCGCGGAGGAAGTCCTCGTCGAGCTGCATGGCCTCGGGGTCGCCGCCGGCCGCGCGCAGCGACTGCTCGGTGAGCACCGCCCGCTGGATCACCGGGTCGACCAGCTCGGAGAAGCCGGTGCCGCGTTCCACGCCGGCGACGACCAGGTCCCACGCCTCGATGAGGCCGGGAGCCGACCGGTGCGGGCGGGCGAGCGGCTGCGCGACGGCCGGGTAGTCGCAGAGGAAGGTCGGCTGGAGCAGGCCCGGCTCCACGATCTCGCCGAGCAGCTCGAGGAAGACCCTGTCCTTCTCCAGGCCCGGGTCGACATCGACCCCGTGCCGCTCGGCAAGGACGAGCAGCCGCTCCCGGGAGGTGTCGATCGTGACGGTCTCGCCTACCGCCTCGCTCACCGCGTCGTACACCGGCAGCCAGCGCCACTCGCCATCGAGGTCGATGACACCGGCAGGGGTCTCGATCCGGCGGCTCCCGAGCGCGTCGGCGACGCCGAGGTAGAGGTCGCGGATGAGGGCGCCGACGCTGGTCTGGTCGCCCCACGCCTGGTACGCCTCGAGCATCGTGAACTCGGCCGAGTGCGTAGCGTCGATGCCCTCGTTGCGGAAGATCCGGCCCATCTCGTAGACCCGGTCGACGCCGCCGACGACCGCCTTCTTGAGGTTCAGCTCGAGCGCGATGCGCAGCACCATCTCGTGGTCGAACGCGTTGAGGTGGGTGTGGAACGGGCGCGCCGCGGCGCCGCCGTGCACCAGCTGCAGCACCGGGGTCTCGACCTCGACGTACCCCTGCTCCTCCAGGGTGGTGCGGATGGCGCGCAGCGCGGTGGCCTTGGTGCGCACCATGTCGCGGGCCTCCTGGCGTACGACGAGGTCGGCGTAGCGCTGACGCACCCGGCTCTCCTCGGACAGCTCCTTGTGCAGCACCGGCAGCGGGCGCAACGCCTTGCTCGCCATCCCCCAACGGCTCGCCATCACGCTCAACTCGCCACGCTTGCTCGAGATCACCCGACCCTGCACCCACACGTGGTCGCCCAGGTCGACGTCGGACTTCCACGAGGCGAGCGCCTCCTCGCCGACCTCGGCGAGGCTGAGCATCACCTGGAGCCGGGTGCCGACCCCCTCCTGGAGAGTCGCGAACGCCAGCTTGCCGGTTCCCCGGATGAAGACCACCCGCCCCGCGACCGCGACGACGTCGTCGGTCTCCTCGCCGGTCTCCAGGTGGCCCCAGCGCTCGCGCACCTCGGTGAGGGAGTGGGTCCGCGGCACCTCGACGGGGTAGGCCTCGCGGCCGGCCGCCAGCAGGCGGTCGCGCTTCGCTCGCCGGATCCGCAGCTGCTCGGGAAGGTCGGGATCCCCGGTGCCCGAGGGTGATTCCGCAGGAGTTGTGGACGTGCCGGCTGCCACGCCGTCGTCCACCGTCGTCGAAGGCTCGCTCACAGGTGACCAGCGTACGGAACGAGCCGGACGGTCGCCGGTGCGGTCCGGCGGGGGCTGGGCGTCATCCGAGAACGTCCGGCTGGCGCTTCCAGCCGACGGGGAGAGTCGAGGGGTGAGGAAACGGTCGATCGGCTGGACGCGGTGAGCGAGCTCGCCGCCTCCGGCACGAGCGCGGGCAGGCATGGCACGAGGCCGGGCCGTCCCTGACGGCGGCCCGGCCCCGTGGGCCTAGGTGGTGTGGTCAGCCGATGGGCGGCGGGGTGGGAGCCAGGTCGCGCTGCTGCTCGCGGTCGCGGTCGCGGGTGCCGTCGTCGGCGTCGGGCTGCTTCTTGCCGGTGGTGGCCGCATCCTGGAACGGCACCTGGTCGGCGGGGCAGGTTGCGGGTGCGTCGGCGGGGATGGCGCCGTCGATGAGGTACTGGGTCCACACCGCGACCGAGCAGCTGCTTCCCGCGCTGAGGGTGGTGTGGCCCAAGCCCTGGACCGTCAGTACCTGGGCGTTGCGGAACTTCGCTGCGGCAGGTGCGGCGTTCTGCCAGGCGGTGGCGGGGTCGTAGCGCGGGTTGAGCACGAGCACCTGCGCGTTGGTGGTCTGGTTCCAGTTGCCGAGGTAGGCGTCCTGGTCGCGGTTCGCGTCGGCCCAGAACTCGCACACGGCGCTGTTGTTCAGGCCCTTCCACACGGATGCTCGGCCGGGGAAGCCGTACTTGCGGTCCTGCTGGTCGGCGAAGCGCGGGTAGGCGAGTGGGTTGCCGACCGGTCGGGTGTCGGAGCACAGCACGCCGATGTTCCCGCCCTGGGACGTGTAGTCCTCGCCGCGGAGTCGGGTCTGCAGGCCGAGCGCGGCGACGCCGCGGTCGACCGCAGCGGTGTCGGTCGTGGCCAGCCCGGCGAGCAGCGCGGCCAGGTCGGCGTACTTCGGGGGGTCGTAGAGCACATCGATGATGGTGGCGACGATGATGTCGTAAGTGAGGGTCAACTGGCCGCTCTCGTCCTCGACCGTGATCGGCCCCTCCAGGAGCCGCGCCAGCAGGCCGTCGACCACCTGCTCGGGGTCACCGACGGCGTTGATCGGGCAGTTCTGGCCGCCCTCGACGCACAGTCGGAGGAACTCGGTGAAGGTCTCGT
>JBOFBK010000477.1:0-3011 GCA_051645525.1 Dermatophilaceae bacterium | reverse complement strand
GGTCTCGTAGTCGTACTCGACGCTCTCGAAGATGTCGGCATTCGCCCAGAACGTGATGGTGGTGCCGGTGCGGTCGGTCTCCTCCATCCGGGTCAGCGGGCCGGTGGGCACGCCGTGCTCGAAGGACATGCGATGTGCGCGACCCTTCTGCCGCACGACGACGTCGAGCCTGGTCGAGAGTGCGTTGACGACCGAGGAGCCCACCCCGTGCAGGCCGCCGGACACCTTGTACCCGCCACCGCCGAACTTGCCGCCGGCGTGCAGCTGAGTGAGCACCAGCTCGACCGCGCTCACACCCTCACTCGGGTGGATGTCGGTGGGGATGCCGCGCCCGTTGTCGCGCACGCGCACCGCGCCGTCCTCTATGAGGGTGACCTCGATGGTGTCGGCGTGCCCGGCGAGCGACTCGTCGACCGCGTTGTCGACGATCTCCCAGACCAGGTGGTGGAGGCCGCGCTCGCCGGTGGAACCGATGTACATGCCCGGTCGCTTGCGCACCGCCTCGAGCCCCTCGAGCACCGTGATCGCCGAGGCGTCGTAGGTGCCGTCGACCGTCTCGCGGGACCCACGCTCCGCGTGGACGGACGTGGCGCCGTTCTCAGGACTCGCCCTGCGACCGGGGTCGGTCGTGTCGGGCGTTGGCTCGGGCTGCTGGGCCGCCACAGGTCTCCTCGTACTGATGTCTGGCGCCGGACGCAGTTCGACGCACTGCTCGCGACCGTGGCACCGCCTCTGCAGGCGGCGCTCACGCCGCACGCCCAGGACGGTGACCGCCCTGGGCGTGATATCGGTCTCCAGTCTACCGGTCAGCGCCGCCGTGACACGCCGCTGGGCGAGCATGTGGATGGATCTCGCGCCACGTCGGTGCAGGCAGCGACTCCCTCCACACGACCGGCCGGATCGGAAGCGCCATCCGCGTTTTCCGCTCGGTCGCTCGATGGAGTCCGGGCCGGTCTTCAGCGGGACGCCACGCGAACCCGACGACCAGCCGTCGGTAGGGTCTGCGCAATGCTGCGCACTCGCCGTTCGGCCACCTCGATGACCACGACACTGCTCGCCGCGGCCCTTCTTGCCGGATGCAGCGGCGACCCGTCGGCGTCGAGCCGGGGCCCGAGCGAGGCTGGGCCGACCACCTCGCCGAGCACCACTGGCGCCGCAGCGCCCAGCGGCTATCGGGTCGTGGAGTCTCCGGGGGTGCGGACCCGGTTCGCGGTCCCCGAGGCATGGACCGTGGTCGACGTCGAGGAGGCGATCGCCGGTGGTGACCAGAAGGGCCTGGGCGTCGCTGCCCAGTCACTCGGCGTCACCACCGAACAGTTCACCCAGGCCGCCCAGAGCATCGACCTCATGGTGATCGGCCCGCGCAAGGACGACTTCTCGCCGAGCATCAACACCGTGCCGGCACCCGGTCTCACCGAGCTGCCGCGGGCGGACCAGGTGAGCGGCGAGCTGACCGGGATCGGGGCGAAGGTCGGCTCCGCCCGCGAGGAGACCACTGCCGCCGGCCCGGCCCTCGTCGTGCCGTACACCCTGGCCGTCGGTGCCGTAACGGTCCACGGGCGGACCGTCGTGGTCGAGGGATCCGGCGGCGTGGTCACCCTCACCGTCTCCACCGCCGACGCCGGTCAGTCCGACGACATCGCGCAGGCCGTGCTCGCCACCCTCGCGGCGGCCGGCTGACCGCTACCGCGGCGGCCCGCTCGCATCCGACCCGCTCGCGTCCAGCCCGGGCGGGCGGCCAGCCGCACCCACCGTGAGCGTGCGCTCGAAAAGGAGGCGGACGTCATCCGAGAGCACCTGCTCGGGCAGTGTCACGTCGACCTCGGGTGCTGGGCACCGCACACCGTAGGAGAACGCGTCCGGGGTCGGATGCGCGTCGGAGGTGGCCAAGGTCTGCAGGGTGTGCTGGGTCAGCAGCGAGCGCCACGCGGTGGTGTCCTCGTCCGGCAGCTCGCGCAACGTCACCGTGCGCTCGCGCACCATGCCCGCCACACCACCGGTGCGGCGCACGCTGACCTCGGTGCCGTCGCCGAGGTCGGTGTCAGGCGCCGGAACGGGCTCGGATGACGGCCGCTCGCCGGGGGAGCCAGGCGACCCGGACCCGGACGGGGCCACGCCCACGGCATCCCATCCGGCCCGGACCGCGTCGACCTCCCGGGAGGTCTCGCCGAAGCGCAGGCCGGCCGCCTCCACGGTGAGCCGGGCGAAGGTGGCGAAGTCGCAGTCGGGAGCGATCTCGCCGGTGACGGTGTCGACCCAGATCTGGCCGGCCGCCTCCCAGGCGTTGCCGCCGAGGGTCGTGGCGACCACGTGGAACGCCTTGTTGGGGATGCCGGAGTTGATGTGCACACCGCCGTTGTCGTCGCTCGTCTCGACGTAGTCACGCCAGTGCCCGGGCTGGGGGTCCTTGCCGAGCCGAGGGTCGTCGTAGGCGGTGCCGGGCTCGGCCATCGAGCGCAGCGCCTTTCCCTGCACACCGTCGGCGAGCAGGTCGGCGCCGATGAGCCAGTCGGCGGCATCGGCGGCCTGGCTGCGGGCCCGCTGCGCGACGAGCACGCCGAACACGTCGCTGACCGATTCGTTGAGGGCCCCGGACTGGCCCTGGTAGGTGAGGTTCGACGTGTACTGGGTGACGCCGTGGGCGAGCTCGTGGGCGATGACGTCGAGACTGCGGGTGAACGGGAGGAAGATCTCGCCGTCGCCGTCGCCGAACACCATCTGGGTGCCGTCCCAGAACGCGTTGGCGTAGTTCTGGCCGTAGTGCACCGTGGCGAGCAGTGGGAGCCCGTTGCCGTCGAGGGAGTTGCGCCCGTAGGCCTCCTGCCACAGGGTCCAGGTGGCGCCGAGGCCGTCGTACGCCTCGGTGACCTCTTGGTCGTCGGTGGCCGGGTCGCCCTCGCCGCGCACCTTGGTGCCCGGCAGGTCGGTGCCGCCACCGCCGTCGTGCACGGTGCGCTGGAGCCCGGCGGCACCCGGTGTCGTCGGGGTGGCGCCGGTGGCTGGCGGACGGG
>JBOFBK010000476.1:0-8918 GCA_051645525.1 Dermatophilaceae bacterium | reverse complement strand
CGCCGGTGGTCGCACCCGAGCACGGGGCGTCAGGTGGTGACGGGCACGTGCATCCACACCTCCGGCGGCCGGTGGATGATGTCGCGATGACCGCACTGATGATCCTCACCTACGACGTGACCGACGCCGATCGGCTAGGCTGGTACAGGGACGCTGCGGCGCCCGTCCTGCTCGGGCCGGACCGCGGCGAGCTGGTCCTCAGCACTGATCGGACGGTGCACCTCCCCGAGGCCTCGTCGAACGGGACGCACACGGTGGTCCTGCGGTTCGCGAGCGCGGAACGAGCCCGCGAGATCTACGAGTCGCCGGAGTACCAGGACGTTCTGGCCGGCCGCCTCGCTGCCACCGTGCCATCAGTCGCGATGATCGTCGACGAGGCTTCGTGACCTGTGCGAGAGCGGTGCTGCGTCGAGATGTCGAACCGCGCCGGTGGCCATCCGTGGTCCGAGACCGGACTGTCGGTGCGGCTCACTACGCTCGGGATCCATGCCACCGCGTCGTCGCACCGAGCCTGAGGCCGGTCGAGCCGCCCTTCGCGTGTGGCGAGCCGACCCGGCATCCGCCGACCGCACCACCACGGCCACCGCGGTGCGACACACCCTCGAGGAGCTCGGTGCCCGAGCGCCCGGCCGCAGCGTCGAGGTCCGGGTTCCTCCGTTCGGCGCGGTGCAGTGCATCGCCGGGCCCACGCACACGCGGGGCACCCCGCCGAACGTCGTCGAGACCGACGCCCGGACCTGGCTCGCTCTCGCCACCGGCGCCACCACGTGGGCCGATGCGCTCGCCGGTGGCGCCCTGCGCACCAGCGGCGTCCGCGCCGACCTTGCCGCGCTGCTCCCGCTCACCGACCCCGAGGACCCCACCGGATGACGCCCACGCCCACCCCCGTCACCACCCCCACCCCAGTCACCGCGCTCCGGCACGGCATCGTCATCCTCCCCGAGCACGGATGGCGGGAGAACGCACCACGGTGGGCGGCCGCGGAGGAGATGGGCTTCGCGCACGCCTGGACGTACGACCATCTCGTCTGGGGCGGGCTGCCCGACGCCCCGGTGCACGCCTACGCTCCGGTGCTCGCCGCGGCCTCCGCGGTCACCGCCCGCATCGGGCTGGGCGTGTTCGTCACCTCGCCCAACTACCGACACCCTTACGTGCTCGCCCGTGACGCCATCACCCTCGACGACATCACCGGCCACCGGTTCCTGCTCGGCGTCGGCACCGGTGGCGACCTCGACTCCCGCCTCCTCGGCGAGAGCCGGCCGGTCAAGGAGCGGGTCGACCGCTTCCACGAGTTCACCCACCTGCTCGACCGGCTGCTCACCGAGGACCACGTCGACCACGACGGCACGTTCTACGCCACCCGCGACGCCCGCACCCTGCCCGAACCGGTGCGCGGGCGGGTGCCCCTCGTCGTCGCGGCCAACGGGCCCCGTTCGCTGCGCCTTGCGGCCGAGGTCGGTGACGCCTGGGCCACCTACGGCGGCAAGGGCGACACCCTCGACGACTGGTTCGCCCGCGTTGCAGAACTGGCCACCCGGTTCGAGGATGCCGCACGCGCCGCCGGCCGCGGGCCGCTGCGCCGCTACCTCCTCCTCGACTCCTCGCCGCGGTACTCGATGGAGTCCGTCGAGCTGTACACCGAGATGACCGGCCGCGCCGCCGAGCTCGGCTTCACCGACGTCGTCACGCACTGGCCTCGCCCGGAGTCCCCGTACGCCGGCCGCGTCGAGGTGCTCGAGCAGGTCGCCGCCACCGTGGTGCGGAGCGCCGGGCTCACTCCACGGTGACGACCACGCGGTGCCAGCCGGACGCACCCGACGGGAAGGGGTCGGTGCGCCGTTCGGGCTGGGCCTCTCCGGTGGCGTCGGTGGCTCGCACGGTCAGCTCGTGCCGGCCGGGCACGGCATCCCAGGGCAGGGACCACTGGCGCCAGTAGTCGATGCCCGCGTCGGGGCCGAGCCTGGCCTCCTGCCAGCGCCCGCCGTCGACCCGCACCTCGACCCGCTCGACCCCGCGCTGCTGCGCCCAGGCGACACCGCCGATGACGACCCGTCCGGCCTCGAGCCGGCCCGAACCTTGAGGGGTGTCGATACGCGACTGGGTGAGCACCGGCGCGTCGGTGGCCCAGTCGCGTTCGGTCCAGTAGGCACGGTCGGCGGCGTAGGTGGTCACCGTCATCCGGGTCAGCCATTTGGTCGCCCCGGTGAACCCGTACAGCCCCGGCGTGACCAGGCGGGCCGGGAAGCCGTGCCGAGCGGGCAGCGGCTCGCCGTTCATCGCCACCGCCACGAGCGCGTCGCGGCCGTCGGTGAGGGCCTGGATCGGCGTCGAGATGGTCATCCCGTCGGTCGACCGGCTCAGCACCTGGTCGGCGGTGGATCGCACCCCCGCCCGTTCAAGGAGGTCCCGAGTGCGTACGCCCAGCCAGCGGGCCGCGCCCACATAGGGCCCGCCGACCTCGTTGCTCACACAGGCCAGGGTGATGTCGGCCTCGACCATCGGCAGGGCCAGCAGCTGCTCGAAGGTGAGGGAGTACGGTGCGTCGACGTCGCCGTCGATGGTCAGCGACCAGTCCTCGGTGGACACCCGTGGGATGACGAGCGCGGTGTCGATGCGGTAGAACTCGCCGACCGGCGTGCGGAACGACGAGACCCCGCGCACCGAGGACTCCACGCCGGGCGGCAGCGGCCTGAGCGGCTCAGCGGGCGACGGCAGCACGACGTCGGTCGGCGTGCTCGACCGCGAGAGCAGCTGTCCCAGAGCGCCGCCCGTAGCAGCCACCGCGCCGAGCCCGGCGGCCGCGGCGAGCACCTGGCGACGGTGCGCGGCGCCAGGGCCTGCGGCACCTCGGTCGGGACCGGTACCTCGGTCGGGACCGGTACCTCGGTCGGCACCGGCGCCTGCGGCCGGGTCGGATGCCGCCGCACCCCACCGGTCGAGCAGCACGAGGAACCACGACGTGAGCCCCACTCCGGCGACCGCCGTGAGTGCTCCGGGGACGATGTCGATCGACGTGCTCGCCGGACGCAGCCCGGCGGCGAGCGAGGTGGTGAGCGCCAGGGCCGCCAGCAGGCCCAGGCCGAGCGTGCGGTGGAGCCGGGCCACCAGACCCGCCGCCCCGGCTCCGGCGAGCGCCACCGCCAGCACCGACCCGACGAGGATCGGCTTGTCGGCGGTGCCGAAGGTCGAGATGGCCCACTCCTTGAGCGCGGCCGGCGCGAGGTCGACGACGGCGGACCCCACGGCCGGTACCGGCGACGCTTCGGGTGAGACGAACGCGGCCACGAGATGTCCGACGCCGGCGGCTCCGGCGGCGGCAAGCACACCGCCGAGGGCGTACCAGCGGCGGCCCGGCCGAACCGTCGTGGGCGCCATGGGCGGCGCGGGCGTGACAGCGGTCATGCGCAGGGTTCGGAGCGGCGGAGGCCGGCGGATGCGGTGCGCTGCGGCATGGCTCCAGTGTGCGCGGTCCGACGGCCGGGTCGTCATCCTCCTCCCGTACCGTAAGGACCGTGACAGCACCTCGTCGGCCGCGGTTCGCGCCGATCATCCTCACCGGCGCCGTCCTGGGGTTCGCTCTCGGATCGGGAGCGGCGTTGTTCGACTGGTTCGCCCCCGACACGGTGTCTCCCGCGCGGGGCGACTACAGCGGCACGTCGGCGGTCGGGTACCTGGGGTTCCTCGGCGCCGGGATCTTCGCCCTGCTCGCCGCCCTGGTGGCGCTGGCGCTCGACCGCCGCAGCGACCGCCGTCTCTAGGGTCGTCACCGCGCTCGCCTCGCGCCACACGGTCCGCCGCGCCTCGTACGGTTGTCGAGGCAACTCGTCGGTCGTCAGGTGGCCGAGGCGGAGTGCCGGATGCGGAACGCGCCCGGGCGTCGTCCGGCACTGTGGGAGGATGAGATACGTGCCACGCGGTGACGGACGCCTGACCCTCGACCTCCTGCCTGGCGAGCACCTCCCCCAGGACGCCTGCGGGGTCTTCGGCGTCTGGGCGCCCGGCGAGGATGTCGCCAAGCTGACCTACTACGGGCTGTACGCGCTGCAGCACCGCGGCCAGGAGTCGGCCGGCATCGCCACGTCCGACGGGCAGCGGCTGCTGGTGTACAAGGACATGGGCCTGGTGTCGCAGGTGTTCGACGAGCGCTCGCTCGCCTCGCTCCGGGGCCACCTCGCGGTCGGGCACTGCCGGTACTCCACGACCGGCGGCTCCACCTGGGAGAACGCCCAGCCCACGCTCGGCGGCCACGCCGGGAGCACTGTCGCGCTGGCGCACAACGGCAACATCGTCAACTCCGCCGAGCTCCGCGACGTCGTACTCACCCGGCGCGGGGAGCGCCGGCCGGACGGCGCCCAGCTGAACGGCGACGGCGACCTCACCGAGCTGGCCCGAGGCAACACCACCGACACCGCGCTGGTCACCGCGCTGCTCGCCGACGACCCCGACCGCTCCGTCGAGGCGGCCGCCCTCGACGTGCTCCCGCTGCTGCGTGGGGCGTTCTGCTTCGTGTTCGTCGACGAGCAGACCCTGTACGCGGCACGCGACGCGCACGGCATCCGGCCGCTGGTGATCGGGCGGCTCGAGCGCGGCTGGGTGGTGGCGTCCGAGACGGCCGCCCTCGACATCGTCGGCGCGTCGTTCGTGCGCGAGGTCGAGCCCGGCGAGCTCATCGCGGTCGACGAGCACGGCCTGCGCTCGAGGCGGTTCGCCGAGCCCGAGCCGAAGGGCTGCGTGTTCGAGTACGTCTACCTGGCCCGGCCCGACACCACGATCGCCGGCCGGGTCGTGCACGAGGCGCGGGTCGAGATGGGCCGGGCGCTCGCCCGGGAGCACCCGGTGGAGGCCGACCTGGTGATGCCCACGCCGGAGTCGGGAACACCGGCCGCTATCGGGTACGCCCAGGAGTCCGGCATCCCGTACGGCCAGGGGCTGGTGAAGAACTCCTACGTCGGGCGCACCTTCATCGCGCCGTCGCAGACCATCCGCCAGCTCGGCATCCGGCTCAAGCTCAACCCGCTGCGCGACGTCATCCGCGGCAAGCGGCTCGTCGTCGTCGACGACTCGATCGTGCGCGGCAACACCCAGCGAGCGCTGGTGCGGATGCTGCGCGAGGCCGGCGCCGCCGAGGTGCACGTGCGCATCTCCTCACCGCCGGTGCGCTGGCCGTGCTTCTACGGCATCGACTTCGCCACCCGGGCCGAGCTGATCGCCACCGGGCTGGGGGTCGATGAGGTGTGCCGCTCGATCGGTGCCGACACCCTCGGCTACATCTCCGAGCAGGGCATGGTCGACGCCTCCGGACAGGCGCCGGAGCGGTTGTGCACGGCGTGCTTCACCGGCACCTACCCTGTTCCGCTCCCCGAGGACGGACGCCTCGGCAAGGGGGTGCTCGAGCTCGAGCTGCCGCTCGACACCGGGTCCGGTAAGAGCGAGCGAGCGGTGGGGGAGCGGCATCCGGCGGCGCGCACTCCGGTGGTCGACGTGCCGCTCGGCGAGCTCGCGCTCGACGTGGATGGCGTCTCGACCACCGCGGGCGGCGGTGCCGCCGAGGCGCTGCTGCGTCCCTGAGATCCGTTGGCGGTGAGGCCTGCCGGCGCTCGCCGTACCGATGGCGGTCGCGGTGCCGGCGTCACCGAGCACCCCGGCGGCGTCCGAGTTCCGGGGTGGCCGTCGCGCCGGTCTCCCCGGCCGCGGGGCTCAGTCGCGGTCGGCGCGCCGGTGCAGCGGGCGGATGACAGGGATTTCACCGGTGTCGCCGAGACGGGGGCGACCGCTGAGGTTGGAGCTGCGGTACCACGACTCCGGTTCCGCCGACGGCTTCCTGCGCGGGTGGCCCCGGCCGGAGACCTGCACCGGGCTCGCCGGCAGCTGCCGCCTGGTGGGCGACCCGGCCGGGTCGGGTTCGCGCTCGGTGTCGGTTCGGCTGCCGGTTCCGTCGTCGAACCCGGGCCCGTCGTCATCCGGGGACAGGCGGTCTTCTCCCGGTGGTGCGGTCGGGTCGGTGTCGTCCGCGCCGGACTCGCCGGCAGCGCCAGGCGAGCCGCCCGCTGCACCGCTCGGCCCGAACAGCGTGGTGCAGATGGCGCGGTAGTGGCGGTCGGCATCCGGTACGTGCTCGATGACCGAGAGCGCCTGCGTCTGCCCCGCCGACTCGAGGACGAACCTGCCGTACCCGATGATCCGGCCGAGGACGGTGAGGTCGTACGTCATGTCGGTGACCCGCAGGAGCGGCAGCATCGCGACCTTGCGGCGGATGAAGCCGTAGAAGAGCAGGAAGCGCTTGTCGGTGACGACGAACCAGTCGTGCCGCCAGTTGAGCACCGCCCAGAGGAACCAGGCCAGCGACACCCAGAACACCGCGAGGGTGAAGCTGCGCAGGGCCGGGCCGCTGCCGCCGTCGCTGGTCGACAGGTCGGCCCAGAGCGCGAGCGCCGTGGCGCCGGAGATCAGGAGGATCTCCTTGATCAGGTGGAACCAGTGCCGGCGGACGGCGACGACGACGTTCTCGCCGTACACGAGATAGCGCGCGAGCTCGCGGTCGAGGCGCGGCTGGCGCGCCACGTCACTCGCCCGAGATCAGGTCGTTGAAGAACTCGGCGATGTTCGCGACCCCGTTGGTGATGACGTCCCAGGCCGACTGGAAGATGTCGGCAGCGTCGCTCGGCGAGGTGATGACGGCGTAGGCGATGAAGATCACCAGGACCCACAGGACGATCTTCTTGATCGGGGGCATACGAAGGGTTCTCCTTGCCTGATGGGCGCGCCCCATGCGCACGCCACGACGAGGATTGTCGCAGAGGTGACGGGTGTGGCGGATGTTACGCGACCCGGCGTGTCGCCCGTTGCCGGAGTCCCCCTCGAACAGGCGAGGGGTGCCCGACCGACACGTCGCCCACTCGGCAGGCCTAATGTCGGCCCGCCAACCGGCCGGCATCCGAGCGGCCGATGGTCTCTGGTGCGCTACTGCGCCAGGCCGTAGAGCCGGTCGCCGGCGTCGCCGAGCCCGGGCACGATGTAGCCGACCTCGTTGAGACGCTCGTCGATCGCCCCGGTCACCAGGGTGACCGGGGGCGCGACGTCGGCGAGCTCGCGCTCGAGGTGGGCGATGCCCTCGGGCGCGCTGAGCAGGGTGACGGCGGTGATGTCGTCGGCGCCGCGCTCGAGGAGGAAGCGGATGGCGTCGGTCATCGACCCGCCGGTGGCGAGCATGGGGTCGAGCACGTACACCTGGCGGCCGGAGAGGTCGTCGGGCAGCCGGTTCGCGTAGGTGATGGCCTCCAGCGTCTCCTCGTCGCGCTGCATCCCGAGGAAGCCGACCTCGGCGCTCGGCAGCAGCCGCACCATCCCCTCGAGCATGCCGAGCCCGGCGCGCAGGATCGGCACCACGAGCGGCTTGGGGTTGGACAGCTTGATGCCGGTGGTGGGGGCGACGGGCGTCTCGATCTCGAACGGCTCGACCCGCACCTCGCGGGTGGCCTCGTAGGCGAGCAGCGTCATCAGCTCCTCGGCGAGCCGTCGGAACGTGGGGGAGTCGGTGCGCTTGTCCCGGAGGTAGGTGAGCTTGTGGGCGATGAGCCGGTGGTCCGGGTTGATGACGCGCATGCGGGAAACTTAGCGCGTGGCAGCTCCGGTGGACCCGCGCGACGAGGCGCGGATGCGGCAGGCGCTCGCCCTCGCCGAGCGGACGGAGGCGTCGGGCGACGTCCCGGTGGGGGCGCTGGTCGTCGGGCCGGATGACGCTCTGCTCGGCGAGGGCTGGAACGCCCGGGAGGCGCTCGGGGACCCGACGGCGCACGCCGAGGTGGTGGCGGTGCGGGCGGCTGCCGCGGTGCTCGGGTCGTGGCGGCTCCAGGGGTGCACGCTGTTCGTGACCATGGAGCCCTGTCCGATGTGCGCTGGAGCCGTCGTGCTCTCGCGAATGGCGCGGCTGGTGTTCGGGGCCTGGGATCCCAAGCTCGGTGCGTGCGGCTCGGTCTGGGACGTGCCGCGCGACCGGCGTTCGACGCACTGGGCCGAGGTGGTCGGTGGGGTGCTCGAGGAGGAGTGCGGCGCCCTGGTGCGCCGCTTCTTCGCCACCCACCGCGCGTAACCGCAACTCGCCCACCCGCCCCACCCCGCGCGGGCTCACGAGCGCCCCACCCCCGCGCGGGTTGACGAGCGCCCCTCCCTGGCCGCGGGCTCAGGTGCATGCCGTCCAGTCAGGGCGCTATAGCGTCCTGACCCTGCGACAACCCCCTGAGCGCGCGGGTTGCTCGAAGCCCGACGACCCGGCGCACCTGTCGATTTCGGGCGCCGCGAAGCGCTCGGGTAACCTCTCCGGCGGTGGCGTGTCCGAGCGGCCTAAGGAGCACGCCTCGAAAGCGTGTGAGGGTTCACCCCCTCCGTGGGTTCAAATCCCACCGCCACCGCCAACCTGAGCACGAGCCGAGCCCCTCCCTAGGTCGACTGGGGAGGGGCTCGCCGGTTCTCGTCTCAGTTTCAGTCTCAGTGGGCATCGCCGTCGGCTCCCTGTGCGACAGCTGGTCTGGCCAGCGACGCGGATCGCGGTCGTCTCAGCGGGAGGGCGCGCGCACGGCATCCGCGCCGACATCCCGGACTGCGCCGTCGGTGACCTCGTGGGCGATGTCGAGGTGGCCCGCGCGTGGGGCGTTGTCGGCCAACAGGTGGAGTAGCGCGCGGGCCGCATCCGTGAACCCGGTCGTCCGGGTGCAGAGCGTGCCGGACAACCGCCGGGAGGTGCCGGACAGTCGCCGGGAGGTGTCGAGAAGCGGGTGCCGGGTCCGACGTAGCAGCATGGGCACGGACCCGCCGCGCCCACCAGCGAAGGAGCCGCTCGTGAAGTACGTCATCCTCATCCACTCGAACCCGCGGCCGTGGGGCCACCCGACCTCGGACTTCCTCGCCGAGCACCAGGCGCT
>JBOFBK010000475.1:0-2338 GCA_051645525.1 Dermatophilaceae bacterium | reverse complement strand
CTTTTCCTCGCCGCCATTGTCGCCACCGTCGTCGTCATCGTGATCGCCGTGGCGGCCCCGCAACACCCCACGCCTGTTCGGGCCGGCTTCACCCGTCAGCTGCCAGTGGGCACCTGATCCGACTGGGCGCCATCAGTGGTGGTACTACGACGGCGCCGATGGACGTCCGCCGTCTCGGACGGCGAGGCCACATCGAAGGATCCGCTCTAGCCTCCCTAGCGACGGCGTCATCCGCCTACCGCAGGCGCGGTAGGCCGGGGACACCACGCCACGCGGATGACGACTCGCGCCGTCGGGGGCGACCGTGGTGGGGACCAGCCGGGAGAGCAGCTCCCGGCCTCGCACGGACGGAGCAGATGATGATCGAGGTCGTCGACCTGGTGAAGCGGTACGGACCTACAACAGCGGTGGACCGGATGACGTTCACCGCGCAGCCCGGCCGGGTCACCGGCTTCCTCGGCCCGAACGGCGCCGGCAAGTCCACGACGATGCGGGTGGTCCTCGGGCTGGACGCCCCGACCTCCGGCCACGCAAGGGTGGCGGGCCGGGACTACCGCCGCGACCCGGCACCGATCACGACCATGGGCGCGCTCCTCGACGGCAAGTCGGTCGACAAGGCGCGCAGCGCCCGCAACCACCTGCGTGCGGTGGCCGCCACCGTCGGCATCGGGAAGGCACGGGTCGACGAGGTCCTGGAGATCGTCGGCCTGGCCGCGGTGGCCGACCAGAAGGCCGGCGGGTTCTCGCTCGGCATGGGTCAGCGGCTCGGCATCGGCACGGCCCTGCTGGGCGACCCCGAGGTCGTCATGCTCGACGAGCCGGTCAACGGGCTCGACCCCGACGGCATCCTCTGGATCCGCGACCTGCTGCGCGGCCTGGCCCGCGAGGGCCGCACGGTGCTGCTGTCGAGCCACCTGATGAGCGAGATGGAGCTGACCGCCGACCACCTCGTCGTCGTCGGCCACGGCCAGGTGCTCGCCGACGAGTCGATGAGCGACTTCATCCGCCGTGCCTCCGCGGGAACGGTGCACGTCGAGACCCCGCAGGCCGAGGTGCTGTCGGCCGCGCTGGCCGGGGCGGGTGCCTCGGTGACGACCACCTCGGCGACCGCCCTGACCGTCAGCGGTGTCGAGGCCAGCCGGGTCGGCGAGGTCGCCGCCGCGCACGGCGTGGTGCTGCACCGCCTCGCCGACGACGCCCCGTCGCTGGAGGAGGCGTTCATGGCGCTCACGCGCGACACGGTCGACTACCGCGGCCACTCCACCGGCATCGCTGCCTGACCCCACCCCGAACGACCTCCCGAAGGAGCCCCGCCATGTCGACGACGACCGCCCCCACCCACGACATCCCCCCAGTCAGCGCCGGCGAGTCACCACGCCGCCCTGCCCGGCCTGCCGACGGCCGCCGCACCACCTTCGTCCGGGTCGTGCGTAGCGAGTGGATCAAGCTCGTGTCCGTGCGCTCCACCCTGTGGACCCTGTTCGCCTCCGCGGTCGTACTGGTGGGCATCGGCGCCATCGCCGCCTCTACCGCGACCGGTGCCACCGAGGGCGTCGGGCCCGGAGGCGGCGGCGGCCCAGGAGCCGCGGCCGGCTCGGACCCGCTCTCGACCGTGCTCGCGGGCGCGACGCCCGCGGTGCTCATCCTCGGCATCCTCGGGGTCGTCGTCGGTGCCCGCGAGTACGGCTCGGGCATGGTGCGCACGACGATGACCGCCGTGCCGCGTCGCTGGACCGCGCTCCTCGCCCGGGTCGTCTCGTTCGTCGCGCTGGTCGGTCCGATCGTGCTGCTCGCGACGGTCGCTGCCTGGGCCGTCGGCACCGCGGTGCTCGACGCCGGAGGCGAGCCGGCCGCCGCCTGGGGTGACGACGGGGTCGCCCGCGCGGTCGTCGGCACCGGTCTGTACCTCGTCGGGATGTCGGTGATCGGCCTCGGGCTCGGGGTGCTCCTACGCGGTCTCGGCGCTGCCATCGGTGGCTTCGCCGGCCTGATCCTCATCGTTCCCGGTTTGGGTGGGCTGCTCCTCCCGGACGACTGGGAGGGCGTGCTCGACTACCTGCCGTCCGAAGCGGCGACCTCGTTCACGACCCTGTCCGGCCCCTTCGACCCCGGCGTGGGTGCCGCAGTGGTCGGTGCCTGGGTGCTCGCCGCGGTGGCTGCGGCGTGGACGCGATTGATGCGCTCCGACGTCTAACACACGGGGGGCTTCGCCCCCCGTGGACCCCCCGAACCACAGCGCACGTCGCCCCCCGTGGACCCCCCGAACCACAGCGCACGTCGCCCCCGTGGACCCCCCGAACCACAGCGCACGTCGCCCCCCGTGGACCCCCCCGAACCA